>JAODBI010000154.1 GCA_025463875.1 Actinomycetes bacterium
TCCGTGAAGAAACGGTTCTCCCGGTCGTACAGAGGCGCCCGCTCGTCGAAGCGGGCCAGCATGTCGTCAGAAAGCAGGTCGGTTCGAGTCTCCATGGAAGTCGCGCCTTTCGCTCACCCGTCGAGCCACGTCCCGACGGACCTGAGCGCATCGTGAACCATCGGGTTTGGCGCCCGTCTGGCGCCACGCGCCGAAAGCGGACGCGTCCCACGGGCAGGTTCCGATCGAAGGTCGCAGACGCGAAGAGGCACCCCGGGTGGATGGGGGGTGCCTCTCCAGGGGCCGAGTCAGAACGCTCGACGTGGTTTCAACCTAAGCGTGGTCGGCTCGCGCTGCAACCGGTTCGTGACGTGCGGCGATTCCGACCAGAGGGCCGACTCAACGCACTCGGGAATGACTTCGCACGCGGCGCACTCGGCGCTGGCGCCGCATTCTCGCGATGCGTCGGCGTTCGCGTTCTTCCCGCCTCGAGAGTCGGCGTGCGGCGCGCGCGTCTCCCGCGTTCTGCGTACGGCGGGACAGTGCCAAGATCGAGAGCAGCCCGAAGACGAGCGCGACCGGCGCGACGATCAGGCCAGTTGGGAACCCGGTGCCCGGAGAGCTGGAATCCGTGGTATCGCTCGCGCCGCCGGCCGTCGGGAATTTCGTCAGCTGCCCGAGAGACGACGCCAGCACTTGGAGATACCGGAAGCCGAAGTTCCTACTCGGTTCGATCTGCGAGTTCTCGCTGAACTCGTTCCAGCTGATCAACCCGAGCGCGTCGGGAGCCGACGCGTTCGCGGTTGCAAGCTCGCGCTTGAGCACGTCACCGTTCTGCCGGTCGACGACGGTGGTGCCGCCGATCTGACGGGCATCGAAACCGACCGCCGCCGGCGCGATCCATAGGCCGCCGCGACCGTGAATTGCATTCGAGAGATCAACGAGCTTCTCGAGGTAGCTGCTGTTCGTGTCCGGATTGACGGAGGACCAGTAATAGGCGTTCCCGTCGACCGAATCGGCCAGGCGCTCGTAGCCGGCGACACTCTTCTCGGACGCGAGCACCATGACCGCCGGTCGAACCAGCGCAGTTGTACGCGCGATGTCTGCAGTGTTGTACATCCAGGTTCCCGACCAGATGATCACCGGCTTGGCAAAGGCGCGGAACGGGGCGCGCAAGGCGAACGTCTGTGAGAAGTACCGGAAGTCGGCCGCGATGCGCGCGGCGGGCAGGGGCTTCCTGTCGAAGTCGAGGCCCTGGTAGATCACCTCGAGCGAGAAGTGCTCACTTTCGGCCACGTCGATGAGCCGACCGAGCCGGCGATCCAACGTCGCAGTGTGCTTCCAGCTCACGATGAACCCGTCGATGCCCGCTTGTTTCGCCCACACGATCTGCTGGCGCATGACATCCGGATCGTCACTCGAGTACTTCCCGAGCACCGGCAGGTCGGTCTTGGCCCGATTCCACGACGAAGGATCGAACCAGATGTAGTAGTACGCGAACACGGGTGCCGCGTGGGCGGAGACGCCGTCGGCCGGCAGCGCTCGGGCCGGACCACCGACGATCGTCGAGGATGTCGCCCCGGCGATCAGGATCAGTGCGGCAACGAGAAGTTTTCCCACTTCAGCTAAGTCGTTCGCGCCGAACGCTCCAAGACCCGTTCTTCGAGCGTGATCGATTGGTCAGCTGTTCTCTTCCGTGACGCCAGGCGACCGTGTCGGAGCGATCGGGCGATGAGGAACAGACCCGCGCAGAGGAGAAGGAGTGCGCCGATCAACACCGCGAGGTCGACCCAGCTGATCACCTGCAGGTCCGCGGTCTGATTGCGCGAGATGGAGAGAGATTTGTCCGACGTCATGCCGGGCGCATGCACCGTGAGCGCGTAGTCGCCGCGCGGAAGATCAGTGAGCGTGACCGACCCGTGTTGGAGTGGAGCATGCTTGACGGTGCCATCGGCGTACTTGAGGTCGATCGCCGAGCCCTGGCTGAAGCCGAAGAATGCGTCGTTCACGGTCAGGGTCACGTCGAAGAGCAACAGCTGGACGATCACGTTCTGGCCGTGGGCCGGCACGAAGTGCTGCTGGTCGACGTGAACGACGTTGTTGCCGTTGAGCTTGACGCTCGAGATCTTGTATTCGACGTCGTTGACCCCGAGATGGCCGGCGTTGGACGCCACCTTGATGCCTCGCAGCCACACCGGCGCGACCTTCTGCAGGTCGATCGTGCTGCCGCCCTCGGAGTGCAATTGGATCCCGGAGAGACCGGCCGGTTGGACTTTCGTGCCGTTGGGGCGCACGAACGAGAAGGACGTGAGGAAATCGAAGTCGAATGCCGCCCGCAGGACCTGGCCGCTCTTGTTCGAACGGCTGAAGTGGTATCCGCCGTCGTACCAGCCCGCGAACGTCGCCCGAACCCCCGGACGGATCGCGAGGGTCGGCGATGCGACCGTCAGGTGCGCGGCTTGGTTCGTCGCCAGTTCGTCGCGCTGCGCCTTGGTCGTCGTGGTGCGCACCGTGCCGTCCACACCGGTCACGAGGATCTGACCGTCGAGGTTGAATCGCGCATAGGGCACGGCCGGCACGGTCTGAATCGTCAACGGACG
The DNA here is from genome assembly GCA_025463875.1 of Actinomycetes bacterium. GTDB lineage: Bacteria > Actinomycetota > Acidimicrobiia > IMCC26256 > PALSA-610 > PALSA-610. The sequence goes on from JAODBI010000154.1 coordinate 2,580, forward strand.
AACGCTCGGCGCGGCAGTCGCGCCCGACGTCGGGCCCGCGGACCACGCCGGACTCGCGCCGGCGAGCAGAGCGACGACCAGCACCGACAAGAAGCCGAGCGCCCGGACGGATCGCGCCTTCATGCCGCGGCCCGACGCTTACGGCGGCGCGTCCTGAACGCCGCTACTCCGAGGAACGCGAGAGCCACGAGCACCGCGCCGCCATAGGCGGGATAGATGATCGCCGACTTCCCGCTGACGACGTTCGGTGAGGGCGCTTCACTGGACAAGAGCTGGGGTGGTCGCGGCGGTTGGCCGAAATCGAACGCCGACCTCAGATCATTGGCGCCGGCGTCGCGGGTGCCGAGGGCCGGCAGCCCCCAGTTGGTCTCGATGAACTTGAGCATCGACGTGTGCTCGAGCTGGGTGTGGTCGACGACGCCGCGTTTCGCGTAGGGACTGACGAGAAGCGCGGGAACTCGGAAGCCGAGCCCGAACCCGTCGGCGTTCTTCGGCGGGGATGCATGGTCGTACCAGCCACCCCAGTCGTCGTAGCTCCACATGAAGGCCGACGAGGGCCACGCCGTGCTCGACTTCAGGGCCGTGACGACGTTGCCCACGAAGGCCTCGCCGCTCTGGACCCTTCCCGGCGGGTGCTCGCTCGGTCCGGACGGCACGACGTAGGAAACGGCGGGCAGCGTGCCCTTGGCGAGATCCGAGTAGTAGTCGTCCAGGGGCACGACGTGCGCCGAGAGCCTCGGATCGTCGACGAACCGGGCGAACGCCAGGATCGGCGCCCGAATCACCTGCGCGGGTTCGGGGCCCTTGACGCGGAACGTCTCCGCGGGCTTGTAGTTCTGGATGTACACCTTCCAGGAAACGCCTTTGGCGTTCAACCGGTCGAAGATGGTGGGAAGAGAACCGAAGCCGCCGGCCGGGACCTTCTCGGCTTTCGGGTTCCCCGGGGTTCCCGTCATCCAGAACATGTGATTCCAGAGACTCCCGCCGCTGGCCGACGAGAAGTAGTTGTCGAACAGCACGTACTGGCGGGCGACGTCCCAGTAGTAGGAAATGTCACTCTCGTCATAGTGCGCCATGGTGAGGTCGGCCGTCACGGCGCGGGCGCTGAGTGCGGAAACGAAGCCGTCCATCGCGCCTCGCGCGTATTGGTTGTTGAAGACCGCGCGGCTGTCCGGAAGATTCTCGCTGGCGCGTCCGCCGATCGAGAACGGCTTGATGCAACCACTCGGAAGGCCGCGGCGGTCCTTCGGCATGCAGGCGGTCGGCGGAATCCCATTTGCACCCGGGAACGTCCCGAAGTAGTTGTCGAAGGAGTGGTTCTCCTGCATCAACGTGACGAAATGTTTGATGGGCGTCTTCGTCGAGCTCGCAGTCGAAGCGGCGCCGGCGGGCGACGTCAGCAACCCGGCCCACACCAGGACGACGGACAAGAAACAGATGACGCGATTCACGGTCGAACCGCGTAGATCGTGATGACGGGTGTCACTTTGTTGCCGCTCTTCACCGATTCCGCGTGCACGACGCGGCCGTGAAACCGGTTGACGTACTTGAGTAGCTGCGTCGCGAATTTTGGCGAGCGATCGGCCGAGTACGCGTCCCACACGAGATACTGAATTTCGCCACGCCGGATCGCCACGTCCGGGTTCGGGAGTGGTTGGTAGACCGGGTTGCGGTGCAGTGAGTTCGTACTCACCGACAGCCCCCACACTTTGCGGTTTCCGTAGAACTGCAACACGTTTGCCATCGACGGTCCGAGCGCGAGGAGCCGGGCGTCGGGCGCGACATTGGAGCGCAGCCAGTCGCCGGATTCGCGGCCCCCGGGCAAGCCGCCCGATCCCGCGAGCAGAACTGTGCCGGTCGTCGGTTCGATGCGCGACCAGCTCGACACGAGCAGCGTGCCGCCGATGGTCGTCAGGAGCAGAGCGCTGAGCAGGATCTTGGGAACCGGCACACCCCGGCGCAAGGGAAGCCGACTCAGCGTGCGCGCGGCGAGCGCGGCCACCGCCGGCGCGATCGGTAGCAGATATTGGAAACCCTTCACCGGCCAGAGCGTGAAGAAGACGAGCGGGACGAGGATCCACGACAGGAGAAGGGTCTCCCGCCACGAGCGGGCTCGCCGGTGCAGTACGAGGCCCGCGAGGGCGACGACGATGACGAGCAGCCCGATAGCCGGAAGCGCGGTACCGAAATAGAAGAAGAGGCTGTGATTCGGCCGCCGCAGGAGCTGCCAGACGAAGAAGGATCTCCCGGTGGTCGTCGCACCCCCGAGTGCGATCGACAGCGGGTACGCCACCGTGATGCCGATGAACACGAACAGAGATCCGATGAGATCGCGCGACCGTGCGGGCACATCCGGCGACAAGGCCAGGAAGCACACGGCGGCCGCCACGAGGACGATCCCGGTCTCCTTCGACAGGAATGTCAGACCGAGCGCAGCCCCGCTGGCGTACAACCACATGGACTTCTTCGAGGTCCCGTATCGAACGAGCGCGTAGAGCGCCAACGTCGCGAAGAACGTCTCCGTGATGTCGAGGAGGGCCTGCCGGCTCGTGATGACGTGGTACGGCATGAGGGCGAGAATCGCGGCGGTCGCGAGTCCCGCTCGACGCCCGTACAGCGCCCGTCCGAGCGAATAGCCGAGCACGACCGTCGCCAGGCCGAACAGCACCGCAAGGAGGCGGCCGATGAAGTCGCTTACTTCGAAGCGATAGAAGACCGACAGCAACGCCTGGAACAGGAGCGGGTGCGCGCGATAGATGGGAAAGAACGGCGTCAGCTCCTTCACGTGGGCAATCGACGCGGCCTGCCCCGCGTATACCGCCTCGTCGCTGTTGAAGCCGACGCGATCGAGCCCGTAGAGCCTCAGGAAGGTGGCGACGGAAACGATCACCATCAAGCAGGCACCGATCGTCACCCGTGCCCAGGTCACATGCCGCCGCACCAAACTGGGCCGCAGTGTCACCGGGTCATGGGTGACGATCGGTTCTTCCGGCGGATCCACGACATGCACCGCGGGTGGATCCTGGACCACGACCAAGCGCGGCCTCGACATGCTCACTTGACTACGTCGATCGATGCGCGCTCGAGCGCGATCGTGCCGCGAACCACCCGCCACTAGTCACTGAGGTCGCTGATCGCATCCGGGCTCGTCGGCAACGTGACCGACGGCGCGGACTGAACCGCCTGGTCCGAGGACACCGATGCCGCGCGCTTCCCGACGATCAGCTCGATCAGCCCGGGAATACGGCTCGCCCAGTCGTACGACCGACTCGGAATCATCGCCGAGGCCGCGTTCTCGAGCGCTCCGGCGATGATCTGCCGTTCGATCTCACGCAGGTTCTCGGGCGCCCCGGTGAGCAGGAAGTTCTCGATCGTGTGGTACGGCGGGAAACCGTAGGCGTCCTCCGTGTTCGCCAGCACGATGTCGAGAGTCGTCTCCGGATCCAGCCACTCGAGGTTCTCGTCGCTCCGGTGAATGATGAACACACCGTTCACCTTGGCACTGGTCGCGATCTGAACACCCGGCACGAGGCGCTGAACGGGATACTTCGGCGGCGGGATGAGCAGCTGCGCCAAGGCATTGATCGACGCGGCCGGCAGCCGGAGTTTCGAGAGTACGAACGCAAAGCGCCGTCCGCTGCGTGAATGCAACCGACTCTGTACCGGCAGCGTTGCGCGTTCCCGCCACGTCAGCCGGTGCCGCTTCACCGCCTGGAGCGTGTGACTGCTGATCGTCAACGGCTTCGGATACGGACGGACGTCGCCGCTCGAAGACACCAGCGTGAGGTCGTCGGAGACGAACTCGTACGGGAAGTCGTCGAGAAGCTTCAGCATCGTCGTCGTCTTGCCGGTGTCGGTGCGCGCCGTGATGAGGTACGCGTCGTCACCCTGGACGATGCACGCTCCGTGGACGAGGGCGTAGCCCCGCCGAACGAATTCCCACCGGAGGATCGGCTCGACGAGGTTCGTGTAGAGCACGTGCGGTGAGTGTGCGAGAAGCGGGGTGGCAAGAACGCTCACCCGCTCGCGGATCGCGATGTCGGCGCCGAAGCCGAAGTTCCCGATCTCCTCGTACCGCATCGACACGTGAAACGGATTGTCCACTTCGGGTGCCGGCAGGTTCGCGTGCGGCGGCAGCGCGCCGATCCGCACGGAGATGTCGGCCTCCCCGGGGAGCGAACTGACCCGGAACGCCTCGAGCTCGGGGAGCTTGCCCTCCGATTCGACCCGGACGATGCCGTGGATGTCGTAGCGGTGGGTCGTACTCGTGCCGCGCGAGCGCTTCGGTCGAAGGGTGTCGCTGCGCAGCCGCCCGAGGTGGGCGACGTAGCTCATGCCGACGCGCGCTCCGGCCTTGCTCTGCCCGCCCTGACGATCGCCGAACGAATACCCGACCTCGGCGACACGCAGACCCTGAGTCCGGACTGCGAGCTCGAGCAGGATCTTGAATCCGCTCGGCTTGAGCACCTCGGGGTCGACGGCCTTCTTCTCGACGATGAAGAAACCGCTCATCGGATCGGTCATGCCACGCAGCCGTCGGGGAAAGAGCATTCGCGCCGTCGCGGCGGCTCCCCGCGATGCGAGGACCCGGGATTTCGGCGAAAGGCCGGCCGCGCTCCCCTCGGGGCAGTAGCGGCTGGCAACCACCAGATTCGCCTTCTTCGCTTTCGCCGTCGCGAGCAGCGACGCCACGAGCTCGGGCGGGTGCTGAAGATCGGCGTCCATGACGCAGACCCACGGCGCCCGCGCCACCCGCATGCCCTCGACGACTGCGCCCCCGAGTCCACCGCGACGTGTGCCGCCCGGTCGGTGGAGCATCCGGATCGTGATCGTCTGCGCGAGATCTTCGATGAGCGCATCGATGATCTTCGGCGTGTCGTCATCGCTGTCGTCGACGAAGATCACCTCGGTCGACACACCGTGTTGCGCCGCGACCAATCGAGCGACGAGTGGCCGCACGTTGGTGCCTTCATTCCTCGTCGGAACGATCACACAAACGTCCGGAATCTCGACAGAGCTCGACGGCCCGTCATCAGGTGACCACGCATAGCGCGATTCGCGCGTGACGTGGTCGACCGGCGACAAAACAGTTACTGAATCGGCGCCGTTAGAGCGCGCCTGAAGAAACCACTTGGACAAAGCCAGGCCTCCTACAACCCCGCGCCCTGCGACGCGCCCACCCACTGACTCCCAGGGGGCAACGTACGGGAACGTTTTACTCCTGTCAAAGCATTGGCCACTCAACGTGCACTTTTCGGCCACGGGAATTCGTCTTTATGTGAACGGACGGAACATTTGCGAATACACGCCCTCTCATTGACGCCCATGTCAGCTTCTTGTCAAGGGTCAAAACGGGCCCGCGCCCACTCGCGTCGCGCGCCGAGTGGTTGCGATTTTGGTCACGCGACGCGGCGACGTGACTCTGTGACGCGACATGCCCGACCCGGACAACGCGATTCCGGCATCGAGGCGCGACGGATGAAGCGGATCGCGCGTGCGCGTTCCTCGCCGGCGGCGCGCGGGTCAGTCTTCGGGGAACGCGACCGAGGCTTCGGAGAGAAGCTGCAGGACTTCCTCGAGCGTGCGCGAGGGGTCATCCGACCAGGCCGCAAGGTTGCGGACGCCGATGATGTCGCGGAGATGGGCGCCGACCCGACCCGCGCGGGCGAGTTTCGCGGCCGTTGTTCCGGTGAGCGGGTCGTCGACTCCGACCGCGGCATCGATCGCGGCGACGAGGCACATGGCGTCGCCCCTCCGCGTCACGCCCTTCACCCAGCCCCGGTCACGCAGTTGCATGAAGACGTCGTCGTAGACGGTCCAGGCGGCATCGGGCCGGGGACGAGACTCCGGTGAGATCCGCGTGACCTTGCCTGGGCCTGGAAAGGCAGGGTCCTGGTTTGGAGTCATCGAGGCTGCTCCCGGGAGTCAGAGGTTCAAGAACACACTTCTACGTGTTCCCATCGACCGCCGCCGAGACGAGTTAACCAGGTGAATCTTACCCTCTCCTGTGGCTTTTGACGCGAGGTGCGCCCGCGTGAACGTGACGTGACGGGGGTCAACTTTCTTCGCACTTCGCCCATGATGACCCGCCCCGCGCCTGACCTCGGGGATGGCCCGGCGAGCCCCGTTGCGGCGCCAGGAGGCCGCTCAGGCCTTGATCGAGGGCGCTTCGGTGTCGAGGGCCGGCGCCCAGATGCGGTCGGCGAGGGCGAAGCGCGCCACGACAACGAGTATGAGCGTGAAGAGGTTGCTGATGAGGTAGTTGATGCCCAAGACACTCGTGCACAGAACAAGGAGCGGGAGTGTCGCAAAGTTGGCGATGTTGTTCACGACCATCAACATGAGCCAACGGTGCCAACGCCGATGCCGGTGTGACGTGTTCTTGAACACCCAGATCTCGAGCAGGATGAAATTCCACAATGTCGAGCACGGGGTCGCCAGCAACGCGCCGACCACATAGTTCACGTGGAAGACACCGACGAAGAGCGCCAGGGCCGCCTCGTTCACGACGATGCCGGACACCCCGACCAGCGAGAAACGTACGAATCGTAAGAAGCGCACGAGTCGCGGCGAGCGCTCGGCACGCGCGGCGACGAGTGGCAGAGGCGCGACCTCTTCGTGAACTCCCACCAACGCAATCTCTTCGCGTCTGCGGCCCATCCGGATCCTCTGGCTCGTTTGCACTGCAGAGCGCGAGGACCCGCTCGTCAACGCCGACGCGGCACGCGGAACGCGCGCGTCGTTCGAGGATCCACTGACCCGACTCCGCGACCCAAACGTTAGAGATTTCCCCGGCCGGCGGCGAATCACGCCGTAGCCGACGACGAGAACCACGCAGAAACGCACGAACATTCGGATCGGACCTTCACGGCCGATCCGTCCGTTACGCGTAGCGGACACTCTCGTGGAACGAGAACCCTTTGCCGTCGACGCGGACGCGGCCCCGATTGTCGAGCACCTCGAACGTCGCCACGCCACGCGGGCCGTCGATGCTCACCCGCCCGACGGAAGACGCATTGTTCATCGCGGCCTCACCTTCGGAGCTGAGAGCCTGGGGACGGCTCGGGAAGCCGGGACCGATGGCCGCCTCCGCCCCCGCCTGGACCAGGGTGCCGCGGGCGTAGGCCGGCTCGGGGAACTCGGCCATCGGCGCGGCCACCCACTCTGCGACCTTGTTGTCGAACCGTGCCCAGCAGGCGTGGTGGTAGTCGCCGCTGACGAAGCGCACATGCTGGGCGGGGGACGTCTGGCACGCACGGATGACCTCGGCCCGCTCCGTCGCATAGGGCGCCCAGTCGCTTCCCGTGACGTGACCGATCGACGTCTGCGAGGCGACGATGACCAGCTTGGCCCTCGTCGTGGCGAGCTGGCGGAGGAACCATGCCTTCTGCTTCGGGCCCAGCACCCTCTTCCCGGGACCGTCCGGCATCAGGAGAGGTGAACGAAACGCGATCCCTTCCGTCCAGAGGAAGAGAACCCGACCGCCGTCGAGGAGGACGCTCCCGTAGCGCCCGACACCGTCGGTGGACGGGTCGTTGTTCTGCCACTGCTCGAACGCCTGGCTCGCGAGTGGATTGCACGTCGTGGCGTCGCAAT
>JAODBI010000180.1 GCA_025463875.1 Actinomycetes bacterium
AATCGATGTGCCGCCCGCCGACGGCGCCGGCGAGATGTCGTTCGAGTTCCACCGCGTTCCTCTGCTCGACGGCACGTACCTCGTCACGCTCGCGATCCAGTCGGTCGACGAGGGAACTGTGTACGACTGGCGCGAGCAACAGACGAGCTTCGAAGTGATGAACCCGTCGCAGACGAGCGGGCTCGTGTCGGTCCCGCTCGACGTGAAGTTCGTCGACCCCGCGCAAGAGGCCCAGGCCGCCGGCCCGGGTCCGGGCACCGGCGCGTGAGCGTACGCGAGCTGCTGGTCGCGCCGGTCCGGCGCGCCCTGCGCGAAGGCGCGGCGCGGTGGCCCCGCTTCCGCCGGATCGTCGAGATCGGTGCGCGTGAGCTGGAGCGTGCTCTCCACGACGACCTGTACACCGAGGGGTACTACGGCGACGCCGGCGGCGGCCGCGTCGAGCAGCCCCTCGAGATCGGTACCGCCGAATACACGCGCACCGCGACGCACGCCGACGAGGGCGCCTACCTCGTGTGGAGATTCCTTCCCGTGCGCACGACGCTCGACATCGGGTGCGCGTTCGGGTTCTTCGTGGAGGCCGAACGTGAGCTCGGGCTCGACGCGCGCGGCGTCGACGTCAGCCAGTACGCGTTGGACCACGCCGCGCTCGGCGCGCGCGGTCACGTGCGCTACGGCAACCTGTTGCATCGTCTGCCGTTCGGGCGGGGTGCGTTCGAAGGTGTCTCGCTCTTCGAGACGCTCGAGCATCTGCCCCCCGAAGTCGTTCCCCGGGCGTTGCGCGAGGTTCGGCGCATGACGACCGGGTATGTGATCGCGACGATTCCCTCGTTCGGTCCGAACGCGAACGGGCCCGGCGGCTGGTTCGACGTGAAGGTGCGTCCCGAACGGCTCGACCACTACCGGTCGCTCGGTGACGCGTATGAAGGACCGGTCGCGTACGACGATCTCTACCGCGACGCCGACGGCGCACCCGTCGAGGGACACCTGACGATCGCGTCGTTCGGCTGGTGGACGCGCCAATTCGAGGTCGCCGGATTCGTGCGCGACGGCGCGCTCGAGCGCCGCATCCATCCGCATCTCGCGCGGCTCGGGCTGACGAAGTACTGGAACCTCTACGTGTTGCGGGTTCCGGGCGCGCCCGTCGTCACCGCTGATCAGCGCTCCGCGTCGGAGATCGCCGACGTCGAGAAGCGATTCGGATTCGGCGAACGCGTTGCCGACGCCGAGGATCTGGCGCGCGTGGAGGCGGCGTTGGGTTCGGTGACCGTCGACCAAGTCCCCATAGACCAAGCTCCCGTAGACACGTGAACCGGTTCGGCCGGTTCCTGCCTCGGCGCGCGCAAGATGCCATCCACATCTGGCGGGTGCGCACGCGCGACCGGCTGCTGTTCGGTGGTGATTGGGACATTCGCAACGCCTTGCCCGAGCGGTTCGTGCGCGCGGCGTTCCAGATCGTGTTGCGCCGCGACCCCGACCCGCACGGGTTGCAGAACTATCTGACCGTGCTCGAGGAGAGGAAGCTCACGCCCGATGGCGTGCTCGACGAGCTCATCACGTCGATGGAGCTGCGCGTCGACGTGCCGTATCAGAACGTCCTGCGCTCGTTGCACCAGTCGCGCTGTGACTTCGTGCGCATGCTGCCGCGGGCGTCGAGGATCCTCGACCTCGGTGGGACCGATCAGGCCGAGGACGCGGGCGCGCTGGTCTCCATGGGCTACCCCTATCCGTTCGAGCTCCTGACGATCATCGATCTGCCGGGCGGCGAGCGTCACGATCTGTACGGGTACATGGCGTCGTCGGAGACCGTCGGCTCGCGCTGCGGGCCGGTGCAGTACCGGTACCACTCGATGGTCGACCTCTCGCCCTATCCCGACGCGTCGTTCGACCTCGTCTTCAGCGGGCAGACGATCGAGCACATCACCGAGGACGAGGCCCAGAAGATGCTCGCCGAGGTGAGGCGGGTGCTCGTCCCCGGCGGCTGGTTCTGCCTCGACACTCCGAACCGGCGCGTGACCGCGCTGCAGCTGGGCGCCGACGTGCTCTCGAACCCGGACCACAAGCTCGAGTACACGCACGAGCACCTGTCGGGTCTGCTCACCGACGCGGGCTTCGATGTCGTCGGCGCGTATGGGCTCAGCCTCGCCGACGAGTCGATGGCGAACGGCGAGTTCGACGTGACCGAGGTCGCGGCCAAACACGGTGTGTACGCCGAGATCGAGGACTGCTACTTCCTCGCGTACCTGTGTCGTACGCCCGCTGCGTCCTGAACCACGGCCGGCCGTTTACGACGCGCGGGCGTCGGCGCGGGCGCTGACGGATTGGAGGAAGGTCGCGTAGCGCCCGATCACGTCCGACCAGCGGTAGTGACCGTCGACGAACGACTGTCCGGCGCGGCCGAGCGCGGTCCGCAGTTGGGGTTGCGCGGCGAGGCGATCCAACGCGACCTCGAGCTCGGCATAGTCGCCGAACGCGAGGCCGCCACCCGATCGCTGCACGTGGTCGAGCGTCACGTCGCAGCGGCGGTTCACGAGCACCGGCGTACCGACGCACCACGCCTCCATGAGCACGATGGAGAACGACTCGAACGCGCTCGGCGAGACCAGCGCGAACGCGTCCCGCAGCAGGCCCCATTTCACGGCCTCGTCGACGGCGCCGACCGTGACGATGTCGGGGTGCGGCGGCGGTTCGTTGGCCACGGGTCCGGCGAACACGAGGCGGAGATCTCCGCCCCGACGGTCCTTGTACCGGGCGAAGCACTCCGCGAGCAGCCGCGCGCCCTTCCCGTCGTCGACGCGTCCGAGACAGAGAAGGTACGGGCGATCGTCGAGCCCGAGCGCGGCGCGCGCCTCCGCGCCCATCCCCGTACCGGCGTCGACACCGAGCCCGACGACCACTGCCGGTTTCGACGCGATCGCGAACCGGCGCTCGACGAGCCGGCGTTCGGGCTCGCTCCAGTACGCGAGCCCGAACGCGTCGGCGAACACCTCGCGGTAGATCGGAAGCCGGAGCATCGGTTCGTCGTGCGCGGCGGGATGCAGCACCGCGCGGGCCGCGACGCGCGGCAGGCCCGCGACCGTCGGGTGGTACAGGAACGGGTGAAAGGCGATGACGTCGGCATCGGAGTGTGCGATCGCCTCGACCAGCGCCGGCGCGATCGGTCCTTGCTTGTCGAGCCATGCCTGCTGTTCGGCGGCGGTGACGCGGCGGCCGCGGCGGACGACGAGGTCGGTCGCGGCGTCGAAGTCGGCCGAACGGTGGCCCGTGACCGGGAACCGTTGCACCCGAACGCCGTCGAC
>JAODBI010000227.1 GCA_025463875.1 Actinomycetes bacterium
GCGGGCGACCATGCCGTCCGCTCGCCGCTCGACGTCGTGATGACCTCCTTCATGCACGCGCGCAACCAGCGCTACGAGCTCGAGCGCCGGCACGCGATCGAGCATGTCGACATCATCGATCTTCCCCGTCCGCACGACGGGCGCGATCTCTTCGACTTCTCCGGCGCGCACGCGCTCATCGAGTCTGCGTACCAGCTCTCGATGAAGAAGCTCGACGAGTACCAACGTGAGTTGGCAGACCGGCGCGCCGTGGCCTTGGCGACCGCCGACGCCGACGAAGCCGTCGTGCGCGAACAGCGGCGCCGCTTCCGTCTGCGCCGCGGCGCCTGACCGATGTTCGGGGCTGACCGATACTCGTGATCGCGACGTTCGCGTAGACGGAAAACAGATCGCGGCCTACCGTCGGCACATGTCGGCTGACGACGGCCCACCGATCGACCTGGAGCCCATCGATCTCGAACCCGTCGACCTCGAGCCGACCCGCGATCTCGCCCGCTTCGATCGCGACCGGGGGCCGGGCGGTCGGCCGCGCTGGATCTGGATCGCGGTCGGCGCATGCGGTCTGGCCGCCTGGGCGGCGATCGGGCTGACGACGCGTCCCGCCCACACCTCTCGGGAGACGACACCGACGACGACGGTTCCGGCGGTTCCGGCCGTGCGCGTCGACCACGTCAAGGTCGCGGGCGTCGCGTTGCAAACCGGACTCGCGCGCCTCGGGGTGGAGCGCTTCGCGAGCGTGATCGACGATCGCCTCTACACGTTCGACGCGGCGCGCGGCGCGCCCACCCTGGTCCCGCTGCCCGAGGGGCACGTCACGATCACCGACCAGAACGGGTCGTCGTTGCTCGCGTGGACGTTCCAGCAAACGCTCGTGTCCACCAATCCGATCTCCATCCGACCGTTTCCCGCGCGAGTGACGGCGATCCGCGCGGCCACTCCGGGTCGTTGGTGGCTGCTCGGCAATGGGACGATCCGCCGCGATCAGGGTGACACCGTCGCGCCGGTCCCGGCCGGTCTGCATGTCATCGGCGCGGTCGACGGGGGTTTCGTCGCGTACGACGACGCTGGGCGCTGGCTGCTGTGGTCGAACAGGGCGAGGACGCCGGGCGGCACGATCACGCCCATCTCGTACCCGTTGCCACTCGAGCAGTTCCTCGTAGCGAGCTCGCGCTGGGTCGTCTTCATGGGCGGCTGCGGTAACAGCGGCTGCAACATCTACATCTACGACGTCCGCGAGCCCCGCCTCGAGCAGATCCATCTGACCGGAGTTCCCGCGTTCGGCACCTTCTCGCCGGACGGCACACGACTCGCGATCTCGACCAACCAGGGCGACGTGTATGTGCTCGACTCCGGCAATGGTCAGACGCTCGCAAGGACCACGAGCGTCGCACCCCCGAGCCCGACGCTCCCCATCTCGTGGACGGCCGACACCCGCGCCCTGCTCGTCGTGCAGGACGGGCGGATCGAGATCCGGCGCGCAACCGACGGGGCGATCGTCGGCGCGATCGACAACACCGACGGCGTCCAACAGGTCATCGCTCTCCCCTGAACCCCGGTTTTCCTGCCAACAGTTGGCAGGAAAAATGGCGCCCGGCGCCGGAAATCCTGCCCACAGTTGGCAGCGAAATCGGGAGCTAGTGGGCCAGGAGCTGGGTGGCGGCGTGCGCGAAGTCGAGCACGATGCCGGGCACCACGCCGAGGAAGACGATCGCGCCGGCCGCGATGGTGAGCGCGATGCCCGAGCCCGCGTCGACGACGATGCGCGGACCGTCTGCCACGGCCGCGTCGTCGGGCGGCGCGTACATGGCGAGCACGATGCGCAGGTACACGAACGCACCGATGACGGCGGTGAGCATGCCGACGACGGCCAGCCAGTACTGACCCACGTCGATCGCGGCGCTGAAGACCGAGAGCTTGGCGACGAATCCGCCCGTGAACGGCACGCCCGCCTGTGCCAGAAGGAACAAGGTGAGGAGCCCGGCCAGCACCGGCCGGGCCGATGCGAGGCCGCGGTAGTCGGTGAGCGCGTGGCGGTCGTCGCCGCGCCGCGCCACGAGCATCACGACCGCGAACGCGCCCGTTGCCATGACCGCGTACGTGCAGAGGTAGAACAGCGCCGCGCTGGTGCCCTTGTCGGTCGCGGCCTGCACCCCGATGAGGATGTACCCCGCGTGCGACACCGACGAGTAGGCGAGCATGCGCTTGACGTCGGTCTGTACCACGGCCGCGACGCTCCCGACGATCAGCGACAGCACGGCGAGCCCGAAGATCGCGGGACGCCAGTCGACTTCGTAGACGTGGAACGCGCCGACGAAGACGCGCAGGATCGCCGCGAACGCGGCGGCCTTCGTCGCGGCCGCCATGAACGCGGTGACCGGCGTCGGCGCGCCCTGATACACGTCGGGCGTCCACATGTGGAACGGCGCGGCCGCGACCTTGAAACCGAGGCCGACCAGCAAGAGCGCGAGACCGACGAACAACACGCCGTCGTGTAGGAGCACGACACTCGAGAAGAACTTCGCGATGCCGGTGAGGTTGGTCGTACCGGTGGCGCCGTAGACCAGCGCGATGCCGTAGAGGAACACCGCCGACGAGAACGATCCCAGCAGGAAGTACTTGAGCCCGGCTTCTTGTGAGGTGAGGCGCTTGCGATCGAACGCGGCCAACACATACAACGCGATCGAGAGGATCTCGAGCGACAAGAAGATGGTGACGAGGTCGTTGGCCGAAGCCATCAGCAACATGCCGGTGGCGGAACACAACATCAACGCCAAGTACTCGGGAGTCTCGAGGTTCTCCCGCCGGAGGTAGCCGCCGGACAGCAGCAGGGCGAGCAAGGTCGCGCCGAGGATCACGGACTGCACGAACACGGCGAACCCGTCGACCGCGACGAGCCCGCTCATCGCCTGGTACGGCCCGTTGCCGTGGACGAAACCCCACTGCACGCCGGTGAAGACCCCGGCTGCGGCCACGCCCGCGATCGCGATGAACATCGACGCGGTCGGAACCCGGTCGTCGTGACGAGCCACGGATCGCAGGACGACGATGGCGATCGCCGCTCCGAAGAGCGCGATCTCGGGCGCGATCGCGAACCAGTCGACGGGCGCGTGCGCGATCGGTGCAACGGCGCCGGCGCCGATCACTTGCCCTCTCCCTTTTGCGGTGCGACGACGGTCGGTACCGTCGGCGCCTTGTAGTTGCTGTTCGCCTCGACGTGGCGGATCAACGCGTTGACCGACGGTTGGAGTCGGTCGAGGACCGGCTTCGGATAGAAGCCGAGGAACAGCGAGAGCCCGAGCAACGGCACCACCGTGACGAGCTCGCGGAAGTTGATGTCGGGTGTGGCGCGGTTCTCGTCGTCCGGCTCACCGGTGAACGCGCGCTGTACCGCCCACAGCAGATACACCGCAGCGAGGATCACGCCGGTCGACGCGACCACCACGTACCACCGACTCGTGAGGAACGCACCCAGCAGCGACAGGAACTCGCCGACGAAGCCCGAGAAGCCGGGCAGCCCGATCGACGCGAACGTCGCGGCTACGAACAAACCGCCGAAGACCGGCGCCGCCTTCCAGATCCCGCGGAATCGGCTCAGCTCGTAGGTGTGCCGGCGGTCGTAGAGCATGCCGACGAGGAGGAACAGTGCGCCGGTGGTCAGTCCGTGCGACAGCATCGTGAACAAGCCGCCGGAGATGCCCTGGTTCGTCAGCGCGAACACACCGAGCACCACGAAGCCGAGGTGCGCCACCGACGAGTACGCCACGATGCGCTTCAAGTTCGGTTGCATCGCGGCGACGATCGCCCCGTAGGTGATCCCGATCACCGCGAGCACGATGAGCAAGGGTGCCAGGTCGACCGCGGCCTGCGGGAAGAACGGGATCGCGAAGCGCAGGAAGCCGTACGCACCGATCTTGAGCATGACGCCCGCCAGCACGACCGAACCGGCGGTGGGCGCGTCGGTGTGCGCGTCGGGCAGCCACGTGTGGAAGGGGAACAGCGGGACCTTGACCGCGAAGCCGACCACGAACGCGAGGAAGAGCACCTTGGCCGTTCCGCCGTGGATGTTCGCGGCGGCCCAGTTGGTGAGTGTGCCGACGTCGAACGTCAACACGTGCGTGGCGTGCTGGTGCATGAACGCGACCGACACGATCCCCGCGAACAGGAACGCGGAACCGGTCATCGTGAACAAGAAGAACTTCATCGCCGCGTACCGACGGTTGTCGTGACCCCAACCCGCGATCAAGAAGTACATCGGGACGAGCACGAACTCGAAGAAGAAAAAGAAGACCATGGCGTCGAGGGCGAGAAAGACGCCGATCATCGCCGATTCGAGCAGGAGCATCCAGACCAAGAACTGCTTGGGCTTTTCGACCTCGGCCGAGGCCAGGATCCCGATGGGAAACAGCAGCGCGCTGAGCGCCACCATGAAGAGGCTGATGCCGTCGACGCCGAGCGTCCAGCGCACGCCGAGCTGACTGATCCACGAATGGGTCTCGAGGAGTTGGAAGCCGGAGTTGAGTGGATTGGTGTCGAACTGCGTCAGGAGGAACAGGGCCATCCCGAGCGTTGCCATGCTGGTGATGTAGCCGACGGCGCGCGACAGCTCCGGGCGCCGGACGGGCATCAGCAGGGTGACGATCGCGCCGATCGCGGGCAGGAACACGAGGAACGTCAGCAACGGGAAGCCGAGCTTCGATGTCGGTTCCACGGCGGTGGTGAGGGCGCCCATCAGCGGCGACATCAGAACGTCACCCGGGTCGCGGCGTAGAGCAGGAGAAGCACGGTGCCGAGCGCGATGGCCAGTGCGTAGTTGCGCACCAGACCGGTCTGGAGCCGCCGCAGTCCACCGCCACTTTCGCGCGCGGCGGTGCCGATGCCGTTGACCGCGCCGTCGATGCCGGCCTTGTCGACCCCGTCACTGAGGAACCGCGCGAACGCGGTGACCGGACCGCTGACGAACCGGGCGATCCCATAGTCGATGTACCACGCGTTCTCGAGAACACCGGCGAAGCCGCCGAGTCGTTCTACCGCCGGGTCGGTTCCGTCGGCGCGCAGTCCGTTCCTGTAGAAGTGGATGGCGAGCAGAATGCCGATCACACCGATCGCGAGCGCGATCGTCGAGAGCGCGACGCCCCCGAGCCCGGAGGTCGGGTGTGCCTCGGGAAGTGCGAGCCAGCGGTCGAGCACGTTGAACTTGGCCTTCGCGAACGGCAGATCCAGCGCACCGCCTACGAAGGTCAAACCGGCGAGCGCGACCAGGGGTACGTACATGGTCCACGGCGATTCGTGCGGCTCGAGTCCGTGCTCGGGGGCGCCGTGATCGGCCGCCGCGGCCACCGGCTCCTCGACCTCGGTAGGTGCGATCTCGTGACCGAGAAGCACCGCGTCGTCGCGCCACCGCTCCGGACCGAAGAAGACGAGCCACACCTGCCGCGTCATGTAGAACGCGGTGAGCAGGGCCGCGACCGCGCCGATCGCCCACAGCGCGTAGTTCTGGGTCGACCAGGCCTTGGCCAGGATCTCGTCCTTCGACCAGAAACCCGCGAACGGGATGATGCCGGAGATCGCGAGCCAACCGATGATGAACGTTCCCGCGGTGATCGGCATGAATTTGCGGAGACCGCCCATGCGGCGCATGTCCTGCTCGTCGTGCATGCCGTGGATCACGGAACCGGCGCCGAGGAACAGCAGCGCCTTGAAGAAGGCGTGCGTGATCATGTGGAAGATGCCGGCGCTGTACGCGCCGACTCCGACGGCGAGGAACATGTAGCCGAGCTGACTGATGGTGGAGTACGCGAGCACACGCTTGATGTCGTTCTGGACGAGCGCGACCGATGCCGCGTAGAGCGCGGTAATCGCACCGACCCACGCGACGACGGTGCCGGCGTGGTTCGAGAAATCGAAGTATGCGTGCGCGCGCACGAGGAGGAACACGCCCGCGGTCACCATCGTCGCGGCGTGAATCAGGGCCGAGACCGGAGTCGGACCTTCCATCGCGTCGGGGAGCCAGATGTGCAGGGGGACCTGGGCGCTCTTGCCCATGGCGCCGAGGAACAGCAACAGCGCGATCGCGGTCACCGTCGACTGCGGCAGGTGCCCGGCCGCCCCGAGCGCGGAGTAGTCGAGCGTCCCGACCTTCTGGAAGATCAGGAACATCGCGAGCATGAAGCCGAAGTCGCCGACGCGGTTCGTGATGAACGCCTTCTTGCCCGCGACCGCCGCGGAGTTGCGCTCGAACCAGAAGGAGATCAGCAGGTACGAGCAGAGCCCGACGCCTTCCCAGCCCATGAAAGTCAACAGGAAGCTGGATCCGAGAACGAGGACGAGCATCGACGCCGCGAACAGGTTGAGGTAGGCGAAGAACCGCGAGTATCGCGAGTCGCCGTGCATGTAGCCGACGGAGTACATGTGGATCAGCGTTCCGACGCCGGTGACGAACAGCGTCATCGTCGATGAGAGCGGATCGACGAGAAAGCGGAAGTCGACGCGGAACGTTCCCGCCTGGATCCAGGTGAATCCCTGCGACACGTTCGCGCGCGCGTCCGGGTTCAACGAGCGCAGCGCGAAGAACGCGATCACCGAGCACACGAACGACAGACCGATCATCGCGGTCGCGAACCATCCGGCCCGGGGCTCGCCGATCCGCTTGCCGAACAGCAAGAGCACGACCGCGCCGAACGCCGGGAAGACGGGAATCAGCCACGCGAGATCGAGAAGGTTCCGGGCACTCATCGCTGGGTTAGCCCTTCAGCAGATCGACATCGTCGGCGCTGACCGACTGGCGACGGCGGAAGATGGCAATGATGATGGCGAGCCCGACCGCGACCTCGGCGGCCGCGACGACCAGCGTGAAGAAGACGATCACCTGGCCGCTGATGTCGTTCATGGCGTTCGCATACGAGACGAACGTGAGGTTGGCGGCGTTGAGCATGAGCTCGATGCACATGAACATGACGAGCGTGTTCTTGCGCACGAGCAGACCGACCGCGCCGATCG
This sequence comes from Actinomycetes bacterium, assembly GCA_025463875.1. Classification (GTDB taxonomy): domain Bacteria; phylum Actinomycetota; class Acidimicrobiia; order IMCC26256; family PALSA-610; genus PALSA-610. The sequence continues at coordinate 6,997 of JAODBI010000227.1, forward strand.
TGAACAGGATCGCGGCGAGGATCAGGTAGTAGGTGGCCGTGATGTGGTCGGGGTAGGAGAGCGCGATCACACCGACATCCTCTCGTCCTGACTCTCGTCTTCCGCGGACTCCACCTGGGGCCGGTGGCCGCTCCGCCGCGCGAGGACCACGCTTCCGACGACGGCGATCACGAGGAGCACCGCCGTGATCTCGAAGGCCCAGACGAAGTCGGTGAACAGACTGGTCGCGAGCGTCTTGACGTTGCCCGGGTCGTCGGCATTTCCGAGGACGCCGCGGGTCGAGTGCAGCCCGGTAACCCACCGGTTGCCATGGACGAGCACCAGGATGCCCGAGAGCGCCAGCACGCCGACCACGATCGCGGCAACCCGTTGGAGCGGGTGCCCGTCGTCGTGGACCTCCCGTTTGTCGACCCCGAGCAGGGTGATCACGAACAGGAACAGCACGACGATCGCGCTGGCGTAGACGACGATCTGGATTGCGGCGACGAGCGCGGCGTGCTGCTGCAGGTAGAGCACGGCGATGCTGACCAGCGTCAGCAGCAGGAACAGCGCGGAGTGGACCGGATTCCGCCCCACGATGACGCCCAGTGCGCCGGCGATGACCGCGGCGGCACAGACGAAGAAGACCACAGCCTCCACTAGTCGTCCTGCTTCTCGGTCGCCGGCGCGGGAGGCGGAACCGGAGACTGACCGTGCTCGGGCGGTCGTACACCGAAGCCGAGCTCGCCCGACCAGTTCACGCGTCCTTCGTACGCAGCCGAGCCGGACGGTGACGTCGCGCGCATCCACGCGCTCGTGTCGTCGTCTTCGCCGCCGAGCCACAACTCCCACGGCAGCCGTTGCGCGTGACCGGTGTCGTCGACGAGCAGTTGATCCTTCGTGTAGATCGCGTCGGCGCGGTTCGCGAAGGAGAACTCGAACAGCTTCGTCTCGGTGATCGCCTCCGTCGGGCACGCCTCGACACAGAGATCGCAGTGGATGCAGCGCAGGTAGTTGATCTCGTAGACGAAGCCGTAGCGCTCGCCGGGCGAGACCGGGTCGTCGATCGGGTTGTCAGCGCCGCGCACGTAGATGCAACGAGCCGGACACACACCCGCGCAGAGCTCGCAGCCGATGCACTTCTCCATGCCGTCCTCGTAGCGGTTGAGGACGTGCCGGCCGTGCATCCGCTCGGGCTTGTCGTGCTTGACCTTCGGGTACTCGGTCGTGAGGCGCGGCCTGCCCATCTGGCGCAAAGTCACGAGGAATCCGGAGAGACGGCCCATCAGCGGATCTCCTCGATGAGCTCGTCCGACTTCGGCATCGCCGCGTACAGCACGCCGTACGCGGCGACCGCCACGACGACCGAAACCGCCGCCGCGACGAACGAGTTCCAGTTCTCGACGTTCGCGACCTGCACCGTCGCCGTCACGAGCACCCAGAGGATCGCGATCTCGATCAGCCACTTCCAACCGAACGACATCAGGCGGTCGTAGCGAATACGGGGCAACGACGCCCGAACCCACACCGTCGCAAAGAGCAGCGCGAGCACCTTCACCAGGAACCAGATCATCGGCAGGAACCACACGTTGATCACGTTGTTCGCCGAGAGGAATCCGAGGCTCGGACCGGACGGGCCACCGAGAAAGAGCGTGACCGCGATCGCCGACATCGTGATGACGTTCATGAACTCGGCCAGGAAGAAAATCGCGAACCGGATGCCCGTGTACTCGGTGTTGAAACCGCCTACGAGCTCCTGCTCCGCTTCGACGAGGTCGAAGGGCGGGTGGTTCGTCTCCGCGAGTGCGGCGATCAAGAAGATCCCGAACGCGATGCACGTCTTCAACCAGAACCAGTGCGTCACGAACGACCACGCGTTCGTCCAGTGCTGCTGCAGGAAGATCTCGTGCGTCGACAGCGTGCCGGCCTGGATCAGCACGCCGAGGATGGCGAGCCCGAACGCGGCCTCGTACGACAGGAGCTGCGCCGACGCACGTACCGAGCCCAGCAACGGATACTTCGAGCCCGACGACCAACCCGCCAGCATCACCCCGTACACACCGAGGCCCGACATCGCGAGGATGAACAGGGCACCGATCGGGAGGTCGACGACCTGCAGGTACGTGGTGTGCCCGAGGATCGAAACCGTGCCGCCGATGGGCACCACGCAGAACATCAGGAACGCCGGCATGATCGACAGGTACGGCGCGAGCCGGAAGACCGGGCAGTCGGCCGAGTCGGGAATCGACTGCTCCTTGAAGAACAGCTTGATGCCGTCGGCGAGGGTCTGCAAAACGCCGTACGGTCCGGCGCGGTTGGGACCGATGCGGTTCTGCATGTCGGCGATGACCTTGCGCATCGCCCAGATGTAGAGCATGACGGCGACGAGCAGGATCACGAACGCGACGACGACCTTGATGAGGACGACCGCCAGCACCGACCAGGTGACCGAGCCCCGCAGCAGCGGATCGAGCGCGAGCAGGTGATTCACCGCAGACTCTCCACCCGCAGGTCGACGACCGGCTGGCGTGCGTCGATGAGCAATGCCGCGCCGAGCGCGTCGGCCGAGAAGTCCATACAGGCGATGCCCGCGGGCACTCCGGCGTCGGAACGCACGGCGACGACCTGCGAACCGCGCGTGGAGGTCACCTTCACCTGACCCCCGGAGTCGACACCGATCCGCGCGAGGTCACTCGGGTGCACGCGCAATTCGGGCTCGCCGACGAGCCGCTGCAGGAGCGGCACCTCCGAGACCAGGCGACCGTCGTCGTACAGCGCGCGACCCACCACGAGGCGCAGAGCGTACGCGTCGCGACCCGGCGGATCGGGCTGGGCCGCGTGACCGTCCCACTCATAGAGCGGGGGCGCGTCCGCGGGCGCAGCGACCTCGGCCTCGTCGACCGGCTCCGCGGGGGTCTCGCCCTCGACCTTGATCGGGTCCCACGAGACTCCGGCGCCGTCGTCGGCCATGAGTGTGAGATCGCGTGTCCGCAGGACGATCTCGGCGGCGTGCGCGGAGAAGGGCAACACCACACCGTCGCGTGCCGACTCCACGATGTCGGAGGTCACGCCCGCGAATGCGGGAGCGACGCGCGCGATCTCGTCGGTGACCTCGTCAACCGTCGCCAGGTCGAGATCGCGGCCCAGACGGAGCGCGAGCTCGCCGGCGATCCGCCAGTCGTCCATCGCCGTACCTTCGGGCGCGACCTTGCGCCCTACGCGCTGCACACGGCCCTCGAGGTTGCTCACCGTGCCCGCCTTCTCACCCCAGAGCGTGCACGGGAGGAACACATCGGCGCGCTCCGTCGACTCCGACTCGAAGGCGTCGACCGCGATGATCGTGTCGACCGCGTCGATCGCGCGCCGCGCCAGCGTGGCGTCGGGGAAGTCGGAGATCGGATCCGATCCCAACAGCACGAGCACGCGGATCTTGCCGTCGCCGGCGGCGCGCAGGATGCCTTCCGCGTCGAGGCCGCGCTCGGCCGGCACGCCACCCCAACGCTCGGCGAACCAGTCGCGGCCCGCGTCGAGCGTCGTCCGTCCGGGGAGGAATCCGGGCGTGAGGCCGGCGTCGAGCGCACCGTGGACGTTCCCGCGGCGCAGTGTCGACAGGAAACGCACGTCGTGCACGCGGGCGAGATCGGCGGCGACGCCGACAACGGAATCGGCACCGGCTGCGAGATTGCCGCGTCCGACGACCACGACGACCGGACCGTCGCGACCTTCCGTCACCCGGGTGATCTCGTCGTGCACCGCCGCGGTGATGCGCTCACCGGGAACGCGGCGGCTGACGACCGCGGCGTGTGCCGACAGCCCGTGCGCGACGGGAGCGAGGTCGACGAGCGGGACACCCAACTCGAGCATCGCCCGGCGGAGTCGGAGGAAGAGCACCGGAACCTCGTCGCGGACGTCGTGGTCCAAGAGGACGATCGCGCTCGCGCCGTCGAGATCGGCGATCTCGGCGCGCTCCATCCCGAGCACGAACTCGGCCGGAAGCCCGTCGCCGAGCTGGGCGTCGACGTTGTCGGTGCCGATCACACCCTTGGCGAGCACCGACCAGACGTACGCATCCTCGTTCGTGCCGCGCGCGCCGCCGAGCACCGCGATGGAGTCCGCGCCGTGCAGTTCCTTGGCCGTCTCGATCGCGTCGGCCGCGCGGTCGAGCGCGTCGGGCCACGAGACCTCGCGCCGCGTGCCGCCGTCGCGCACCTGCGGTTCGAGCAGCCGGTTATCGGAGTGGATCCACTCGAGTCCGTACCGACCCTTGTCGCACAGCCAGCCGTGGTTCACGGGTTCCGAATCGACTGCGAGCAACCTTACGAGGCGGTTCGAGGACGACTGCACCGCGCCGCGGCACTGCACCGAACACGTCGTGCACGAGGTCTCGGCGGTCGACAGGTCCCAGGGCCGCGCGCGGAAGCGGTACTGAGTCGCGGTCAGCGCGCCGACGGGGCAGATCTGCACGGTGTTGCCCGAGAAGTACGAGTCGAAGGGCTGCTCCTCGAAGTTCAGGACCTGCATGCGATCGCCGCGATCGATGAAGTCGATGAGCACGTCGCCCGCGATCTCGTCCGCGAAGCGGATGCACCGCGCGCACTGGATGCAGCGTTCGCGGTCGAGCAGGATCAACTCGCTCAGCGGGATCGGCTTCGGGAAGTGGCGCTTCTCCTCGACGAAGCGCGACTCGCCCGGCCCGAACGCCAGCGTCTGGTCCTGCAGCGGGCACTCACCCCCGCGGTCGCATACCGGGCAGTCGAGCGGGTGGTTGATGAGCAGGAACTCCAGAACGCCGTCCTGGATCTGCTTCACCGTGTCGTTCTGGGAGTGCACGACCATGCCGTCGGCGACGGGGGTCGTGCACGCGGGCGGATACCCGCGGCCGCCTTCGATCTCGACGAGGCACATGCGGCACATGCCGACGGGCTTCATGCGCTCGTGCCAGCAGAAGCGCGGGATGTAGACACCGTTCTCCTGCGCGGCCTTGATCAACAGTTCGCCGGGTTGCGCCTCGAAGGTGATGCCGTCGACCGTGACGGTCACCGTCGTCTTCTTCGGGGCTTCGGGTGCGTCGGATTCGGTGGTGGTCACGCGTGCACTCCGGCGTCGTTGCTGAGTCTTGTGAGCACCTCGTCGCGGAAGAACTTGTCGATGCTCGCCACACAGCTCACGGCCGACGGACCGAGCGGGCAGATGGTGGTCTGCACGAACGGCGCGTTCACGAGCCCGGGCGAGATGTTGCTGCCGACCGACACCAGGAGATCGAGGTCCTGCGGGCGACCGAGTCCTTGCGACATGCGGTAGAGCACCTTCTCGACCCAACCCGTTCCCTCGCGACACGGCGTGCACTTGCCGCACGACTCGTGCGCGAAGAATTTCGCCAGCCGCCAGGCGACCAACACCGGATCGACGGTCTCGTCGAAGACCATCACCGCTCCGGAACCGAGCATGACGCCGAACGTCTGTTGTACGAAATCCATGTCGAGGGGCGCGTCGAGGTGTTCGTCGCTGCCCGTGAGCCACTGCGACGACGCGCCGCCCGGGATGAAGAATTTGATCTTGCGGTCTTCGCGGATGCCGCCCGCCAGCCCGTACAACAGGTCGCGGAAGCTCATGCCGAGCTCGACCTCGTAGTTGCCCGGCTTGTTCACGTGACCCGAGACCGAGAAGATGCGTGTGCCCGTCGAGCGGTTGACGCCGAGCTTGGCGTACTCCTCGCCGCCCATCTGCATGATGTGCGGCACGGTCGACAGGGTCTCGACGTTGTTGACGACGGTCGGCTTCGCGTACAGACCCTCGATCGCGGGGAACGGCGGCCGGATGCGCGGCATACCGCGCTCGCCTTCGAGTGACTCGAGCAGGGCAGTCTCCTCGCCGCAGATGTACGCGCCGGCACCGCGGTGCACGACGATCTCGCAGTCGAAGCCCGAACCGAGGATGTTCTTGCCGAGGAAACCCTTGCCGCGGGCGTCGTCGATGGCACGCGTCAGTCGTTCGTGGCCGAGCGCGAACTCGCCGCGTACGTATACGAACGCGAGGTTGCACTGCACCGCGTACGAAGCGATCGTGATGCCTTCGATGAGCTGGTGCGGATCGAGCTCGAGGAGCATCCGGTCCTTGAAGGTCGAAGGCTCGCCTTCGTCGGCGTTCACCACGAGATACCGCGGGAACGAGTTCGGCGGCAGGAACGACCACTTCTGCGCGGTCGGGAAACCGGCGCCGCCCCGTCCGCGCAGGCCCGACAGCTTCACCTGCTCCTGCACGTCGGCCGCATCGCCCTTGGCGAGCACGGCGCGCAGCACCTCGTATCCACCCGACGCCAGCGATCCGTCGAGTGTCCACGAGTCGTCGACCCGGTCGTGGAGCCGCCTGGTGACGATGCGGGTCTCCTCCACACCCGTTCCACCGGAGGTGCCGCCGGTGGCTCCGTTCGGGGTCAAGTCAGGCAACGGAGGCTCCCGACACCGTGCGCGCCCGGAGCGTGCCCGAGCGATAGGCCTCGATGATCTCCTCGGCCGAGCTCGGCGAGACGCGCTCGTGGAACTCGTAGTTCACCTGCAACGCGGGTGCGCCTCCGCACGCCGCGAGGCACTCGACCTCTTCGACCGTCACGTCCGGCTCGGACGCGTAGCGGTGCTCGAGATGGTCCAACACTTCGGGACCGCCAACGACGAGACACGTGACGTTCGTGCACACCGAGACGACGAGCTTGCCGCACGGCCTGCGCTTCAGCATCGTGTAGAAGGAACAGGTCCCGAGCACGTCGGCCGGCGTCGTGGCGGTCAGCTCCGCGATCTGTTCCATCGCCTCTTGCGAGAGCCAGCCGTTCTGGTCCTGTGCGAGGTGCGCGAGCGGCAGGATCGCCGACTTCGCCCGCGGGTAGCGCGCGACGATCTCCCTGGCCTTCGTCAGGTTCGCGTCGTCGAAGAAGCTCACCGGTCGACCTCGCCCATGATCGGGTCGATGCTCGACACGATCGCGACCGCGTCGGCAACCAGGCTGTCGGTGCCCATCGGGTCGATGGCCTGGAGGTTGTAGAACGAGGGTCCGCGGATGTGCATCCGGACGGGCTTACTCGATCCGTCGCTCACCATGTAGCAACCGATCTCGCCACGCGGCGACTCGACCGAGACGTAGGTCTCGCCCGCGGGAACCTTGAAGCCCTCGGTGAAGAGCTTGAAGTGGTGGATCAGCGCTTCCATCGACTCGTCGATGCGCGCCCGCGGCGGCGGCGTGATCTTCTTGTCCTGCACGCGGTAGTCGCCGGCGGGCATCTTCTCGACGCACTGTCGGACGATCCGCACCGACTCGAGGATCTCGTAGAGCCGGATCCGGTAGCGGTCGTACACGTCGCCGTTGCTCGTGTAGATCGTGTCGAACTCGACCTGGTCGTAGGCCAGGTTCGGCTGCGCCTTGCGGAGGTCCCACGCGAAGCCCGTCGAGCGCAGGATCGGCCCGGTGATGCTGAGCGCGAGGCACTCCTCGGTCGTGATGATGCCGAGACCGACCGTGCGTTCCCTCCAGATGGGGTTCTGCGACAACAGCTCGTCGTACTCCGAGACGCCTTTGACGACGAGGTCGCACACGTCGAGGATCCGTTGCTGCCAGCCGTCAGGCAGGTCGACCGCGACGCCGCCGGGTCGGATGTAGTTGCAGTTCATCCGCAGGCCGGTGACGTACTCGAAGATACGCAGCACCTCTTCGCGCTCGCGCCAGCCGTAGAGCATCATCGACACCGCGCCGATGTCCATGCCGTTCGTGGCCTGGAACAAGAGGTGCGAAGCCATGCGCGAGAGCTCGCACATCATCATGCGGATCCACGTCGCGCGTTCGGGGACCTCGACGCCCACCAGCTTCTCGACCGCCATGGAGTACACGAGCTCGTTGGCGAAGTTCGACGCGTAGTCCATGCGCGTCACGTTGGTCGTGCCCTGCACGTAGGTCAGCTCCTCGCCGGTCTTCTCCATGCCGGTGTGGAGGTAACCGATGACAGGCTTGATGCGCAGCACGTCTTCGCCGTCGAGCTCCATCATCAGGCGCAACACGCCGTGCGTCGACGGGTGCTGCGGACCCATGTTGATGATCATCGTGTCGCCGAGATCGTCCTGCGGCCACATGCCGCCGCCCGCGAGCACCACCTCGCGCGTCGTGGGCCGCAGCTCCTGCGCGCCCTCGTCGGTCTGCCGTTCGAGGCGCTCCTCTTCCTTGCTGAGGGCGTCCGACAACGGTTTCGTGGTCGGACGCAGCGGGATCGGGGGGTTCGTGCTCATCGCGGGCTCGGGTCTCCCTTGAACGTCACGGGTACTCGCGCCGGTGCATCGTCCTTGCGCAGCGGGTAACCGTGCCAGTCGTCAGGCATGAGGATGCGCGTCATATCGGGATGGCCTTCGAAGGCGATGCCGAAGAGGTCGTACGACTCGCGCTCGGCAAAGTTCGCGCCGGGATAGGTCGGGGTGAGGGACGGGGCCGTCGGCTGCGACTCGGGCACCTGGCAGATGATGCGGATCCGCCGGTTGCGCGCGTGCGACAAGAAGTTCACGACGACCTCGAACCGTTCGGGCGCGATTCCCGCGACGAGCGGCCGCGCCCCGTCGACGAGATGGTCGACGACGACCGTGTCGACGAGCATCGTGAACTGCTCCTCGTCGCGGAGCATGAGCGCGACGTCGGCGATGACTTCGCGTTCGACGTAGACGACCGCCTGCCCGTGGCTGTCGACGAACACCGATCCGGGGAAGCGCGCGACCACCGCGGCCGCGACATCGTCGGGAATCGGCGCCGGTTCGGCAACGTCTCCCGCTGCTTCGGCCTCGTGATCTTCTTCACGAGCCGTGTCGTCCGCCATTGCGTCGCCTTGCTCCGAAGTGTGGTCAGGGGAAGTTCAGAGGAAAAGTGTGGTCAGGAAAGAAAGTGTGATCAGGAGGTCGTGAGCCCGACGGGCTCGCGTCCGACTTCGATCCCGGCGCCGCCGGTCGGCGACGCCTCCCGCCGGCGCAGGAGCTCACCCGTACGGATCTGCTCGTGCAACGTGAGGATGCCGTGCATCAACGTCTCCGGCCCGGGCGGGCAGCCGGGTACGTACACGTCGACCGGGACGATCTGGTCGACGCCCTGGACGATCGCGTAGTTGTTGAACATGCCACCGCTGCTCGCGCACACGCCCATCGAGATGACCCACTTGGGCTCGACCATCTGGTCGTAGACCTGGCGCAACACCGGCGCCATCTTCTGCGAGACGCGTCCGGCGACGATCATCAGATCGGCCTGGCGCGGGCTGGCCCGGAAGACCTCCATGCCGAAGCGCGCCATGTCGTAGTGCGCGGCGCCCGTCGCCATCATCTCGAGCGCGCAACACGCGAGACCGAATGTGGCGGGGAACACGGAGTTGCGCCGGCCCCAGCGGACGACGTCCTCGAGACGCGCGGTGACGAAGTTGTGCGGAACCTGGTCGAGACCCATCAGGCCGCCTCTTCGGTCTTCTCGGCACCCGCGCGCTCCGCGCTCTCGGCCGGGTCGTACATCGCGTCACCGGTACGCAGGAGCGGGCCGGGCAACCGTTGCAACACGTCTTTCACGGGTCCCCACTCGAGCGCGCCGACCGACAGGAGATATGCGAACGGAACCAGCAGGGTGAGAACGAACGTGGCCATCGCGAACAGCCCGAACGCGCCCAGGCCCCGGAACACAACAGCGAACGGATACAGGAAGACGATCTCGACGTCGAGCACGATGAAGCTCATCGCGACCAGATAGAACTTCACCGGAAAGCGCTCGGCCGGCTCCT
>JAODBI010000241.1 GCA_025463875.1 Actinomycetes bacterium
CATCGATCCCCGCTCGGGGCGGCCCGCCGAAGGTCTCGCGTCGGTGACCGTCGTCGGACCCGATCTCGCGGTCGCCGATGCGTACGCGACCGCCACGATGGTGCTCGGGCCGGTCGACGGGATGCCCTGGCTCGCGAGTCGGGTCGGCTACGAGGGCATGGCGATCGGTGACGACCACGTCGTCACCACGACCGCCGGGTTCGCTCGCTACGCCGCGTAGCCCGGCCGGGCGCGTGCCCCGACCGGCGCGCCACTTGACCGTGATGTCGACGTGCATACCGCCCGGATAGTGGCCGGGCAGGTTGCACACGACGACGCAGGCGCGTGGAATCTGTCATCTCGAAAGGCGACGCCCGGGGGTCGTTCGGGAATCTGACGGTGGCGAACCCCGGCCCGGCGAGACAGAGTTGGGCATGACCCGTTTCCTCAAGAGCAGGACGACCCTCGGGGTACGCGATGTGCCCACGTCGATCGACTTCTACGAGAAGGCGGTCGGCTTCACCGTGCTCACGACGATGGGCGAACCGCCGACGTTCGCGTTGATCGGTCACGGCGACGCCGGACTCGGACTCGGACAGGTCGAACAACCCGCGGTGGCCGACTTCGCGTGCTGCTACTTCAACGTGGACGGCGTCGAGGAGCTGCATCAGCGGTGCCTCGCCGCCGGCGCGAGCATCACGGGTCCGCTCACTCGTCAGCCGTGGGGCAACTACGACTTCGTCGTCGCCGATCCCGACGGCCATCAGATCGCGTTCGGCGAGGTTCCGGCCGAGCACACGGACTGAGGGCGCGGTCAGGCTCGCGACGCGTCGGCGACGGAATACGGGACGAGACGCCGTCCGGTGACGAGCTCGCACTGCAGTCGCACATAGTTGTTGCCGGGCTCGTGTCGGGCCGAGTGGTCGAGCGTCGGGACGTCGTCGAACTCGCACTCGAATTCCGTCGTCAGCACGGTCGCCCGGCCGAGAACGAGGACACTCCATCCATCGCCCGCCGCCTCGTCGAATTCATCCACCTCGAACGCAAGCACGTCGCCGTTTCTCGCGGCGCGCAGCTTCGTACCCGGCTCGCTGCGGAAGGTGATCACGTCGTCGGAATACAGGTAACGCACCGGAAGGATGACCGGCAGACCCCCGCTCGTCACGCCGACCCGCCCGAATGTTCGCGTCGCGAGGAACGTGCGGCACTCCGCCTGGGTCAGCGAGTCGTACACGCCGGCGTCCTGGAGCAGACCTCGCGCGTTGTTCACGGGTCTAGTCTCGGATCGATCCGACGGTCAGGGAAGGGCCGAAAGACCAATCCCTACAGGCCATTGTCGGGGACATCGGCCGAACGGTCGTGCCCGCGGGACCGACACAGAACGAGGTCGATGCAACCCGGTTCGCCACTCTCCGACGAAGTGCTCCGTCAGACCCTCGACGTGGCGCCGGATGGTCTCGTCGTGGTCGACCGGGCCGGCACGATCGTCTTTGTCAACCCAATGGTCGAGCGGCTGTTCGAGTACGGAACCGACGAGCTCGTCGGGATGTCGGTCGACCTGCTCCTGCCGGAGGACGTGCGCGGCCTGCACGCCGGACGGCGAGCGGAGTACGCAGAGCATCCGCGCCGGCGGTCGATGGGAACCGGACTCGCGCTGCGCGGCCGGCGACGATCGGGCACGGAGTTTCCGCTCGAAATCAGCTTGAGCCCGTTGCACACGGGCGACGGGATGCTCGTCGTGGCGATCGTCCGCGACATCAGCGAGCGGCAGGCCGCCGACGAAGAACTGCAGCGCGCGCACCGGGTACTCGCGTTGGTCGATGATCGGGAGCGCATCGCACGCGATCTGCACGACACCGTCATCCAACGATTGTTCGCGGTCGGGCTCTCGCTCCAGGCCGCACTCACGCGCATGACTCCCGGCGAACCCGCGTACGATCCGATTCAACTGGCCGTCGACGAGATCGATACGACGATCCGCGACATCCGGTCGTCGATCTTCGCATTGCACACCCGCCAACCCCTCACCAGCAGCCTGCGGGCCGACGTCCTGACCGTGACGCGGGAGGCGGCCCGGGCGTTGGGATTCGAGCCCTCCGTGACGTTCGACGGCCCGGTCGACACGCTCTCGACCGACGAGATACGTGAGCACGTCGTCGCGACGTTGCGCGAAGCGCTCAGCAACGTCACCAAGCACGCACATGCGACGACGGTGACCCTCGAGCTGGCCGTCGATCCCGATCAGCTACGCCTGTGCGTTCGCGACGACGGCGTCGGACTACGGGATCACGTTGCGGGCAGCGGCTTGCGGAACATGTCCGAGCGGGCCGGCGCGCTCGGGGGGAGCTGCTCGATCACATCGGCGTCGTCGACGGGCGGAACTCGAGTGGACTGGGTCATCCCGTTCGCCACCGAGAGTTCCTGAGCAGGTTCGGGCCGCGCGGTTCACTCCGCGCCGGGCGCGTCCCCCTTGCGAGCGCTCGCCAACTTCGTCGCGAACACCGCCGCTTCGGTGCGACGTTCCATACCCAACTTCGCGAGCAGGTTCGAGACGTAGTTCTTCACCGTCTTCTCGGCCAGGAACAGTCGCTCGCCGATCTGGCGGTTGGTGAGACCTTCGGCGATGAGATCGAGAATCTTGCGCTCCTGGTCGGTGAGACGCGCGAGACGGGGGTCTTCCTTCGGGCCGCTCCGCAGTCGTTCCAACACGCGCGCGGTCACACTCGGATCGAGCAGAGATTGGCCCGACGCGACCCGGCGCACCGCGTCGACGAGATCAGTTCCCTTGATCTGCTTGAGCAGGTAGCCCGCGGCGCCGGCCATGATCGAGTCGAACAATGCCTCGTCGTCGGAAAACGAAGTGAGGATGAGGCACTGGATCGTGCCGTCGATCGAACGCACCTCGCGACAGACCTCGACGCCGTTGCCGTCGGGCAGTCGCATGTCGATGATCGCAACGTGGCAGTGCGAAGCAGTCTCGCGAACTTCGGTGCCGCCGGACTCTCCGACGTGGACTACACCGCGATCGGCTTCATGAAGTCGTGACG
>JAODBI010000299.1 GCA_025463875.1 Actinomycetes bacterium
CCACCACGGTCGCAGCGCGGCGGGACTTCCGGGCGAGCGGTTCGTGGACTTCGACCAGAACCACGACCACGTCGGCAATCGTGCTCACGGCGACCGGATCGCATCGCTCGTCGGTGTCGACGGCGCCCGCGTCGCGGCCACGGCCGTGCTGCTCTCGCCTTTCGTCCCCTTGTTGTTCATGGGTGAGGAGTACGGGGAGACGAGACCGTTTCCCTACTTCGTGTCGCACACCGATCCGGAGCTCGTCGAAGCGGTTCGCCGCGGGCGCGCGGAAGAGTTCGGGCTCGACCCCGGAAATGCTGTCGATCCCCAGGCGGAGACCACCTTCCTCTCGGCGAAGCTCGACTGGGATGCGCGCGGTCTCGAACCCAACGCCGCGCTCTTGCGGTGGTACCGGTCGTTGTTGCAACTCCGGTCGGAGCGACCCGCGCTCGCGCACCTCGACCCCACCCGGTGCACCACCGAGGTCTTCGAGGATGCGCGCGCGCTGCTCGTCCGGCGCGACGTTCCCGGCGACGCGGTTGCCCTCGTGCTCGCGTTCGACGACGAACCGCACGAGATCGAGCTCATGCTGACCGGAGGTCCGTGGTCGGTGCTCCTCGACAGTCACGCCGACGAACGCGCCCCGCTGGCCGGTCTCGGGGGCGACCACGCGACCGTTGCCAAGCTTCCGGCCCGTTCGGCACTGGTTCTGGGTAACGCGAGCGCATGACGCCGCTCTCGACCTACCGGCTCCAGCTCAATCGCGACTTTGATCTCCCGGCCGCGACCCGGCTCGTGCCGTATCTCCGCGCCCTCGGCGTCGACTGGCTGTACCTTTCGCCGATCTTCGCGGCGCAGCCCGGGAGCGCGCACGGCTACGACGTCATCGATCCGACCGCGGTGAATCCCGAGCTGGGTGGGCGCGAAGCACTCGACGAGCTCTCGCGTACGGCGCACGAGGCCGGATTGTGGATCCTCATCGACATCGTGCCGAACCATCAAGCTGCGACAGGGGAGAATCGTCGCTGGCAGGAAGCGCTCGAGTCGCGCACGCCGGGCTGGTTCGACGTGCGCTGGGTCGGCGACCAACCTCGATACCGCCGGTTCTTCGACGTCGACGGCCTCGTCGGCGTGCGCGTCGAGGACGAAGTGGTGTTCCGCGAGACGCACGCGTTGGTGTTCGAGTTGCTGGAACACGGTGTGGTCGACGGGCTGCGGGTCGACCACGTCGACGGGCTGGCCGACCCCGGTCAGTATCTGGAACGCCTCGATCGGGCGACGGGCGGTGCATTCACCGTCGTCGAGAAGATCCTCGCGCGCGACGAGACGCTGCCCGGATGGCCCGTCGCCGGCACGACGGGCTACGAAGCCGGCAACGCGTTGACGTCGCTCGCGATCGATCCCGAAGGACGCGAACAGCTCGAGGGCGCGCTCCTCGCGGAGAACGGCGGCGTGCCGTTCGCGCAGGTCGAGTGCGAGAGCAAGGCGTTCGTTCTCGACCGTCTCTTCCGACCGGAATGGAAACGCCTCCGCGAGCTGCTCGGTACCGACGCCCTGTTGCCGGCGCTGCGCGCCGACACCCTCGGGCTCGACGTCTACCGCGTCTACGACGACTCACCGGAGGCCGAGAAGCGGTTGGCGCGTGCGAGTGCGGGTCTCGACCCGCAGGCCGCCGAGGCGCTCCGCGCGCGGCTACTCGGCAACCCGCGCTCCGAGCTCTCGACCCGCTGGCAACAACTGACGGGCCCGGTGATGGCCAAAGGGCACGAAGACACGAGCTGCTATCGGTATCCGGCGCTGCTGGCCCAGAACGAGGTCGGCGGCGATCCGGCCTCGAGCGCGCACGATTCCATCGACCGCTTCCAGCAGCTCGCCGACGGCTACCGCGGCCTGATCGGCACGAGCACACACGATTCGAAACGCAGCGAAGACGTCCGGGCGCGCCTCTGTGTCCTCTCCGAGCGCCCCGCCGCGTTCGCCATGGGCCTCGACCGCTGGCGCGAGCTCGTCGAGCCCGCGCCCGACGTGACCGCCGTTGAGTCGCGCTTCGTCGCGCAGACGCTGCTCGGCGCGTGGCCGTTGACGAACGACGAGCTGCCGACGTTCCAGCCGCGGATGGCGGGATACCTGACGAAGGCACTCCGGGAAGCCAAGGAGAAATCCAACTGGCTCGCACCGGACGTGGAACACGAGCGACGTGTCATCGAATTGGCGGACCGGACGATCGCCGACGGCGGTGGGCTCCTGCACGAGGCCTTCGGTCGGCTGGTCGACGAGGTGATGTTCTTCGGCGCGTTGAACTCCCTCGCGATGCTCACGTGGAAGCTCGCCATGCCGGGGACGCCCGACATCTACCGGGGCTGCGAGCTATGGGATCTCTCGCTCGTCGACCCCGACAACCGACGTCCGGTCGATTTCGCGGCGCGCGCGCGCGTCCTCGAACAGCTCGACGGTGCCGAGCCGGTCGGCGAAGACGAGTTGTTGCGCGACTGGCGCTCGGGCGCGATCAAGATGCACGTGACGGCGAGCGGCCTCCGCGCGCGGCGCGCCTATCCGGAGCTGTTCGGTCGGGGCGAGCTCGTTCCCGTCGCCGGGCCCAAGAGCGTGCTCGCGTTCGCCCGCCATCTCGACGGCGCCTGGGCCGTCGCCATCGCACCGCGACTCGCGACCCGCGTCACCACGGTGGGACGCTGGCCGCTCGGCGCGGGTGCATGGGGCGACTCCACGCTCGTACTTCCCGACCCGGCCCGTACAGAGATTCGGCTGGCCGACGCCCTGAGCGAGTTCCCGGTCGCTCTGGTCGTCGTGCCCTGAACCCGCGCCGCCCCGCCCGAAACCCTGCCAACAGTGGGCAGGAAAACTGGCGCGAC
>JAODBI010000354.1 GCA_025463875.1 Actinomycetes bacterium
GACGCCCGCACCCTCGGCGACGCGGCGCTGCTCGCCGACGTCGCGCTCGCCGCCGACGGTCCCTGGAGTTCCAACGAAGAGCTCCGACCGACCGCGCTCCCGCTCCTGGAAGAGGCTCTGCTCCGTATCGGCGACGGCGACCTCGTACGCCGCGTAAAGATCATGAACGGGATCGCGTCCGACCTTTACTTCGTCGACCCCGCCCGAGAGGAAGTGTTTGCTCGCGACGCGGTCGCGCTCGCGGCACGGACGGACGATCCCGGGGCGCACGCGACCGCGCAACTGGCGTTGCATCGTTGGTACACCCACTTACCGGACGCGCGACACGAGCGCCTGCAGATCGCTTCGGAGGCGTGCGAACATCTGGCCCGCGCGGGCGGCCCGCGCGATCTGCAACTGATGCTGCAGCGCTCGCGGCTCTCCGATCTTCTCGAGAACGTGATGGTGCCGGAGTTCGACACGAGTCTCGATGCGTACGAGCAGGCGGCCGCCGAATTCGGCAGTCCGCGCGACATCTACTGGGCGATGGCATTGCGCGCCACCCAGGCGACACTGCGCGGTGACCTGATTGCAGGAGAACAACTCGCGCGGGGCGCGGCGCTGCGCGGGAGTGAGCTCGAACAGAGCTCGGCCGGCGCGCACCTGCTGCAGCGGTTCGTCGTGCGTTACCAGCAGGGCAGGCTGCGCGAAGAGCTCCCGACGCTGCGTTACTTCGGCGGCGCGACCTCGGCGTTCCGCGCGGGTGCCGCATTGCCCGCGCTCGCCTACGCCGCGATCGGCCAGACCGACCGGGCGTGTGCCATCGCCCGGGACACGCTCGGCCCCGACGGCGACGATCTTCGCCGCGACGTCTTCTGGCTGGCGGCGGTTGCCCTGTTCGCGGGGGCGGCGGCCCAGGCCGCTGATCGCGAGCTCATGGATCTGTGCCGCACACTGCTGGCTCCGTGCGCCGATCACGTGATCGTCTTCGGGACGGGAGCCGCGGTGCTGGGTCCGGTGCACTTCTGGCTCGGCGCGCTCGAGGCGGCCACTGGCCATCTCGACGTGGCGCTCGAGCACTTCGACGAGGCGACCGCGATGGCGCGGCGCATCGGTGCTCCGTATTGGCTCGCGCAGGCCGAGGTCGGCGCCGCGGCAACGCTTCGCGCCCGCGGCCGGCCCGCGGATGAGCCCGAGATCGAACGTCTGAGTCGCGACGCGGTTGCCCTCGCGCAGACCGGCGGATACGACTGCGTGATCGCACAGGCCGACGCGCTCGGCTGAGCTCGTCCATTTGGCCGCCCGATTCGGTCGAGCGCTTTACCGCGCGTTTGCGGGCGGTGACTACATCTCTCCGCGGAGGAGCGCCGCTTCTCGCGAACTCGGAGGTGTGCCTCGATGCCCGCGCAATACTCGCTGCAAGGCATGGGCTGGTTACCCGACTTTCCCGACTTTCGCGACCGTACGCCCGCGGATCCGCAGGTCCAGCCGCTGATCGCGCGCTCGACGATCACGAACGCCGCGCCGCGGCCCGGGTCGGTCGACCTCAGTCCATGGTGTTCAGCGGTCGAGAACCAGGGTCCGATCGGCGCGTGCACCGCGAATGCGGCGGTCGGTCTCTACGAGTACTTCGAGCGCCGTGCCAAGCGCGAATACGTCGACGGCTCGCGCTTGTTCGTGTACAAGGCCGCGCGCAACCTCCTCCACTGGACCGGTGACAGCGGTGCATTCATCCGCAGCGCAATGGGCGCGCTCGTGCTCTTCGGTGTCCCGCCGGAGGAATACTGGCCGTACGACGTCACGAAGTTCGATGTCGAGCCCCCTGCGTTCTGCTACGCGTTCGGTGCGAACTTCAAGGCGATCCAATACGTGCGGCTCGATCCCATCGGGACCAGTGCGGCCGAGGTCGTCGACCACGTGAAGACCTATATCGCGAACAGGTTCCCGTCGATGTTCGGCTTCACGGTGTACAGCTCGATCGCGCAGGCGGCCGCGGAAGGCAAGATCCCGCTTCCCGCGAACGGCGAGAAGGTCCAGGGTGGTCACGCGGTCGTCGCGATCGGTTACGACGACGCGATGGTGATCACCAATCACGCGTCGGGTACCGCGACGACGGGCGCGTTCAAGATCCGCAATTCGTGGGGCGCCGAGTGGGGTGACGCCGGGTACGGCTGGATCCCCTATGACTACGTCATCACCGGGCTGGCACAGGACTGGTGGACCCTCGTCAAAGGTGAGTGGGTCGACAGCCCGGCGTTCACCTCGTCGAGCTGAGGGACAGCCGCGGCGACCTCAGGACTCGGGCGCACGAGCTACGAGTGTCAGCCCGGCGGACTCGAGCGCGTCCAGGAGGTCGAGCGTGTCGATCTTGAACTGGCCCTGTTCTTCGAGACCGGCCGACACGGCGTCCTGCAGCACGCCTGCATTGAGCATGTGAGCCAGGCGCTGCGCCAACTCTGCCTGTTCGGTCTGTTGCTCGCCGTCCATCCTCGCCAGCTTGCCCGGCCTCGGCGACGCGGGCAATTGGAGACCCCGACTTGACCCTCGCGGCGCGATACTCTAGCTTGTCAATCATATTAGTTGGCAATGCCACAGCCCCCCGCGAGTCCCAAGGAACATCATGGTTGCAAGAAGCGCAGACCGGCGGTTGGCGCAATGGATGCTCGACGTCGGCACCCCCGCGACGCAGGTCTTCGACGTCCTGGCGTCTACCGCCGGTCTCGTGCAGGGCGCGCAGATAGTTCGCTCCCTGGAAGCGCCGACCGAGCAGCCACTCCCCGCAGTACGCCGGCGCGAGCTCGAACGGGCCGAGCTCGAGCGCGCGTCCTGAGCCGGGCGGTACGCGGCGTTCGTCGACGGCGACCGGGGCTCAGCCCGAGAGCGCGCCCGCTCGCCGGCGACTGCGCAGGATGCGGCGCCGTTCGCGCTCGGAGGCGCCGCCCCACACGCCCTGCTCGATTCGGTGGAGCAACGCGTACTCGAGACACTCGGCGCGCACGGGGCAACCGCGGCAGATCTGCTGGGCGGCCTCCACACCGAGACCGTTCGACGGGAAGAACTCACGCGTGTTCGCGCCCCGGCAGTCGGCTTCCAGCATCCACGCGTACTCTTCGGGAAAGTCTTCCACGGATCTTCCTGTTCGGCGATGACGGCAACCGCCCCGGTTCCGTGTCGGCCTCGTGCGCGCCGTGTGGATCCGCCACCACCGACACTCGGCCTCGGCCGGCCCCCTTGCGGGGCGGGGAGCGAGGGGAAACCGACCGAGATCCGAGACCTTTGGGGAAGTATCAACCGCCGCGATGAAAGTCCGCTGTGAACCGCGTGAGGAAAATGTGCAGGGGACACGCGCGGGCGCCGGACGGATCGGCCCTGGTACGGCCCACTGTGGAGTGGAGCCGGAGTTATCAACAAGCAACTCACACCCTTGTCCCCTCGTTCCGCACAGGCTCCGCGGCGGACAATCGATGGATGCGATCGCGCTCCGAGACGTCCGACGATGCCGTCCTCTTCGAAGAGGATCTGGCCCCGACCTGGCAACGCTTCGCCGAATGCGCGCGCAACGCGGGCAGCGTCGACTTCTTCCCGGCCCGGGGCGAGTCGGTCCGCGACGCGAAGGCCGTATGCGCGGTCTGCCCGGTCCGGGACGAATGTCTCGACTTCGCCCTGCGCATGAAGGTTGCGCACGGCGTGTGGGGCGGCCTCAGCGAACGGGAACGTCGAACAGTGCGGCGGGAACGGCACCGCGGCCCGGCCTGAGGCCGGAAGCATCGCGTTCGGCCCGGACGCGACGATGCCCTCTCGTATGCGGGCAAGAGGGCACCGTCGGGGACCGTTACGCCGGAGGTGGAAGGTCCGGCGAGCGATTCCCGGCGGTAAAGGTAGTCAGATATTCCGCGGCGGGCACGACCCGAACTCCCGGGGCTCGGAACTCCCGGAACGCCCCCGCATCAGCGCACCATTGTGCCCACAGCCCCGGATCCCGGGGGCGGAGGGAGAGACAATCGTCACCCCGACGACGACCCCCTCAACCCGTCCGCCGGGACGTCCGATGGGAGAGTGGGAGCGCGTCCCCTGCGCGCTCCCGACAATCTGGATTCCATGGATACGGCCCTCGCCCCAAGCGGGGGCCGTACCCGCGGGAGCGGCAGCGAAGCCGCCGGGAAGCTGGGGCGTGCGGCGACCGACCCCGGAGTCGGGTGGCGCAGCGCGAGCGACCGATGGAGATGGATCCGGGAGCGGCAGCGAAGCCGCCCGGAAGTTGAAGCGTGCGGCGACCGACCTCCGAGTCGGGTGGCGCAGCGCGAGCGACCAATAAACATGTGACGGGGCAGTCACGCGGCGGTAACAGGGGTCCGACGACGGTGGGTGTCGAGGGTCTCGCAATGAGCGAAATTCCGTATCCGCGCCGAAGGTCAAGCTGTCATGAAGGTCGTAGCCCCGAATCCCGCCCCGAAGGCTCGTGTCGCAGTTGCCGTCGAGAGGACCCGGGAGCCCACGACCGCTCTGTCCGGGCCGTTGGAGATCGCGAGCCGGAACGCCTTGGTGGAGGAGGCGATCCCGCTCGCCAAGTTGATCGTCAGCACGTACTGCCGGGACCATGGGATCTTCGGTCTGCGCGAAGAGATCGAGGCCGAGGCGCTCGCCGGGCTCTTGAGCCTGGCCGACACGTACAAGCCGGAGTCGCCCTGGCTGAAGTACGTCAACCGCAACCTGAAGTTCCGCCTGATCGACGCGATGCGCCGGCGTTCGGGACGGCCGAGCGGAAAGAACTACGAGCGCCGCTCCAACATCAACGGCGCCGACGTGCTCGACCTGCGTCTCGAAGCCATCGGCGAGCGTGATCCCGCCTTCGCGGAGATCGAGGCGGCCGACGCCTTCGCGTACGCGACGAAGCGGATGCCGCAGCGGACGCGGTGGATCATCTCGCAGCGGATGGCCGGCGTGAAGATGGACGAGATCGGTACCGCGCTCGGCATCTCCGAGTCGCGCGTGAGTCAGATCCTCTTCGAGATCCGTCCCGAGTTGGAGCGCGTGCTCGTCGGCCGGTGACTCAGCGGTCGGTGCTGCGCCTACGCAGCGGGGTGACGAGATCGGAGATGTTCTCCGTCGGCTCGAGATTGAGCTCGTCGTTGAGCAACGTCCGGTAGCGCTGGAACTGGCCGAGCGCTTCGGTCTGGTTTCCTTCGGCGAGGAACACGCGGATGAGCGCGGCGTGTGACGTCTCGCGCAGCGGTTCGCCCCGGATCGCGGCCTGCGCGGCCGAGATCGCTTCCGCCCAACGTCCTTCCGCGGCGAGGTTTGCGGCCATGGCTTCGAGCGCGTGCAACCGCAGTTGGCGCCACTCGGCGGTCTCGATGAGGACCCAGTCCTCGTACCAGTCGGGCAACAGGTCGGCCGACAGCGATGCGACGGCCGTCGCGGTCTCGTCGGGTGCGAGGTGCGGCGCGTGGGGTTCGAGTAGGCGGTGCGCGAAGGCCTTCGACTTGCGGATGTCGACGACGACGCCCGAGGCGAGGTTGAGGTCGAGATCGGCGACGTCGACCGCTTTGCGGGCCTCGCCGCTCAGGCGCGTCAGCGCCGACCGCAAACTCGCCGACGCGTGCTGTTCGGTGGAGTCGGGCCACAGCGTGCCCGCGACCATGAGGCGGGTCACCGATCGATCGCGGAGCGCGAGGAGCGCGAGCAGGCGTTGCGAGCCGCTCGGGAGTGCGGGTGCGGTGTCGCCGGCCCGAAACTGGAAGCTGCCGAGGACCGAAAGGGTCATGTAGTCCCCGGCGCCGCGCACGAAAGCGATGTCGAGTTGGTTGGCCATTTCGAGCTTGTCGGTCATGAGGTCCTTGCGACAGCGCTCGAAACGAGCGCCGGTTCAGGCGTCGGTCGACCGAAATGGAATCCTTGGCCGTATTCGCATCCGAGGGCGCGGAGCGCGAATGCCTGATCGGCACTCTCCACACCTTCGGCAACAACAGTGAGGTCGAGCGCTTCGCCCAGACCGACGATGGCGCGCACGATCGCCGTGCGCGCGCGATCGGAGCCGAGTCCGGCCACGAAGCTGATGTCGATCTTGAGCTCGTCGACCGCGAGCGCGGCGACGTTCGCAAGTGACGAGTAGCCCGTTCCGTAGTCGTCGAGCGCGACACGGACGCCCAGCGACCGCAGCCCGGCCAGCGTGTGCTGCGCCGCGTCGACGTCGACCAGCACGGTCCACTCGGTGATTTCGAGCATCAGGCGCGAAGGATCGAGCCCGGTCATGTCGAGCGCCGCGGTCAGTCGTTCGACGAATCTCGGCGCCGCGAACCGCTCAGGCGCGACGTTGATGCAGATGGTCGCGGCCGCGCCGGAACGCGACCAGCCGGCCGCCTCGCGGCATGCCTCGAGCAGGACCCAGCCGTCGATGGCGGCGCCGGCCTCACTCCGCTGCGCGATTCCGAGGAAGTCGCGGGGCGGGAGGCGGCCGCGGATTGGGTGCTCCCAGCGAACGAGGGCCTCGTAGCCGACGATCGCTGCCGTCTCGAGCTCGACGATCGGCTGGTAGTCGAGGCGAAGCTCGTGGTCGACCACCGCACGCTCGAGGTCGGCCTGGAGCGTCGCCTCGTCCCTCGCCGTGAACGGGTCGGTCGTCGGGTCGCGCGTGGCCAGTACCCGGCCGTCGATGTCGACCTCCAGGCGGAGGCACTCGTCGGTTTCCGCCGGATCGTCGTCGTCACAGTCGACCGCCGCCCATACGGCGTCGGGTCGAGTCATAGCTCGCGGATGTCGATCGAGCGGCGCGGCGACGCGTCGGGGTGCGACGCAGCAATCGGTGCGGCGAGCGGCTGCGCGAGGAGCTCGCCTTGTCCGTACTCACATCCGCACTCGACGAGGAGCGCGCTTTCCATCTCCGACTCGATGCCTTCCGCGATCACCGACAGCCCAAGCGTCGTGCCGACCTGTACGAGCGCGGCGACCACGTCGCAACCGGGCGGGTGGACCGCGCCGTCGCGGGTCAGGTTCGCGACGAACTCGCCGTCGATCTTGACGAAGTCGGCGGCCAGCTCTTGCAGACGCGGTAGCGGCGTGTGTCCGGTACCGAAGTCGTCGACACCGATATGGACCCCGAGGTCCTGGATCGCGGTGAGCCCGTTCGTCGCCGCCGCGCCCGCGCGAAGCAGCGCGCTCTCGCTCAGCTCGATCCAGAGCCGGTCGGCTTCGACGCCGGTCTCCTCGAGGATGGTCGAGACAGCCCGCGCGAGGTGCGGCTCGGCGAGCTCTCGGGCCGAGAGGTTCACCGACATCCAGCCCGGCCAGCCGGCGTCGCGCCAGAGCCGGGCCTGTGAACATGCGGCCCGCATCGCGAAGGCGCCCATGGGCACGATCATTCCGGTCTGCTCGGCGATATCGAGGAACTCCGACGGGCGGAGGAACCCGCGCGTGGGGTGTTCCCACCGCAGGAACGCCTCGACGCCGACGATGGTGTGCCGGGCCAGCTCGTGGATCGGTTGATAGTGCAGGACGAACTCACCGTGCTCGAGCGCCGGCCCCAGCTCGCTCTCGAGCTCGAAGCGGCGCGTCGCCTCTTCGACGAGCGCGTCGTCGAAGCGATGCCAGTGCGCGCGCCCCTGTCGCTTGGCGCGGTACATCGCGGCGTCTGCGTTGCGGAGCAGCGTCGCGGGATCGGTGTCGGCACCCGATCGACCGTCGATGGTCGCGATCCCGATGCTGGCCGTGACGGTGCACTGCCGACCCTCGATCATGATCGGTTCCTCGATCGCGTCGCTCATGCGCGATGCGATCGCGGTCGACTCGTCGGCATCGTGCAGCCCGTCGCAGACGACGACGAATTCGTCACCGCCGATGCGCGCGACCGTGTCCGACTTGCGTTGGAGTCGTTCCAGGCGTCGTGCCACCTCGGTGAGCACTCCGTCGGCGTATTCGTGGCCGAACACGTCGTTCACGAGCTTGAAGTCGTCGAGGTCACAGAACAAGACGGCGACGATGTCGCGTGATCGCGCGGCTCGTGACAGCGCGACCTCGAGGCGTTCCATCAGTGCGAGCCGGTTGGGAATTCCGGTGACGGGGTCGCGCAAGCTGCGTTCGAGGAGATCCTGGGTCTCGGCTTTACGCGCGGTGACGTCGCGTGCGTTCGAGATGATGCCATTGACGTCGGGATCGTCGAGTCGATTGATCTCGATCGACTCGAACCAGTGCCAGTCGCCGTTGTTGTCGCGCATCCGCAGCTCGATCGGTGGCAGCGGTGAGCCGCCGGGTCGGGTCCCGGCGACGAGGTCGTCACGGGCGTCGATGTCGCTCGGATGGATGAGATCCCGCTCCCGGGTTCCCCGTAACTCGTCGGGAAGGCGGCCGAGCGCGCCGAAGACCGAGGGACTGCAGTAGGTCAGCAAGCCGTCGGCGTCGCGGACCATGACGATGTCGCGCATGCTGGACAGCAGCGCGTGGTCGCGGGCCGGGCTCGCCGGCGTGCGGTCAGTCGAGTCCGCCACGCCGTGGTCGGCGCCGTGTCCGGAGTCGCCCCGTGTCACTTGCGCCATTGCGCCGCTGCTCCTTGCCGAATCCAACCGGAAGTGAGCGAGACGCGGGGTCTTGGCGAGACGCAGAACGAAAGTACGACGCGCGAGGGGTCCGGCGAATCGGTGACTGGCCGCAATTCGCCCGAGATAGCCCGTACACCGGCCCGCGGGCCACCACGCGCCGTGTCACGTACGTGTGACGGCCTGGTCACGCTCCGAGAGCATCCTGGAGTTCGCAAGTCAGTTCGGGTCCCCGCCGTTACTTGGGGACGCCTGCATCGGAGCACTGAAGTATGAGTTCCACCACCGCGTCGCGCCGCAAGTACGCGACCGCCATCCTGGCGGCCGTGGCTGCGCTCGCAGTTGCAATCTCCGGGTTCGTGGTCGGCTACCTCGCCAAGCACGACGGGACGAACTCGTTCGAGAACACGGCTGCGACCTACCCCAACCCGTCCAACACCGGAGTGCCGTCCGGACGGCAACTGACGGCGTACCTCGGCCCGATGACCATCAGGACGTGCGGGGTCGTCATCGACAGCAAGATCGTCACCGGTGATCTCACCATCTTGGCCGGCAACGGCACCCACTCCGCGTCGACGCCCTGCGTCACGATCCGCAACTCGCGGGTGAAGGGGATCATCGACGACAAGTGGACGAGCTACTCCTGCGCCGGGTTCTCCGGATGCGGACCGATCGTCATCATCGACTCCGAGATCGCGAACCCGACGGCACGCGACGTCGCTGCGGTCTCCGACACGAACTACTACATGTGGCGAACCTATGTGCACGGTGCCCGCTCGGGTGGGCAGTGCGACGGCTACTGCGAGGTCCACGACAGCTACCTCCTCGCCGACACCGAATCGGGGAACGCGCACATGGACGCGTTCATCACCAACGGCAACTACGGCGCCCCGATGGTGCTCGACCACAACACGTTCTTGTGCGCGCCGACCGGCGCCGTGCCGAACGGCGCGGGCTGTGCGGCCAACGTCGGCTTCTTCGGCGACTTCTCGGCCATTACGAACACGACCGTGACCAACAACCTGTTCCGGGCGACGAACGACGCCTACTACTGCCTGCACTCCGGCTACGAGCCGGGCAAGCCCTACCCGAACGGTGGGCGCTTGACGTTCACCGGGAACATCTTCGAACGCGGCTCGAGCGGAAAGTGCGGCGACGCGAACCCGGTCTTCGACTGGAACAACTCGGCCGGCACGTGGTGCAACAACGTCTGGGACACCGACGGCACGAACGTGCTGCCCGGTAACGCGGACAACTGCGGTTCGGCGCCCCCGACGACGGTGACGACCACGACCCGACCGGTGACACCGACCTCGGGTTCGACTCCGTCGAGCGTGCCTGCGCCGACCACGACGACGAACGCGCCGCCGCCTCCGACGACCACCACCACCACGACCACCGTGCCGGCTGTCGATCCGAACCTCGCCGAGCTGCGCCGGATTCGCGACAGCTTGAATCGATACCTGATCGCACACGGAGGCTGAGCAATCGGTACCCCGTTCGCGGCCGCGGGCGGATCAACGCCTTCGGATCCATGTCGCCCGAATCGTTCGACCAAGTCGATCGAACTGTGCGGGCGGAAGTGCTGATGCAGTGAACCATCCGGCTCACGCTGCGCGCACGGAACCGAGGCGCCATGCGTGGGCGCGGAATCGGACCCAAGGATGCTTCCCCTTCTCTGCAATCGACGCCGGCTTGTGACCGCGGGCGTCGCGGCCATCGTCGCGTGCATCGGCTTCGCGGCGCCCGCGCCGGCCGCGGCCCGGATCTCCGACCCCGGACGCCCCGCAGGCGCGGCGCGACGCTGGTCGCTGGTTCGCGGAAGCGACGGACACGTTGCGGTGGTACGCGGTGACGCGGTGGCCGGCCCCCAGGTCTCCGACCCGGCGGTGTTGAGCGTGGAGACCGACGTCGCGGAGCACTCACTCGCCGGCGCGGGCGAGAACGATCCGATGCGAGCGCAACAGTGGGCCCTCGACCGGGCGTCGTTCGAGTCGGCGTGGTCGACGACGCGCGGCGCCGGTGTGATCGTGGCGGTCGTCGATACCGGCGTCGACGCCGCGCACGAAGACCTCGGTTCGGTCGTGCTTCCCGGGATCGACTACATCGACCCGAGCCGCGATGGTCGCTTCGATCCGGCCGGTCACGGAACGCATGTCGCCGGCATCATCGCGGCGCGCGTCAACAACGGGCGCGGCATCGCGGGCGCGGCGCCGGACGTGCGAATCCTTCCCGTTCGCGTTCTCGACGCGACCGGGAGTGGCGTGTCGTCGAACGTTGCGGCCGGCATCATCTGGGCCGCCGATCACGGCGCCCGTGTCATCAACGTCAGCCTCGGTGGCGGTCCGTCCTCAGGTGTACAGATCGCGATCCGCTACGCATTGACGAAGAACGCGGTCGTCGTCGCCGCTGCCGGCAACAACGGAGCCAGTGGCAATACGCCGGTGTATCCGGCCGCGTATCCGGAGGCCATCGCCGTCGGCGCGTACGACCAGAACCTGGCAAAGGCCGCCTTCTCGAACAGCGCCGCCTACGTCGATATCAGCGCGCCGGGCAACGAGATCCTCTCCACCTGGTCGACTTCGGCGCATAGCTACGCGGTCGCCAGTGGAACGTCGATGGCGACGCCGTATGCGGCCGCCGAAGCGGCGCTCGTCACCGCGACGAACCCGAAGCTCTCGGCGGGATCTGTGACGTCGATCATGGAAGCGACCGCGCGCGACGCCGGTGCGCCCGGGAACGATCCGGACTTCGGTCACGGCCAGATCAACCCGCTCGCCGCGGTGGTCGCGGCGACGCCGAGGATCGCCGGCTACGGGACGCAGGGGCGCGGGTACTGGGTCGTCGGTCGGAAGGGAAGCGTGCGTGCGTACGGTGCGGTAGGGCTCTACGGCGATGCCCGGATGCTGAGCGGCGTGGCCGCGGGTGGCTCGGCCGCGATCGTCGCGTCGGCGCGCACGGCGACCGGTCGGGGCTATTGGTTGGCAGCCGCGAGCGGAGCCGTCTACGCGTTCGGGGACGCGCGCTTCTACGGCGGGATGAACGGAGGCCCGCTCAACTCGCCGATCGTCGGCATGTCGGGAACACCGTCGGGGCGCGGCTACATCTTGTTGGGAGGAGACGGAGGCATCTTCACCTTCGGCGATGCGAAGTTCCACGGTTCGACGG
The DNA here is from genome assembly GCA_025463875.1 of Actinomycetes bacterium. Lineage (GTDB taxonomy): Bacteria > Actinomycetota > Acidimicrobiia > IMCC26256 > PALSA-610 > PALSA-610. The sequence goes on from JAODBI010000354.1 coordinate 11,676, forward strand.
GCGGGATGCGGCTGAACGCGCGCGTGCTCGATCTCGCGATGACCCGCAGCGGCAACGGGTACTGGTTCGTCGCCGCCGACGGAGGAGTGTTCTCGTTCGGCGACGCGCGGTTCCACGGTTCGACGGGCAACATGCGCCTCTCGGCACCGGTGATGTCGATGGCGAGCGCGGCCGACGGTCGGGGCTACTGGCTGGTCGCGTCGGACGGCGGCATCTTCGCGTTCGGCGTGCCGTTCCAGGGCAGTATGCCGAGCATCCGCGGTCTGCCGGGGTTCTATCCGTGGACACTGCGCATGCGTGCGGTGACATCGGGTAACGGCTACCTGCTGCTCGGAGCCGACGGTTCGGTCACCGCGTTCGGCACCGCGCGTTACTTCGGTTCGGCCGCGGACGGCGCGATCGACCTGATGCTCGCCCGCTGAGATCAGCGGCTGAATCAAGTGGCGAGACCGAATGGCGGGCGCGTGCGCCGGTGCCTCCTGATCGCGGCGTAGCCGACGACCACGGCGAGAGCCGCGCCCGCGCCGAGGAGTCCGACCCGGACCGACGGGGCGCCCAGATCGGAGATGACGCCGCCGACGGCCGGGACGTCCAGCACTGTTCGGCGGAGCACGGTGCGGTTCGGTACGTCCCAGATCTCGCTGACCGCATTTGCGTCACCGCGCGTCTCGACCCGCATCTCCGAACCGTTCGCGACGACGCTTCTCACCCGATGCGTGATCAGCTCGCCGGTGCCGTTTCGGTCGTCGAAGCTCACGATGTCGCCGACGTGAAGGTGATCGGCCGGCACCGCGGTCGTCACGACGAGATCGCCGACCTGGAGCGCGGGTCGCATCGAACCGCTCGACACCACGAGCGGCCGGTAGCCGAGCAACACGGTCGCGAGGACGCTCGCCGCGAAGAGCGACACGGCGCCGACGAGCAGCATCTCGAAGCGGAACGCGAAACCGTGCGGACAAGCCGGGCTTCGTGTCGTCCGGTGCGTCGGTGTGCGGCGGTCGGTGCGCGCGTCGACGCGCGGCCGGATGGCCGTCGCGAACAGCGCGCCGAGCCATTCGACGCGTTGATCGGGATCGAGCTCGAGCGCCAGCCCCAAGACGGTGGGCGAGGATCCGGTGCGGCGGTTCGCGACCACGGCGCGGATCTCGGTCTTCACGCCGAGACGGGCGACGACCGTTACCGTCGAGCCGACCTCGACGTCGGCGAAGGGGCCGGAGATCGCGCACCCGGTCGGAGACCCCTCGATGATCCGAGCCGCTCGCCCGTCGACGGTGGCGGGCTCGTCGATCTCGAGGCGGTACACCGTTCGGTCCCACGCCCGGGTGCCGACGGCGCGGATGGCGAAGGTCCAGAGCACGACGAGATTGACCATCGCGACGCCGGCCGCGAGGTTCGCGCCCGTATCCGACGTCGTCGCGCGTTCGAGGAGCAACAGCGTGGTTGCGAAGGTGAGGGCGAGCGCGAACCACAACAATGGTTGGTCGGGGATGAGGATCCGCCGACGATGTACCCGACGGGTGAGGGCCGACGGCAGTGCGAGCAGCGATCCCGGCGCGTCGTAGGCGGCTCCGCGCGTGTCGTGGACGGGATGCAGGGGCACGTCGTGTGCCAGTCGGGTCGCGCTCCAGCGGGTGAGCGCGTTGCAAGCGAGCGCGGCTACGAACACGACCGGCGCGCACGAGAGGGGGAACGTGCCGGTCCAGCCGATGAGCAGCGGCACGAGTGCCCAGAGCCCGAGCGACCACGCGAAGAGCTCATGGAGCATCGCGGCCGTCGCCTGCATGCGCGCGTGGACCGGACCGGTCCGGCTCGCGCCTGCGAGATCGGAGGCCGCGGCGCGCGTGCGCATCAGCTGCGACGGCCAGAAGCCCGGTGCATCGGCGGGAGCGGCGCGGTGCGCGATCGGCTCCGGCAAATCCCGGCCGCGGAACCCGAGGTCTTCCAGCGCACGCAGCCACGCGCCCCAGGGGCGCCCGGGCTCGATCGGATGCGCGACGAGAAGGTTGGTGCGCACGACGGTTGCATCGGGTTCCCAGAGGGTGGCGCCCGCGGCGCGCGCCGACGACCGCAATCGTTCGGCAAGCAATTCGCGTTCCCGGGGTGCGTAGCGGTCGTCGTTCGGTGACGGCGCACGGCCGGTGCACCAGCCGACGTCGTCGCGCAGCTGTCCGGCGGCGCGGCGGGCACCGGCATCGATCGGGAACGCGCTCGCCGACACGACGATGACGGCGTCGGTTTCGATCGCCCGGGCCGCGTTGCGGATGGCGAGCTCGATCGTGGGCTCGACGAAGACCGGCACGGCTGCGGGCCCGAGCTCGTCGAGGAGCGCGCGCGGCCGCGTCGTGACGACGACCGTCGGACCGATTCGCTGCGCAAGGATGATGCTCGTGCGCGCGACCTCGGCCGGTTCCGATCCGAGACGGACCACGGTGGTGAACGGTGCCGCCGGATGCGCGGGATCCGCCCTCGTGTCTGCTGTCCGACGCCGGGTGAACGCGTCGATGACCATGGGCGCGCCGCCGACCACGAGGGCGAGAAGGACGATCACTCCGACGCCGCGTTGATCCGGTCGGATCCACGCGGCGGTCGCGACGACGAGACCGATCGTCGTCAGCGCGACGCCTATCTCGTAGCTCCGGACGAGCACACCCCGGTTCATCGGGTTCCCGTCAGGCGCGCCCGCGCCCGCGCCCGCGCTCGCGCCGGGCGCCGACGACCGCGATGCCGAGTCCCGTTCCGAGCAGCACGATGCCGATCGCGATGAGGGGCGACGAGGACGAGCCGGTGCGCGGAAGGCGAGCGGTCGGCAGCCCGGCGAGCACGGCGTACACCGACGTCGACGTTGCACCGCCCGGAGAGATCGTCGTCGGGATCGTGCTCCCCGTCGAGTTCGGGTTCACCGTGGTGGTCGTTGTCGCGCCCGCGATCGTGGAAGTAGGCGCGGGGACGGTGTTCTTCACCGCGGTGGTCGAGGTCGTCGGCGCCGGCGCCGAGTGCGCCCCGAAGGAGGCCGGGCTCGTGACGTGAGTGGCGGCGAGCGTGGTCGCGGTCGTCGGGGCGCCGATCGACCCCGTCGTGAGATCCGTCGTCGGCGGGGAAGTCGTCGTGGTCACCGGCGCCGGCGCACTCGAGGGCGCGGTCGTCGAGACGGAACCGCCGTTCGTCGACGTCGACGTGATGTCGGTCGTCGATGACGCGGAGTCGGTCGTCGACGGGTCGGCGCTCGCCGGTGTGGTCGTCGAGCTCGGGGCCGGCCGGCAGAATTGCACGCCTGCGATGTCGGGAGTCGTGCCGTCGGTGTTCGGCAGACCGTTGTTCGGAAGTCCGTTGTTCGGCAGACCGTTGTTCGAGAAGTGCGACGCGTAGAGCATCGGGCTGAGTGACGTCGTGATCGCGCCCGGTCCGCCCGCGACGACGACGTACGACACCGCGATCGTCGAACGCCAGTTGCCGCCCGCGGCCGTGCCGTCCTCGACGGTCATGACGTTGCGATTCGCGTCCGGTCCCTCGAACTCGTACCTACTGCCGGCGTACTGAAACTTCGCGAGGAGTGTCGTCCCTACCGGGCAGTTCTGGCTGACCGCGCTCGAAGCAGTCGTCTCGACCAGTCCGGCGATCACGGAGGTCGCTCCGACGAGCATCAGGAGAAGTCCCGCGTGACGGCGACGGGGGACGAACCTTCGTGTTGTAGCGGCCATGAAGGGTCTCCGGAGGCGTCGGGCACGTCTCGCGCCGAGATTCGCCCGCCGCCCGTCACCTGATCGTCACTACTTCGGCGCGCATGAGGAAAAGGTTCTGCCCGCGCGGCCCGCGTGCGGTGTTTCACAAGCTCCGCCGGTTGCGAAGCGGTCACGACGTCGTCACGCCGGGCGCGGAGACTGTTGTCAGTCGCGTCCGACCCATCACGTCGGCAACTTCCCGCGGCGGTGTGTCGAATCCCTCCCGACGACCTGGTGACGCGATGAGCGGCGATCTTCGACTTGTTCCCGGCGCGCCGGGCACCGAGGCATCAGACTCCGACGCGCCCGACGGCGAGGATGATGTGGCAGCGCTCGAGTCGCTCGGTATCGTCGCCCCGCCGGCCGAGCGTGCGATCACGCCCCTCGGCGCCCTGCTCGTCGAGCGGGGTGATCTTTCCGGCCAACAGTTGCGCGACGCGTTGGGCGCACAGACCTCCGGCGGTAAACGCCTCGGCGAGATTCTCGTCGAGGTCGGTGTGATCTCGGAGCGGGTGCTCAGCTCGGCCCTCGCCGAGCAGGTCGGCCTGGAGACCGTCGACCTCGCGCGCGCCCGCCCCGACATCGCGATCGTCGGTCTGCTGACCCCGGAAGAAGCGCGCACATGGCATGCGCTGCCGCTGCGCAAGGTCGGAGGCCGGATCGACGTCGCGATCGCCGACGCCCTCGACCCGGAGCTGCAATCGAAGCTCATCGCGCGTTTGCACTCACCGGTGCGGCTGCTCGTCGCGCCCGCGGCCGATGTCGCGTACGCGATCGAGCGCGCCTACCTCAATCAGGCGGAGATCAGCGGCGCGCTCAAGCAGTTCGCGGAGCGCTCCGAATCGCGCAGCCGCCAGGCCGACACGGTTGGGGCCGACGTCGCCGTCGACGAGAACTCGCCCATCGTCAAGGTCGTCAGCCTGATCTTCGAACAGGCGGTTCGCGACCGCGGTTCCGACGTGCACATCGAACCCCAGCAGGATCGCGTGCGCGTGCGCGTACGGACCGACGGCGCGCTGCACGAGATCCTCTCGCTCCCGGTCTCGATGGCCGCCGCGCTCGTCAGCCGCATCAAGGTCATGGCCGACATGAACATCGTCGAGCGGAGACGCCCGCAGGACGGCCAGATCGAGTTGAGCGTCGACGGCCACGATCTCGACGTGCGGGTGTCGACGACGGCGACCGTGTTCGGCGAGAAGTGCGTGATGCGGCTGCTCGACCGGACCCGTGCGGTGCTGACCATGGCGCAGCTGGGCATGTCGGACGAGACCCGCGACGTGTACGAGCGTCTCATCCGCTCGCCCTACGGAATGGTGATCTGCGCGGGACCGACGGGCGCGGGCAAGACCACCACCCTCTACGCGACTCTTGCGGCGATCGACCGCGAAGAGATCAACATCATGACGATCGAGGACCCGGTCGAGTACGTCTTCCCGGCCATCAACCAGATCCAGATCAATCCGTTGGCCGGTGTGACGTTCGCCAACGGACTGAAAGCGATCCTCCGCCAGGACCCCGACGCGATCCTCGTCGGCGAGATCCGTGACGTCGAGACGGCGCGGATCGCGGTGCAGGCCGCGCTCACCGGACACTTCGTCATGTCGTCGTTGCACGCAACCGACGCCACGAGCGCGCTGCACCGCTTCATGGACATGGGAATCGAGCCGTTCCTCATCGCGTCGTCGCTCCTCGGAGTCGTCGGCCAACGCCTCATCCGCAAGATCTGCGAGAACTGCAAGGGTCCCTATGCGCCGACGCCCGACGAGCGCTCCTTCTACGACCTCGCGGGCGGCCACCCCGACAACACCGAGTTCGTCCGGGGCGCGGGATGCAACGTCTGCGGACAGACCGGTTACTACGACCGGGTCGGCATCTACGAGGTGCTGCCTATCACCGACTCCCTGAAGGAGTTGGTCGTCGCGCGCGCGTCGCTCGCGGCCCTGCGCGAGGCCGCCGTCGAGGTCGGGATGCGGACGCTGCGGGACCAAGCCGTCGATCTCGTTGAGCAGAAGTTGACCACTATCGCCGAGGTGCTCCGCACCGTGTACGTGCTCTAACGCGAAGGACTGACGTGTCACGTTTCCGCTTCACCGCCGTCACCGCCGACGGCACCCGGATCAAGGACGAGCTCGACGCCATGAGCGAGGCGCTCGCGCGCGACGAATTGCTCTCGCGCAACCTCGAGGTGGAGTCGATCAAGTCGGCGCGCCGCTCGGTCCTGCAGATCCAGCTGACCAAACAACGGGTCAAGCGCTCCGACATCATGAACTTCTCGCGGCAGATGGCGGCGTTCGTCGCGGCCGGTATCCCGCTCACCGAGGGCCTCCACGTGATCGCGAGGTCGACGACGAACAAGCGCTGGCAGGAGGTGTTGTCGGACGCGAGCGAAGCGATCGCGCAGGGTGCACAGTTCTCGGACGCGCTGGCGCGCAACGCGAATCTGTTTCCGCCGTACTACCTCGGCATCGTCAAGGCCGCGGAGCTGACCGGCCGGCTCGACGTGGCGCTCGTACAGCTGTCCGACTATCTGGAACGCGATCTCGAGACCCGCAGCCGGATCAACCAGGCGCTCGCGTATCCGATGGTCGTGCTCGGCATGGCGTTCGTCACCGTCGCGGTCCTCGCGGTGTGGGTGCTGCCCAAGTTCGCCGTCTTCTTCAAGGGGCTCGGCGCGAAGTTGCCCCTCACGACGCGCCTGCTCATCGGCGCGGCCGACTTCACCAAGACGTTCTGGTACCTGTACATCGTCGCGGCCGCCGGTTTCGTCGCGGTCGCCATGTATTTCTGGAAGGCGCCCGGGGGCCGGCGGCTTCGCAACCGGCTGACGCTCCGCATGCCGCTCATCAGGGACATCGTCCTGTACTCGGTGGTCGAGCGCGTGACCCGCATACTCGGCGCGATGTCGCGCTCCGGCGTGCCGCTTCCCGATGCGATGGCGGCCGCGATCCAGGGCGCCGACAACAGTGTGTTCGAAGAAGGCCTCCTGGGCGCGCAGGCCCGCATGCTCGAAGGCGAGGGACTCGCGGGGCCCGTGTCGGACACGGGCCTCTTCCCCGAAGCCGCGGTGCAGATGATGCGGGTCGGCGAGAACACCGGGACACTCGACGTCCAGCTCGAGAACGCGTCCAACTACTACGCGCGCGAGCTGGAGAACAAACTCAAGAAGCTCACCACGTTGTTCGAGCCGGCCGTCATCCTGGTAATGGGCCTCGTCGTGGGATTCGTCGCGGTCGCGCTCGTACAGGCGATGTACGGGATCTACGCCGCGCCTTCGGTCGGCGGACTCAAGTGACGGGTCTCGAACGACGCGGTCTCGAATGATTCGGCGCGTGCATCGGTGCGTCGCACGCGCCTCGGACGAGGAGGTGGTGCTCCACGGCATCGATCCTTGACCGGACGCTCGGCCGGACGGCTGAGTGACGCGCCTGGTTGCGCGTGTTCGTTCTTCACCAATTCGGCAGCAGTCCGCTGCCCTTCCAGGAGGCAATTCATGGTGCGAAGTCGTATCAACTTCACGGACAAGAACCTCGTCGAGCGCGGCTTCACGCTCGTCGAGCTGCTCGTCGTCATCGTGATCCTCGGCATTCTCGCCGCGGTCGTGGTGTTCGCGGTGGGCGGTATCACGAACAAGGGCAAGACGAGCGCGTGCACCATCGAAGTGCGCACGATCAACACTGCGTTGCAGGCGTTCTACGCGAACACGAACGCGTATCCGCCGGGCACGGTTGTGGCACCGATGCTGACCGCGCTCCTCGGAGCGAAGTTGATCTCGACCGCCACGAACGCGTCGAGCAGCGTGGGGGCCGCGTACGACGGCAGCGGTAATTACTCCGCGACCTGCTAGCGGTGTGACGACGTTCGTTCGGGTGAGGGGCTTGCGCTCCTTGCCCGAGACGGCGGAAGTCGTACGTCCGGGGATGAGACGACGACCATGACCTGGCCATGACCTCGCAGAGATGCATGGCGAATCTGACAAGGAGGTGCATTCGATGAGCGTCACCGGCATCCGTGTCGATGCGATCGAGACGTACCTCAAAGAGGTGATCCGCCTCGGTGGTACCGATCTGCTGATCACACCCGGTTCACCGGCCCGAGTCCGGGTCGACGGCCGCCTCGTGCCGATCAAGGGCGCGCCTGCCCTGCGCGCCGAGGACACGCAGACGATGATCGAAGGGCTGCTGTCCGAGCAGCTGCGCGGGCAGCTGCACGAGGACCGCGACCTCGACCTCTCCTTCGCATACGCGCAGTCGCACCGCTTCCGTGCCAACTGCTTCTTCCGAAGTGGCGAGCTCGCAATGTCGGTGCGCGCCATCCCGCTCGCGGTGCCGAGTCCGGAAGAGATCGGCATCCCGCCGATGCTCGCTCGGGCGTGTGACTTCAAACAGGGTTTCGTGCTCGTCACGGGACCGACGGGATCGGGCAAGTCGACCACGCTCGCGTCGATGATCGAGCACATCAACACGCGCCTCCCGGTGCACATTCTCACGATCGAGGACCCGATCGAGTACACGCACAAGCATCGCGTCGCGGCGATCGACCAGCGCGAGGTCGGCGTCGACGCGCAATCCTTCGCCCGGGCTCTGCGGTCGGCGCTCCGGGAAGACCCGGACGTCATCCTCGTAGGCGAGATGCGCGACCCGGAGACCATCCAGTTCGCGCTGACGCTCGCGGAGACCGGCCACCTCGTGTTCGCAACCTTGCACACGAACGACGCGTCCCAGTCGTTGGACCGCATCTCCGACGTCTTCCCGCCCGAGCGTCAGACACAGATCCGCGTGCAGCTCGCGGCATCGGTCGCGGCCGTGGTGTCACAACGACTCCTCCCGCGGGTCGGGGGCGGTCTCGTCGCCGCGTTCGAGCTACTCCTCGCGAACGATGCGGTACGCAACCTGATCCGCGACGGGCGGACGCATCAGTTGCGCAATGTCATCCGCAGTGGCAAGGCCGAGGGAATGCAGACGCTCGAGGACAGTCTCAACGAGCTCATCGCCGCCGGTCGGATCTCCTACGACGACGCGGTCGCCCAGTCGATGCGACCGAAGGAGCTCTTGCGGCGCGGCTCCGCGCCTGGCGTCGCGCCGATGTCGCCGCCCCTCATCACAACCGGGTAACGCCGAGGTCACGGCGCCGGCGCATGCTCGCCGCGGCGCACGCGCGCGCCCACGTGCGCAGGTGCGCAGAGCTATCCGATCAGGAGACGTACGCATATGACGATCGCCCATTCGCACGGCCCCCGAAAGTCGCGGCCCAGTGCAACCGGACGGCCGGCGGGCGCGTCGACGGTTGCGTCCGAGATGCCTTTCCGATGGGTCCGGGTGACGTGTCCCGCGTGCGGGATCGTGCGCGTACGGACCGACCGGGTCGTGCTCCGCAGCTGTGTCGACGACCAGACGTGGTCGTACCGGGCGCGGTGCTCGAGCTGCGAGGTGACGTTCGTCGACTCGACTCCCGCATCGCTCGCGCTCCCGGCGATCGCCGCCGGGGTCGGGCTCGAGCTGTGGTCGTTGCCGAGGCCGAGCGCCCGGGCGTCCGGCTCGCCCTTGCGGGCCGTCGACCTGCTCGAGCTCCACCTCGCCCTCCTCGAGCCGGACTGGTTCGACCGGCTGGCGAGCGTGCAACCGGGAGGGGATCGCTGACTTCCGGACCCGACTCGGGCACTCGATCCGGGTGGAAAGCCGCGATCGGGCCGGCGGTTGGGTCTCCGGACCCGGGTACCTGTCACCCGGTATCAAGGGGTGCCCTCCGGCGCCCGATACCGCTCGCGTGAGCCGTAGTCCGCTCAGTGACGCCGCGCGGGCGGCGTGTCTCGATCAGGTGATGCGCGCGCTCTGGCGCAGCTCGCTCCTGGGCATTCCGGCTTCGACGTTGCTCGCCCTCATCCTGGGCGGCTCGGTCCCGGTATCGCGGCGGGTCGTGTTCGTCGTCTTCGTGTCGCTCGCGGACGTCGCCAGCATGGTCTGCGCCGGCTACTACCTCCGTCGGCGGCGCACCGGCACGCTGCTGCTCCGCTACCCGCCCGGCCTCGTCTGCATGATGATCGTCGCGGTGGCGTGGGCGTCGCCGGCGCTGTTCGCACTCCCGAGGGCGCACGACGTCGAGCTGCGCGCCGTGTACCTGCTCTTCGTGTGCGCGACGTCGGCAACCTGGGTGGTCGGCACCGCGGCGCGGCGTCTGTATTTCTACGCGTCCCAGATCCCGCTGTTGCTCATCGTGAGCCTGGCGTTCGCGCTCTCGGGCGACCGCGTCACTCGGCTCCTCGGGCTCTCGGTACCGATCTATTTCATCGTGATGGCCTCGCTGCACCACGAGGTGCACGGAGTCGTGGTGAGCGAGTTGCAACTGCGCGAGCACAACGACGAGACCAACGCCCAGCTGCGCGATGCCAACGCCCAGCTCGTGCGCCGAGCGCTCCGCGACGAGCTCACCGGTCTCGCCAACCGCGCCGCATTCGTCGATCTGTTGCAACGGGCGGTCGGCGATGCGCGCGAGCACGGCACGATCGTGGGTGTGCTGTATTTCGACGTCGATCGCCTGAAGGTCGTCAACGACTCGCTCGGTCACGCGACGGGCGACATGCTCCTCGTCCAGATCGCGGAGCGCGTACACCGGATGTTACGCACCACCGACGTGCTCGCGCGCCTGGGCGGCGACGAGTTCACCATGTTGCTCGACAAGCTGCGCAGCAACGGCGAGGCGCTCGTCATCGCCGAACGCGTCGCCCAGGCGTTCGTGGAACCGTTCGCGGTCGGCGGTCGCTCAATCAACGTGTCGGCGAGCATCGGTGTCGCGACCAACCGCGAGGCGACCGACGATGCCGAGACGTTGCTTTCGTTCGCCGACGCCGCGCAGTACCGCGCCAAGCAGAGCGGCCGGAACCGGATCGAAGTGTTCGACATGAAGCTGCGGGCCGCGATCGAGTCGCGCCTCGACGACGAGCATGCGCTGCGGGATGCGATCGCGAAGTCGCGCATCGTCGCCTACTACCAGCCCGAGGTCGACCTCCTGACCGGCAGGTTCGTCGGGGCCGAGGCACTTGCCCGCTGGGAGCATTCCGAACGGGGAGTGCTCGACGCCGGGAAGTTCGTCCCGCTCGCCGAGGAGACCGGTCTCGTGTTCGGCCTCGACGACGCGATCGTGGCCGACGCGGTGGCGACGCGAGTTGCGCTCGCGGCGAGTGGTGTCGTCCCCGACGACTTCCGGATCTGGTGCAATGTGTCGGCTACGCATCTGACCCGCGGCATGCCGACGCGCGAGCTTGCGGCGCTGCTCGAACACACCGGTTGCGATCCGAACCTCATCGGTCTCGAGATCACGGAAACGGCCGTGTTGCCCGACGTCGCCGCGGCCGCGCGCGAGATCGCGGCCGCCCGGAAGCTCGGTATCAAGGTCGCGCTCGACGACTTCGGTACCGGTCACTCGTCGCTGACACTGCTGCGCTCGCTGACCATCGATCGCGTGAAGATCGACCGCACGTTCATCACCGAGTGCACGCGTGACTCGCGCGACGCGGCCATCGTGCGGCGGGTCATCGGCCTCGCCCAAGACCTCGGTCTCGACGTGGTCGCCGAAGGTGTGGAGACACCGGAGCAGGCTCGGCTCCTGGTCGAGCTCGGCTGCCCGCGCGCCCAGGGCTGGCTGTTCGCCAAGGCGTTGCCGATCGCCGAGCTGCGGACCCGGCTCGACGAGCAGCGCCAAGTCGCGGCGGTCGCCGGCGAACTGGCCGCCGCGCCCGGACCCGCGCGGCGCGTCGCGGAGTAGCGTTTCGCCCGGACGACCGGGGAGGCGACACGTGCAGGACCGAGCGTTGGATCCGGCGAGCAGGTACACGATCATCTCCGTCGACGGTCACGCGGGCGCGGAGCTGCGTGAGTACCGGCCCTACCTCGCATCGCGCTGGCACGACGAGTTCGACGCCTGGGCCGACGCGTACGTGAATCCGTTTGCCGACCTGCTCGCGCCGACCGCGTACCGCAGCTGGGACAGCGAGCGCCGGCTGAAGGAGACCGAGTCGCAGGGCGTGGTGGCCGAGGTGCTCTTCCCGAACACGGTTCCGCCCTTCTTCGCGCAGGGGAACCTCACCGCGCTGGAGCCGAACGCCGCCGACTACGAACGCCGCTGGGCGGGTCTGCAGGCACACAACCGTTGGATGGCCGACTTCTGCGCGGCCGCGCCCGGTCGGCGCGCCGGGCTCGCGCAGATCTTCCTCAACGACGTCGACGACGCGCTCGGCGAGGTGCGCTGGGCCAAGGACAACATGCACGTGTTCGGCGGCGTGCTGCTGCCGAACGTCCCTCCGAACTCCGAGATTCCGCCGTTGTGGGATCCGGTGTACGAACCGCTCTGGGATCTGTGCGAAGAGCTCGGCGTCGTGTTGAACGTGCACAGCGGAAGTGGGCTCCCCGACTTCGGCGACCACGAGGCGGCCCGTGCTATCATGTTGATCGAGCACGCCTGGTTCTCGCACCGCGAGGTGTGGCACCTGAACTTCTGAGGAGTCCTCG
>JAODBI010000358.1 GCA_025463875.1 Actinomycetes bacterium
GTCGGTGTGTTGACATCGAGGGTCGGGTGATAACCCACGGCGTCGCTGTGTTCGGCTTTCCCGACGTACATCGCGACGTCTGCGTGCTGGAGGAGCGCGTCGATGTCGGTGCCGTCCTCGGGCGACGGTTCGTCGCAAGAGCGGGCTGAGGCGAGGGCCGATCTGACAAAGGAGCTGATCTCCGAGACGGTGGCCCAACGTGTCGTTGAGTTCCTTGAACCGGTCGAGATCGATCACGAGCACCGACGTCATCGACACGAGCCATTCCTCCGCCCGAAGCGCTCGCGCGCCGCGGTCGTAGAAGCATTCGCGATTCGGCAGGCCGGTGAGAAGGTCTCGGGTGGCTCGAGTTTCGATGGTGCGCCGATAGTTACGTGAGATCCTCAGGAACACGAGGAGTACGAGCATGCCGACCGCGAATGCCAGGGGCGTGGCGATCTGCAACGCGCGTGCCGAACCGCGTAGGTCTTTGATCGTCGAGCGCGTGATCAGCGCTTGCTGGTTGGCGTCCGCGTAGATCCTCACCTCGAGCGCGTCGAGGGCGGGTTCCGTCAGCGCAGCGTCGAACCGCGCGGCGAGTGCCGGATCTGCCGCGTCCGCCGCGGCGAAGACCTTCGGGATCCCTTCGGTGTACCGCTTGTGCAACGCGATGAGGTCTTCGAGTCCGGATCGTTGCGCACTATTGCCCGTCGAGAGATGATCGAGCGTCGCAGACAGGTCGATCTCGACCGCCGCGTGCGCAGTGAGGGTCTGCTTCTCGGGTCGCAGGAGGTACTCGCGACCCAGTGACTCCTCCCGGCTCAGATCGAAACGCGCGCCGTCGTACGACTCGAGAAGCCCGGTGGCCCTCGCGACTCTCGCCGCCGCGCCCGACGCGGCGAAGTTCGACCAGGTCGCGAAGACGGCGAGCGTCAGGAGCACGGCGGTCATGCCCGACGCCGCCACCCGGGTGGATCCGAGCGGTCGTTCCGCGCCCCTCTTCACAGTCTCCCCAGACGTCGCCGCTGCGTACGTTCCTTCGACGTCGCCTCGATCTCAGTCCAGGCCGGCCGGGCCGCCGATACCGTCTGTGTTGTGTTGCTTCTCCGCTCTGATTCCCGCCGTTGCCGCACACGCGTTACGGAAGGCCCGTACGTGCGCATGTCCGTGTCCGATTCTCACGGCGGGTCGAACTCGATGATGCCGAGCTCTCGTACGTATTCGACCAACTCCGCACGCGTGCGACGCCCGAGCTTCTGCTGGATGTGTGCCCGGTGCGCTTCGACCGTGCGCAGGCTGACGTGACAGATGCGGGCGACCTCGGCATTGGTGTGGCCGAGCGCGATCCATGTCAGTACTTCCTCTTCCATCGGCGACAGCGCGTGCGTTGTGCCACGGGGCCGATGCCAGCGGGCGAGATCGATCCCCAGCGATGGCTGTAGATACGAGTCGCCGGTCGCGACGGACCGGATGCCGTCGAGAAGGTCGTTGGTCGTCGCAGTCTTGAGCAGGTAGCCGTCGGCTCCGGCGCTGAGTACCGCCTGGACCTTTCTCGGATGCGCGACCAGCGTGAGCACGAGGATCGGAGTCTCCGAAAAATGCGCGCGGAGCCCCTTGATCACCTCGCCGTGCTTCGCGTCGGGCAGGTCGGCTTCCGTGATGACGACGTGGGGCCTGACCCCGAGACTTCCGGCGTCACCGACGCTCGTCGCCTGTCCGACGACTACGAGATCGGGCTGCTTTTCGATCAGCGCACACACGCCTTCGCGCATCACGGTGCGGTTGTCGACCAGCACGATGTCGACGCGGCTCGAACGACGTGGAGCCGACGAGTCGCTCGGATCTTCTCCGGCGCCCGATCGAGATCGCGGCCGGATGGTTGACGGATCCGCCTTTTTGGTTTGCGTCACGACTCCCTTGGTGTCTGAAGCGCGGATCCGTGCTTCGGGCAACGAATGGACAATCCCGAGAAGGTACGGCGGAGGTCGAGCGCGGGAAACGGCGGCCCGCCGTAAGGTTTTGCGGCCCGGGCCGTATGGCGATCGCGGAATCCCCGCATTCGCGTACGGAGCCGGGAGTCCGCCAGTTTTGCGTCGCCCCCGCCGCCCGTCATCAGTCGGAAGGGTGAACTTCCAGTCGCCGATCGGGTGGAGGCGGCGTACTGAACAGCGTCCGCACTGGTGGGCCGGGTCGCGGACGGGCGCCCACGATCGGTGACCTAACCTCAAACGACCACCGGAAATTCGGCTCCGATCCCCTTGGGGGAAGCCCGATGACGAGCAGCGACGACCTCCGGGACCAGCTCGACTCGCTCCATTCCATCTCGGTGGAGGTCGCCGCGCTGCACGAGATCTCGGACATCGAACAGCGGGCTCTCGACCACTGCCTTCAGCTCACCGTCTCCGAGTTCGGCTTCATCGGACTGCTCGTCGACGGCCCGCGCGTGATGGATGTCGCCGCGATCGACGGCGTCGAACCCGTCGACGAAGCGTTCTACGAACGGTTCCACCTGATGGCGGTGCGGAGCAGTGTCGTGGGAGTGACGATTCAGGAGGATCGGCCGAACATCTCCAACGACGTCCGCCACGACCCCCACAGCGTGGGCGAGCCACCGGGGCATCCGCCCGTCGAGAAATTTCTCGGAGTCCCGCTTCGGGTCGGAGACGACCTGATCGGCATGATCGGCGTCGCCAACAAGACCGACGGCTACGGCTCCGACGACGAGCGCCTGCTTTCGACCTTCGCGAATCAGGTCGCGGTCGCCATCGACAACGCCCGGCTCTACGAACGACAGCGAGAGATGATCGCCAGCCTGCAACAGCTTCACGAACGCCTCGACGAAGCGGAGCGAAACCGGTTGTTGACGCGCGAACGAGAACGTATCGCCGACGGGCTCCACGCTCGGATCGAGCAGGAGGTCTTCTCGATCGGGCTGGGGATCAACTCGTTGCTCGAGGCGGACGACGTCGATCCGGTCGTCGCGGAACGCCTGCGCGCGATACGCCGCCTCGCGATCACGACGGCGGACGAGGTGCGACACCTGATCTTCAGGCTCGCGGTACCCGGGCACGGCGAAGGTGATCTCGTGTCCGAAGTGCAGTCGCTGTTGCGCGAGGTCGAACGACGTTCCGAGCTCGAGATGCATCTCGTCGTGAGCGGCGCGCAGTTGCCGCCGTCGGTCGAATATCAGGATGTGCTCGTCTCGGTCATCAGCGAAGCGCTGAACAACGTGGAACGGCATGCCCGGGCGCGCCGGGTGCTCGTCAGTATCAGGTACGAAGACGACCGCGTCGATGTCGTCATCCAGGACGACGGAGTGGGCGTGCCGGGTCCGATCCTGACCACCTTCCAGGACAGCTTCCTGCACTTCGGGTTGCGATCCATGCGCAAGCGGATCATCGACCTCGGGGGCACACTCGAGGTCGCCGACGGTGAAGAGGCGGGAACGCTCATCCGTATCCGCGTCCCGGTTCCGCCACCCGACGCATGATCCGCATCGCGATCGTCGACGATCACGAAATGGTGCGGGAAGGTCTCCGCAGCATCCTGGAGTCCGAATCGGACTTCGACGTCGTCGCCGAGAGCGGGTCGGCCGACGACATTGTCGCGCTCGTGTACGACGCTCACCCTGACGTCGTCCTCATGGACGCGCGCCTTCCCGGCGTCAGCGGGCCGGAAGCCTGCCGCCTTCTCGGCGAATCTCATCCCGAGACACCTGTTCTCATCGTGTCGACATACTCCGACGACGATCTCGTCGACGAGTGCATCGCCGCGGGAGCCAAGGGCTATGTCATCAAGGACATCGAACGGTTCTCGCTGAAGGAGAGCGTTCGCGCGGTCCGGCGGGGCGAGGGCGCGATCTCGCCGGCGGTGGCTTCCAGGGTTCTCGACCGGCTACGCCAGACGCCCACCGCACCCACACAGACCGGGCCGGATGGCCGGTTGAGCGAAAGTCAGCGCAACGTGCTGCGTCTGATCGCGGAGGGTTTTTCCAACCGCGAGATCGCGTCGAGGCTCCACCTCAGTGAGAACACGGTGAAGTCGCACCTACAGGAGATCTTCCGCCGGCTGCTGGTCCGAAACCGGGTCGAGGCCGCGCTGCTCGCAACCAAGGAAGGTTTGCTCTGACGCCGGTCGACCTACCGATGCATCACTTGTGAGTCGTCGGACGCGCGACCCGGAGTCAGCCTCCCTTGTCTCGGTTGTCGCCCTTGCCGGTGTGATCTTTGCCTGGCTCGTTGTTCTTGCCGGCCGGAGTCACTACCGGTGCGAGGGTCGTCGATGTCGTCGGGTTCGTGCTCGTCACGCTGGTGAGCGTCGTGGTCGGTGGGGTAGTCGAGATCGACGTTGCCGGCACGATGGGCCGGGCCGGGTCTCCCCGGCTCGCGGCGACCCCGATGACGGCCGCGGCGAGACCGGCCACCAGTCCGATTGGGAGCACGCGGTTCCAGACGCGCCGCGATCGCGCACCACCACCGAGCGCGGCGGCCGCCGCAGTAGCCGGCGCAGGCGCGGCAGTTACGACGGGGAGAAGCCGGGTGTTGCCGTCCCGCGGCTCGAGTTCGCCGTCGCGTCCCGCCCGAGCGACTGCGACGGTCGGCGCTTCGCCGGCAGCGACGCGCGCGCCCGCGCCCGGGCCGATCGCGACGGTGGTGTCGAGGTCGGTCGACGGCTCGAGGGCGGCGGCCATCTCGGCCGCGGAGTGGAAGCGCTCGTTCGGATCGACGCGCATCGATCGTTCGACGGCTGCGACGACCTCGGGCGGGAGCGCCGGTCGCAGAGAAGTCAACGGCGCCGCGTGTCCCTGCTCGATCGCGCGCATGAGCGCGAGGTGGTTGTCGCCGGAGAACGGACGCCGTCCGGCGAGCGCCTCGTAGGCCAACACGCCCACCGAGTACAGGTCGCTCTGTTCCGACGCGGGCTCGCCCGCGAGCCGCTCGGGCGCGAGATAGCCGGGTGTCGCGAGCACCTCGGCGGTCTGCGTCTGATCGCTGTCGTCGAGCGTCTTCGCGATACCGAAGTCGCTGACCTTGGCGTGACCCTCGTCGGTGAGCAGCACGTTGCCGGGCTTGATGTCGCGGTGCAGGATCCCGGCCGCGTGCGCGGCCGTGAGCGCGGCGAGGATCTCGCTGACGATGTCGCGGACGCGGCCGACCGGGACGGCGCCCTCGGCGAGCTCGTCGGCGAAGGTTCGGCCCGAGAGCCGCTCCATCACGAGGAACGGGATGTCGTCGTCTTCGCCGCTGTCGAAGACCGTCACGACGTTGGCGTGCGAGAGACGGGCCGCCGCGTGCGCCTCGGTCTCGAACCGCTCCCGGGCGCGACGGTGCTCGGCGAGGTCGGCCCGCAGGATCTTCACCGCGACCGGGCGGGCGAGGCGCCGGTCGGTGGCGTCGCGCACCGTCGCCATCCCGCCTCGACCCAGGACCGGTCCGAGCTCGTAGCGCCCGGCCAGGACCGGACTCGGCGATGGCGACTCCGCGCCGGTGTTCTCGTCCATCCCGGCAGTATCCCCGTCGGGAGCGATCCTCAGGCGTCGCGGAGTGAGGCGGGGTCGACGCCGGCGCCCCCGGCCTCACTGCTGGCGTAGGCGGCGAGGGCGAAGCGCAGCACGTGCACGGCTTCCTCGGCGCCCCACAGGAGCGGGCCCTCGCCGGTCTGCAACCACCGCAGCCAGTGGCGGCCGGAGTCCCGGAAGCTGCTCGCCCAATCGTCGTCGAGCGCGTGGAACGCGTGCATCTCGCCGTCGGCGTACACCTCGAGACTCGGCTGCTGGATGCCGCGCCCGGTGCAGCGGTTCACGCGCGCGTACCCGCGCTGACCGGTGACCTCCCAGCGTTCGTCGTTCGTGTAGTAGTCGGAACGGAGGTACATATCGGGTGCGAGCGTGATGTCCCACACGCCGCGGATCCCGTTCTCGTGCTCCCACACGATCGTCGTGGGCGCGTCGACCGACACTCCGGGTACCACCTCCGTGCCGCCGATCCAGGCGCGCACTTCCTTCACCGGCCCGAAGAGCCAGAGCGCGGTCGCGAGCTTGTGCCAGCCGTCGTCGAACACCAGGATCCCGCGACCGTTCTGCATCTGCTGGAACTGCCAGTGATAGCTGCTCATCGGCACGTCCCAACCACCGCGGCTGCTCCCCACCATCTTCATGTGGTAGCCGCTCACCGCGCCGATGTCGCCCGACTCGACCGTCGCCTTCAACTTCCGCAACGGTTCGTAGAACAGGTAGTTCTCCATGACGCGCAGGACGCGATCGTTGGCGCGCGCCGCGTCGATCATGCGCTGCGCGTCGGCGATGTCGTTGCACATCGGCTTTTGCAGGTTGACGTGCCAACCGTTGCCGAGAAGCTCGATCACGCCGTCGACGTGCAGCGGAATCGGCAACAGCGCTTCGACCGCGTCGACCTCGAGCCCACTGGCGACGAGCTCCTTCGTCGACGTGAAGGTGCGCGCGTCGGGCCACTCGCGCCCTCGCTCGTCGAGTCGCTCCTCGCTCGGGTCGACGAGCGCGACCACCTCGACGTCGGGGTTGTCGCGGTATCCCCGCACGTTGAGGTCGTAGATGCGCCCGAGGCCGACGAAGGCGGCGCGGACGGGTCGGTCGTAGGGAGCGAAGGTCACGGGCGGCGGATCTCCTGTTGCAGCTCGATGGTGTTTCCGGCCGGGTCGACGATCCAGATCTGGACGGTGTTCTCGCCCTGCACCGCGCGCACGTACTCGATGCCGCGCGCTTCGAGCTCCGCGATCGCAGTGTCAAGGTCGTCGACTGCGACGCAGTAGTGATGGCCGGTCGTGTCGATCGCGTTGCCCGACGGCGGCGCGCCGACGAGGTGCAGCTGTTGGTCCCCGACGAGGTGCCAGTGCCCGGGGATGCCGACGATCTCGGGCCGGGGCTCGTCCCCCAGGCCGAGTACGTCGCGGTAGAACTCGACCATCGCGTCGAGCGGCGTGTCGTTGCTGTTCACCGACACGTGGTGGAAGCGCGTGACCTTCATGCCGGATCCTCCAGCTGTTCCATGAACTCGAGTCGGATGCCACCTGGCGCCTCGACGAACGCGATGCGCCGCGTGCCGAACGCGCCTTCGACGACGGCCGGACCCCAGACCAACGTGTGCCCGGCGAGCTGGGCGTCGAGATCGTCGGTGAACAGAGCGGGATGCAAGAAGCCTTCGGCGGGGACATCGACCGCGTCCTCGTAGATCGCGTGCGTGAACAGCGTGATCATGACCGGGCCGAGGAAGACGTCGGCCCGCTCGCCGTTGTTCCAGTGCATCCGGTCGCGTACCTCGGCCCCGGCCGCTTCGTAGAACGCGCACGCGGCGTCGAGATCTGCAACCTTCACCGCGAGATTTGCCATGCCCGTGATCGCCACGCCGGGAAGCGTACCGATGACGCGTGACGCCGGCTCACGTCGCGAGCGGTCCCGCGCCGGCAACGCACACGTTGCGCAGCTCGCCGATGACCTCCGCGCCCGACACGACGACTTCACCCGCCGCGAGGTAACGCCCGCGCGCCATGCCGACGCCCGACGGGGTACCGGTGAAGACGATGTCTCCGGGATACAGCGTGCAGATCGACGAGAGGTAGGCGACGAGGACCGGGATGGAGAAGATCAGTTGGTCGGTGCGAGCCTCCTGCATGCGTTCGCCGTCGACATCGCACCAGAGTCCGATGTCATCGGGGTCTTCGAATGTATCGACGGAGACGAGCGCCGGGCCGATCGGTCCGTAGTTCGCAAAGCTCTTTCCGAGCGAGAATTGCGGTGGCGAACCCGTCAGCTGCACCGCGCGGTCGGAGACGTCCTGACCGAGCGTGAGACCAGCCACCACACTCCACGCTTCGTCGGCTGCAACGTTGCGCGCCTCGGTGCCGATGACCGCGACGATCTCCACCTCCCAGTCGACCATCTCGCCCGACAGTGGGATTTCGGCGTGAGGTCCCGCGATGCAGCTCGGGAACTTCGTGAAGGTGAGAGGCGCGGGTGGAAGCGCCATGCCGGACTCGCCGGCGTGGTCGCGGTAGTTGAGCCCGATGCCGAACGACTGGATCGGCCGCGGAACCGGCGGCCCGAGCCCGGTGCCGTCGATGCTCCCACCGCTCGTCGCCGGCACGCACTGCACGTTGAGCGCGTGCAGTTCGCGATGTCGCGCGATCGCGGTAAGGGGATCTGCGAGCGCGGGGTCGTTCGCGAGCCCTGCGAGGTCGTACCACTCGCCGTCTTGCTCGAGCGCGGAACGACCGTTGACGTTGACGAGTCGGAACATGACCTCATGCTTCCGCGCCCCGTTGGATATTGCTATTCGGCGATGGTCGCGAGCACGTAGCCGAATCCCGGGATGGTCTGGAGCTCCGGGTGGGCGGGCGGAATAGTGCCGGCGCGGTACGCGACCCGCACCGGGTCGGTGCCCGGCGTCCGGAC
>JAODBI010000011.1 GCA_025463875.1 Actinomycetes bacterium
CCGCGAAACGTGAACGTGAGCCCGGCCCACCCCGACTCGCGCGCGATCCGGTCGCACAACGTCTGGTCGGTGTTCCCGACCGCCGCCGCGCCGCCCGCTCCCCGCGGAAACCCCGGCAACACGAGCAACCCCGGCACCCGCGTCACGCCCGTCGGACGCGCGAAATGCGCACCCAGGCGCAATCCATCCGAGACGAGCTCCTCCATGTCGGTGGTTATCCTGACTCGCGTGACCGCCTCCACCACGAACCAGGGCCCTTCCTCGGTGCCGGCGCCCGCGCTCAAGGAGTGGGCCGCGATCGTGCACGCGCTCCTCGAGGGCGAGCAGATCGCCGACGTTCGCAAAGGTGGGATCCGCGAGGACGGCCGCCACTTCGACCTTCCCGCGCGCCGGTGCTGGCTCTCGCCGACCGCCGAACATCAAAAGGCCGAGCTGCTCAAGCCGGCCTACGCGCACTGGGTCGACCTCGCCGACGCGGCGCCGGTGGGTCAGCCGATCACGGTGCAGGGCTGGGCCGACATCGTCGATGTTGCGACCATCACCGAGCCCGAACACCTCGACGCGATCGACTCGAAGCTCATCTGGGCGCGCGACTACGTAGAGTCGCGGTTCACGTGGAAGAAGCGCGACCCGCTCTGGGTGCTCGTGATGCGGGTGCACCGGCTCGCCACCCCGCTGACCGTGGCGTGGGACGACACCTACGGCGGCTGCACTTCGTGGGTCACCTACGACGGACTTCCCGCCGACCCGGCGACGCGGCCGAACGAGGCCGTGCTCTCCGACGTCGCGTTCGAAGCGAAGCGCAAGGGCATCCGCGAAGCGCTGCCCGAGGAGTGCTGGGGCCGCTAGTGCTCCGGGGGCGCTAGCCCTCCGGTTCGGAGTCGGCGTCAACCCGGATCGAGCGGTGCGGGCGATAGCCGCGGTTGCGCGCCTCGGGGATCGTCTGCGGCGAGATCGCGAGAAACTTCTCGGACCCGAGCACGCGGTCGACGGCGGCGGTGACGGCGGGATCGGCGCCGTAGAGGTCGAGGTCGTAGAAGATCTGGGTCCGCTTGTCGCCGAGGTAGCGGTAGTGCTCGAACTGCACCGGCCGGGCCATGACCCGGAATCTACCGGCGCAGAGGCGTGTGGACCGGCAACGTGCCGGCCCGGAACGTTGAACGGGGGGCGCCGAAGCACCCCCCGTTCGATCGACTGATTCGGACCCGTCGGGCCTATGTGCCGGTGGGACCATTCCCAGCAGCTCCGACGGTGGTGCAGCGGTTTGGATTCCGCAAGGTAGTCCAGTCGAATACGACGGCCTAGCGGCCGTGCACCTCCGAAGTCCCAGATTTATCGTGCATCTGCTGGACCACCTCCTTTCTCCGGTACGAACTTTGTACCAGATCCGCGGCGGCGGTTGGAAGCCTTTGCGGCGCGTTTCACATCCCCGAAACGCGCCCGCGGGCATCGGTCCTGCTCAGGCTGTTGCTCTGTTGCTCACGGCGGACGGGGTCCGGCCGGCCCTTCACCGGTGGCCGGACCGGCGGCGGGGCCGATTGCCCCGATCGCCCGGAGATAGGCGAGTTGCGTCTCGATGACGGCGTGGACCTGCTCGGGCAGGTACGCCTCGCCGGTCACCCGGGCCCGGTCGAGGATGTAGTCGACGGTCTCCGCGCCCCCCACCACGACGTCTCCGGGCGGGTTCGCCGACGAGCCGTTCCCGGTCACGCCCTTGCGCCGGAAATACTCCAACTGGAAGTCGAGGATGCGCCGCACGTCGTCGGGGGTCAGCGTGGCCGCGACGACGTCGGGGACGTGCTCGACGACCCACTCGTACGCCTCCTCGGGATCGAAGACCGGGGGCGGCGGCTCCATCGCGAGCCGGCCGGCCTCCCGGATCACGAACCACGCCGCGATCGCACACGCGACACCGATCACCACCAGCGCGGTCAGGAGGGCCACGGGGGCGAAGTTACCCGGTCGTCCTACGACAAGGCGTAGACATCGAAGTGAAACGGCACCAGCTGGAAGGCGGCGGGCTTGCGCTTCACGGTGCGCTTCAGGAGTGGGCTCACATAGTCGACGGTGCCGAGATACTTCGTACCGGTCGAGCTCGCCGCCGGCGCGGCTCCGGGCGGCCGCAACGCGACGAGATAGCCCTTGTCGAACCCCGATGCCGCGAGCCGGGCCCGGGCACTCGCCGGATCGAATTGCACGTCCTTGGCGAACGGATTGCTCGGCATCCCGACGACGGATCGACCGAACGTGAGACCCAGCGGCAGCGCGAACGCACGGTACGTATTTTGGAAGAACCAGCCCGGGGGCGGAGTCGGCGGGGCCGAATACACGATCGCACCGTTCCCCTGGGTGCGCGTCAGCGTGTCGAGGCGATCGAGGGCCTGGTACGCGTCGCCGAACAACGGATAGCGCGTGATCCGGTGCGTCTCCTTCAGGTTGGGCACGAACGCGACCACAGCGATCACGCACAAGGCGGCGATCGCGACACGCGCCGCGGTGCGAGTGCGCGCCTCGCCCTCGTAGGTCCTCGCGCGCTCGAAACCCTCGACGAGGAGGTGCAGTCCGATCGCGGCGAAGACGAGCGCGGCCGGGAGCACCTCGCTGAAGAGGTAACGGTCGTAATAGAGGTAGTAGGCGTGCGGCATCGAGATCTTCACACGCGCCGCGAACAACAGCGTGTACGAACAGGTCACCAGGAGCAGGAGCCAACCGTTCGCGCCGTCGAGATACTTGCCGGGGCGCACCAGCACCCCCGCGAGACCGGCGAGTGTCAGGAGCACGAGCACCGGACCCCAGCGCAACGTCGCGTCGACGAGACCACCGTGGTGCATGAAGATCAATGCGACGAACGTGCCGCCGACCAGCACGCCGTACGCAACCCGCCAGAACGTCTCCGGCCGATCGACGACTCTCGGCCGCACGAAGCGCGTGATGAGCACAGTCGCGCCGAGCACTGCGGCCAGTCCGGCGGCGACGGCGAGCACGAGCGGGATCGAGACGTTGAAGAGCTTCGCCCGGTTGGCGATCTTGAACACGTTGTGCGGCACCATGCCCCGCAGCTGGGTCTGGACGAAGTACGTGCGCGGGTAGTGCAGGTCGTACGCGTATGCCGCCGACAACGCGAGCAGCGCGACGACGGTGAAGGCGCGCTGGACGCGGACCGTGCGTTCGTCGTCGATCGCAGCCGACGCGAACAGCACGAGCACCACTATCGGTGCGAGCAGCATCGCGTTGCCGCGGACGATCAACATCAGGCCGACGACGAGACCACCGAGCACCGCGTGGGCAAACGAGAGGTTGGCGCGCGCCTGCACCACGAAGTAGAGCGCCGCGATGAGCAGGACCGCGTACAGCGCCTCCGACACCGGGAAGAGCGAGAACCAGACGGTCACCGGGTGCGCGACCACGAGCGCCGCAATGCCGAGCGCGGCCACGACGTGCAGACCGATGGCACGCGAGTACGCGGACGCACCGAGCACCAGCCCGATGCCCAGGGCCGGCACCGCCGCCACGGTGTGCGCCTGACCGAACAGGAGGTTCGTTCCGCCCAGGAAGACCGTGAAGCCGTGCGGGAAGCTCGCCGACAGGTTGCCGGTGCGGGCAAGGATGTTCGCCGCGTTGACGTACTCGCCCATGTCGCCGGTCTCGAAGATGAAGTACGACGGGCCCTGGCGGAGGGCGAGCGCGATACCGACCAGCACGACCATCACACCGACGGCCGCGAGCGCCTGGTGGTTGGCCCCGGGCGCCGCGCCCCGGACGCGCGCGGTTCCGCGGCCCTTGCGGATGGACCCCCTACGGATGAACAACGCGACCGACGCCACGATCACCAGCAACGTGAGGACGAGCACCGCCGGTCGCGAGTAATGACCCGTGCGCAGAGCGACCAGGCCGACGACCTCCTGCACGACGATGCCGATCGCGATCGACTCGAAGACGAACCCGATCGGACCCGATCGGGCGCGCGGCAGGTTCAGCGCGATCCCGGCGCCGCTCGCTCCCAGCACGAGGAGCGCGGCGAGGGCGAGGAGCACGCCGCTCATTGTGATGGTCCCGAGATGGCGAACGACCCGGGGAACCATCTCGTCGTGAGGAACTCACGACTCCCAGCCGACATGTGCTCCCGACGCCTCCACGGTCTCGGTCCCGGGCAGCATATGCGGGGGGTCACCCGCCGCTGCGGTACTCGAAGATGCGCGACTCGATGATGCGCTACTCGAGTGGGACGCTCGCGACAACCATGGCCAGTGACTGCGACGTGTACGCGTTGGGACGGTGCGTGAGCGTCGGTTCGAGGAGCCTGTGGTCGACTGCGCGTCGCGTCGGCGAGATCTTTGCGTCGGGGAGCGTCTGCTGCACGTATCCGTACGACGACGACGCGACGAACATCGTGCGGCCCTGGGCGCGCCACTCCCCCGCCAACCGGCGCAGCGCGTCGCCGTTCGCCTTCCCGCGCGTGACCCCGACCTCGGCCCCGCACCAGCCGCGCAGCGCCTGCGGTATCCAGTCGTCGATCCCGTCAGTGGGCGACGACTCGACGACCACGACCGCGGCGTGCGGGCCGATGTCGTGGCAGACCTGGTCGAGGAGCTTCAGATAGCCCGTTTCCTCGGCCATCGAGCGCACACGGACGTCGGTGTACAGCGGGAACGCGACCGCAACGATCGCCGCCACGATCGCACCCGCGCGCGCAACACGCCACCAACGCGCCGCCGGGGTCACACCCGCCAGGTAGGCGGCCATACCCATGCCGAGCAGCACGAGAGCCGGAAGTGCGCTGACCAGGAACCGACGGGTGACCCAGACGTGATCGGGAACCGCGCGCGCCTTGTAGAGGTACAGCAACGAGCCCGGCACGAGCACGGCCAACGCGCTGACGCTGCTCAGCATGCGACCGCGCAGCAGTGCGCGCACGAGCAGAGCGGCACCGACGATCGCCAGCGCGAGGGTGAGCGGACCGAGATACCACGACATCCACGACATCGACCGCTCGAAGTACAGACGGGTCGCATCGACCGCCACGTGTTCGGTCTTCTGGAGGCCCACGATCGCACGACCGTCGCCGCGCACGATCTGCAAGCGCGGCCGGAACGCCCACGTCGCGAAACCCAGGACCGCGATCGCAACGGCCGCGGCCGTCGACAGCGCCTTCCACGGCAGGCGCCGGATGTACGGAAACACGAAGCGCCACAGCGCGACGCCGACGATGCACGCCCCCGCCGACGCGAGGGTCGCGAGACTCAGCCTGCGGACGTCGGAACGAAGATCGGTGTAGTAGTTCCCGCTGTGCCGGACGACGTCGACCAGGCCGAGCACGAGACCCGGCGCGATCCCCGCGCCCAGCGCGATGATCGACGCCAGGGTTGCACGCCGACGCTCGCCGGGCGGGCTTTGCAACCAGGCGACCGCGCACAGGACCGGTACGCCGATCAGGAAGACGATCGCATCGATGCGCGCCGCCTCGAGCGCGCCGAGGAAGAGACCAGCCACGAGCGCGACGCGCCAGCGCGGAAGGACCCGGGGTGTGACGAGCAGCCACAGCGCGGTGAACAGGAGGATCTGCGACGGGATCTCCGAGTAGGAGTCGCGCGAGAACGAGACCTCCGGGAGGATGAACGCGAGCGCGAGCATCGCCGACAACGCGAAGAGGGGCCGGCGCAGAAGTCGCCACGCGAGCACGAAGAACGCAAGTAGCGCGAACCCGCCGAGCAGCTCCGGCGTGTGGAAGAGCCCACTGTTGCCGGCGATCGCGTACGACTCGGCGAGCACGACGGGCAGCAAGTGTGCGAATTGGAACTGCAACGATCCGTCGGGCATCTGGAACACCGCCGCCGAGTCGAAGCCGACGGTGGGTTCCTGCGCGAACGGACCGACACGCGGTTTCACCGAGAGCGAGCCGTCGCGTGCGATCCAGCGCGCGGTGTTCGCATAGGAACCGCCGTCGCGGTCGATGAGCACGTGCTCCGACGCGTTGGCCATGTTCCACGCGGTGATCGCGATGATCGCGCCGACACCGACGATCGCGCAGACGCGCGCCTCTCGCGAGACGGTCGCGCGCCCGGCCGTCGAGAACCCGGCCGTCGCGAACGCCGGGCGGGCGAGCCAGACGACGAGCAACCATGCGACTCCGCCGAGCGGGAACACGACGGCCGGCCGGTACCAGCCGTTGATTGCCAGCAGCAGGCCGACCGAGCCGAACGCGAGAACGGCTGCCGCCGGAACGAACGCTGCGACGCGCAGCCAACCGGGCGGTCCCTCACCCGGCTCGACGACCGGAGCCCCTTCGGTGTTCGAGCCCGGCGACGCGGGGACCGTATCGAGCATCATGCGAGATCGAGGCACGTGCGGTCGGGGCACGTGAAGTCGCGTTCACCGGACCGCAAAAGTCCTCCAAGGCAAGGGCATCACGTAGGCTGGTTGTCCATGACCCAGTACGCGTCACCGGACCCCTCGAGCGGTCCCAACACGCTCGACGTGTCGATCATCCTGCCCGTTTTCAACGAGGTCGAGCACCTCCGGGAGGAAGTCGATCGCGTGAGAGCTGCAATGGACGCGTCGGATTATAGCTACGAGATCATCATCGTCGACGATGGATCCTCGGATGGTTCCGGCGAGCTCGCGCTGTCGATTCCCGACGTGCGCGTCATCCGCTTCTTGCAGAACCGCGGTTCCGGATCGGCGCGCAAGGCCGGTACCGCCGCGGCGCGGGGCCGCGTGACCGTCTGGACCGACGTCGACATGACGTATCCGAACGACACCATTCCGCAGCTCGTGAAGGAACTCGACGGGTACGACCAGGTGGTCGGTGCGCGCACGACCGAAGAAGGCACGATGAAGAGCTTGCGCGTCCCCGCCAAGTGGTTCATCCGCCGCCTCGCGAGCTTTCTGACGAAGACCAAGATCCCCGACCTGAATTCGGGCTTCCGCGCGTTCCGCACCGATGTCGCGCGGCAATACCTCCGTCATCTGCCGACGGGATTCTCCTGCGTCACCACCATGACGATGACGTTCCTGTCGGGCGGGTACTCGGTGAAGTACATCCCGATCGAGTACGGCAAGCGCGCGGGGCAGTCGAAGTTCCACCCGATCACGGACACCCGCCGCTACGGCGTGCAGGTCATTCGCATGGTGCTTTCGTACAACCCGCTGCGGTTGTTCCTCCCGACCGGCTTTCTCCTGTTGGCGTACGGCACCGGCAAGCTCATCTACGACCTCACCACGTACGACCTGCGCGTGACCACCAACACGCTGCTGGCGTTCTTCGCCGCGTTCCAGGTCTTCGCCATCGGCCTCCTCGCCGATCTCGTCGTGCGCGTCTCGCGCGATCGCGACGAGGTCCCGGTCGCCACGGAGACGAGCACCGGAAGATCGTGATGACGCCGGAGCTGCGCCGGCTGAAAGCTCGTATCGAGGACCGGCAGGCGAGGGTCGTCGTCGTCGGTCAGGGCTATGTCGGGCTGCCCGTGGCCATGCGGGCGTCCGAGGTCGGGTTCCCAGTGGTCGGCTACGACGTCACCCCGGCCCGTGTCGACGAGCTCCGGGCCGGCCGCTCGTACGTCGGCGACGTCTCCGACGCCCAGGTCGCGACCGCGCGCGCCGCGGGCTACGTGCCGACGTGTGACGCCGCCGACCTGGCCGGCTTCGACATCGCCGTGATCACGGTGCAGACGCCGCTGATCGAGGGCAGCCCCGACCTCTCGTTCATCGAAGCCGCGGGCAACCAGCTGGCGCGGCACCTCACGCCCGGCGTGCTCGTCATCCTCGAGTCGACGACGTACCCGGGCACCACCGAGGAGCTGTTACGGCCGATCCTCGAAGCGGGTGGTCTGCGCGCCGACGTCGACTTCTTCATGGGCTACTCCCCCGAGCGCATCGATCCCGGCAACTCGACCTTCACGTTCGTGAACACGGCGAAGGTCGTCGCCGGCATCGGCCCCGACTCGCTCTCGGTCGTCGAAGACTTCTACGGCTGCCTCGTCGACAAGATCGTCCCGGTCGCGTCGACCGGTGAGGCCGAGCTCGTGAAGTTGCTCGAGAACACGTTCCGGCACGTCAACATCGCGCTCGTCAACGAGCTCGCGATGTTCGCCCGCGATCTCGGCGTCGACATCTGGGCCGCGATCGACGCGGCTGCCACCAAGCCGTACGGCTTCATGCGGTTCACGCCCGGTCCGGGCGCGGGTGGCCACTGCCTACCGATCGACCCGTCGTACCTCGCGTGGCGGGTCGAGCGGCAGCTGGGCCACCGTTTCCGCTTCGTCGAGCTCGCCAACGAAGTGAACCGCGGCATGCCCGAATACGTCGTCAGCCGCGTCATCTCGATGCTGAACAACGAGCGGCGCTCGGTGAACGGTTCGCGCATCCTGGTGCTCGGCCTCGCGTACAAAGCCGGTACGAGCGACTGGCGCGAGTCACCCGCCATGACCATCGTCGAACAGCTCCTCGCGCTCGGCGCCGACGTGCGCGCGCACGACTCGCACATCCCCGCCGATGCGCGCCTGGGCCCACCGCTCCCCCGGGTCGACTGTTCCGTGCAAGAGCTCGCGGCGGCCGACCTCGTGGTGCTCTGCGTCGACCACCCCGACCTGCCGTACGACGAGATCGCCGAGCACGCGCGACTCGTCCTCGACACGCGGGGCCGCCTGCGCGGCATCGGCTTCCGGGGCGAGACGCTCTAGCCGCCGCGGTTGCTGTTCGGGTCGGAGCCTGCGAGCTCGGCCCGGATCGCGGGGCCGACCCGGGCCGCCGTCTCCGCGAGCAGGGTCTCGTAGCGCGTCAGCACCGCATCCCAGGTGTAGTCGCGCTCGACGTAGGCGCGCCCGGCCGCGCCCATGGCGTCCGCGAGCGCGGGGTCGGCGCGCAGGAGCTCCAGCGCGCACTCGAACTCGGCGAAGCTGTCGTACGGGATCGCAGCGTTGCTGCGGTGCGCGTGCCCGGTGAGCACTTCGCAGCGACCCTGCACGATCGCCGGTCGCCCGAACGCGAACGCCTCGGTGAGGATCATCGAGAAGCTCTCGAAGAACGACGGTTGCGCGAGCGCGAGTGCGCCGGCGATCGCGTCGTCGCGGGTCTCGTAGTCGACGAACCCGGTCACGACGATGTCGTCGCGTTCGGGAATCTCGAGCAGCGCGTCGCCCACCAGGGCGAGCACGAGATCGTCGTCGGGATGCCGGTCCTTGTACGCGACGAAGAAGTCGACGAGCGCGAGCGCACCCTTGCCTTCGTCGATGCGTCCGACATAGAGCAGGTAGGGCCGGTTGCCCAACCCGTACGCGACGCGGAAGCGGTCGGGATCCGCAGCAGCCACCTCGACGCCGATGCCGACGACCGCACCCGGAGGATCGAAGTGGAACCGGTTGCGGATGAGGTCGATCTCCTCGGGGGTCGACAGCGCGAATGCATCGGGCACGCGGAACTCGGCGTCGAAGAGCGACAGGCGCAGCGGCGGCTCGTCGTGCACGGTGGGGTGCAACACCAGGGGAACGCGACCGCGCAGCGCGTGCAGGGCGGCCCACGTCGTCCAGTAGAGGTACGTGAAACAGATGACGGTGTCGTACCGGTGGGCGTTGCGTTCGAGCCAGGAGACGAGATCAGGTGTCCACGGACCCTGCTCGCGCATCCATTCGCGCTGCGCGAAGAGCGGACGCGTCCCGCGTCCGCACACCATGCGCCGGTTGAGCTCGTTGAAGCGCGGGTTGTCGCGCGGCGCCGCGACCCGGAAGCGGCGTACCACCACACCGTTCACGGTCGAGCGGCCCGGTTCGTACGTGTCGGCCCAGTCGACGTACGACTGCGCGCACGTGGTCGCGACCTCGACGTGATGGCCACGGGCCGCCATCCGCTCGGCCATCTCCCGGCAGTGCTGCTCCGCGCCACCCGCGATCGACTCGCCGTACCGTTGCACCACGTAGAGCAGACGCATCAGACGACCTCGAGCAGCGCTTCGACCATGGCGATCTCGGGCGCGCTGCCCTCGAGCTCGGCGAGCCGGCGCCGGCCGCCCGCGACGAGCTCAGCCCGCAGTGACGCGTTGGCGAGCGTCTCCGCCACCGCCTCCGCGAAGAGCTCCGGTCCCTGTTCCGGAGGTATGAGCAGACCCGCGTCCCCGACCGTCTCGGGGATCGCGGCACACGCGCGCGCGACGATCGGCTTCCCGAACGTCATCGCCTCGACGAGCGGGATGCAGAACCCTTCGTGCTCGCTCGCGGTCACCACCACGTCGGCCGAACGGAACATCGCGGCGAGATCCGGTTCGTCGACGGCTCCCACCACGTGCACACCGGCCAGGTTGAGCTCTTGGATCTGCTCCCGGATCGCGCGGTTGTAGCGGCTCAGCCGCTGGTGCCCGACCAGGAAGAGGAACTCGTATATCCCGAGGTGCGTCTCCGCGATGTGCATCACCTGCACGAGGAAATCGGGCCGCTTGTGCGGCATGAGCTGACCGACCGACAACAGGATGGGCCCCTCGAACGTCGAGAGGTGGTGCATCGTCGATGCCCGGGGTTCGACCTTGGACAGCCGCCACACATCGAGGACCGGCGGAACCACGCACACGTCGCGGTAGCCCATCGCCTCGAGCTCGCGCGCGTTGTAGTGGGAATCGGCGATCGCCCGCACGATCCTCGGGCGCAGGCTCGCGACCTCGCGGCGGCCGAGCTCGAGCAGATCGGCGAACACGAGGTCGTACGGCGCGAAGTATTCACCCGGGGTGACGTTGTGGTAGACGAGCACGAGCGGCTCGGAGCGCGACATCAGGAACTCGTGCACCTCCGCCTGCCCGATCGACGCGTGAAACAGCAACAGGTTGTGCGAGTGACTCGGGCGGTAGCTCGTGAGCGGCAGCACGTCGCCGACGAGCGCGGGATCGATGTGCCGGGCGTAGATCTCGGACGGCCCGACGCGGCGCAGAAGGTCGCGCGTGCCGAGCGCGAGGTTCGTGATCGCGTCGCCGGGCGACGCCGCGACGAGCACCTGATGGATACCGATGCCGGTCGGCTCGGTCATCGGCGCGCGCTCACATGGATCACACCCACGACGTCTGCCTCACCGCGTGGCGACGATGGCGTAGTCCTGCGGTCCGAACAACAGCCCGTTGATCCGGTCGAAGTTCGCGTTCAGGCGCTTCGAGAGCTCGTCGTCGCCCGGGAGCAGTTCGAGGCTCTCGTCGGCCGGCACCGGCGAGCGATCCACGCGCTCGACCGAAGCGAATCCGGCCTCCGCGAACAGGAATCCGAGGTAGTTCGGGTGCACCGGCCGGACGTGGTCGGGATCGACCCAGAACGCGTGCGCGTACGTGTACAGCGACATCGGGTTCACGGTCTCGACGACGACGCGGCCACCCGGTCGCACCTTCGCCGCCGCGAGCCGCACGACATCGATCACGTGTTGGGGGGAGAGGTGCTCGATCACCTGGATCATCACCAGACCGCCGAGGGCGTCGTCGTCGAGTTCACCGAGATACTCGACCGCCCGACCGACGTCGGCCTTCAGCCCTCGGGATCGCGCCCATTCGACGAGACTTGGTTCGGCTTCGATGCCGAATGCGTCGACGTCGATCTCGCGCAGCAGGTCGAGGAACTCGCCGCGTCCGAACCCGATGTCGAGCACGGGGCCACAGCCCGCGAATCGCGTCGCAAGATCGCGGTAGCGGCCCGCGATGGCGTGCGCGTCGCCGCGGAAGTGCGCGTTGAACGCCTCGGCCTCGTACCAGGCGTCGATGCCGGCGCCGGGAACCCGCGCCGCGACTTCGGACAAGCGGATCACGAGTTGTTGGAGCTGACGTTGTTCCTGCGCGAGTTGGAGCTGCAGGTCGTCGAGCTGCTGGATCACCCGCGTGTCGTACGCGTCGGCGAGCATGTTGGTTGCGCGCGACATCAGCGAGATCGTGTGCGCGACGCGGTGCGACTGATCCTGCGTCTGTTCCAACACGCCCTGGATCTGGCGGCCGACGCCTTTCGCGATCGCACGGTGCAGGCGCGAGCCGCCGGGCAACCGGCTCTGCGTACTGATGCTGTCGCGCCGGTATTCGAAGTTGTCGAGCTCCTCCACCGCCTGCTCGAGCTCGGCCAGCAGGAACGACGGGGTGGCCGGTCGATCGCCGGTGACCCGCGTGAAATGCCCGTCGAGATCGGCTTCGAGGCCGGGCGGATACCCGCCGTCGCGGCGCCGTCGTTCGACGCGCTGACGCAGCGTCGTGATCACCCGTTCGAGGTCAGGCGGGCTCACGTCAGGCGAGCCCAGGTCAGACGAAGACGTCGGCTGCTCGTCGGCCACGCCGCCGAATGTAGCTTGACCAGCGCCTCAGGGTCGGACGGCGAGGTCGACCGCGAACCTGAATCCACCGAGGCTCGGGCCCGATGCGCCGACCTGCGCGTCACCGAACGGGAAGATCTGACCGTTGACCGCGAGCACGAAGTACCCACTGCCCGTGCGGGTCGGTCGGATCTGCATACCCGCCGGCGCCTGGCACAGACCGATGCCCGGAACGCTGCCGTAGAACGGCACACCGAAGCTGAAGATGCCACCGTCGCCGGCGACGAGCCAGTAGCCACTACCCGATGCCGCGGTGGCCATCGAGATGACGGGCGAGTTCAGACGGAAGTTGCCCGTGGACCCGTGGAAACGCGCGTCGCCGAAGCTGAACACACCGCCGTCGGAGGCCAACAGCCAGTAGCCGTGACCGGTGCGCGTCGCGGCCATCGAGATGACCGGTGCGTTCAGACGGGTACCGCCCATCGAGCCCCAGAAGCGCGCGTCGCCGAAGCTGAACACTCCACCGTCGCGTCCGAGTAGCCAGTAGCCCAGACCGGACGGAGTCGGCGCGAGCGCGAGGATCGGTCCGTTGAGATGGACGCCCGCCATCGATCCGAACGACTTGGCGTCACCGAAGGGGAAGATGTCTCCGCTGTTGTCGAGGATGTAATAGCCCTTGCCGGAATGCGTCGCCGCGATCGCGACCGCGGTCCCGCGGATCTTCCCGACCGCGCTGCCGTAGAACGGCGCGCCGTTGAGCGCATACACACCGCCGTCCGCACCCACGATCCAGTATCCCCGCGACGACGCGGCAACCGGGTGTGACGGCGGGTTCTGGCTTCCGCGGCAGCGACCGGCCGGGAGTAGGTGCAGTGCGACCGGTCCCGCGTGATGCAACGCGTCGCGCCGGAACATCCCCCACGGCACAGTCGTCTTGGGCGCGGGCATGCTGAACGCCTGCAACCGGCTCGTCACGGCGGGAGTGTTGAAACCCGGGACGATGAGCTTCCAACCGACGCCCGGACCGAAGTCGCCGACCGCGCCGGCGGCCTCGTGCGACTGCAGCTTGTCGACCAGCTGCATGATCGCGCCGTTCCTGCCGTTCAGGATGAAGAAGCCGTAGTTGTTGCCGGCGCCGACGTCGTTCTGACCGTCGCCGTTGAAGTCGGCGATGATCGGCGACGAGATCGGACCGCCGGGCTGACC
>JAODBI010000024.1 GCA_025463875.1 Actinomycetes bacterium
ACGAGAAGGGACGCCGCATGTCGGTCTTTCACAAGACGATGGTCTGGCTGGGCCTCGTCGACGACGACGAGTACTACGGCGAGGACGACGAGTACTACGCGGACGAGTACGGCGAGCCGATCAGCGCACCGGCACGCCAACCCGCTCGCGTGTCGGGGGCCGCGACAGCGACCGCGCCGCCGGCGGCGGAGCCGAGTCCGCTCACGGTGATCCGCAGCCGGCGCGAGCGTGATCGCGAAGAAGCCGTCCCGCCGCCGGCCGCCGCGCCCCGCGCCTCCGCGGTGAAACCGATCCCGATGCCTGCAACCCGCGTGCATGTCATGGACCCGAAGGGCTTCAACGACGCGCAAGAGGTCGGCGACCGGCTGAAGAACGGCCAGCCCGTCATCTTGAACCTCCAGGGCGTCGACCGCGAGCTGCAACGGCGGCTCATCGATTTCGCGAGCGGACTCGCCTACGCGTTGAACGGCACCATGGCGAAGGCGGCGGATCAGGTGTTCCTGCTCACACCTTCGAACGTCGAAGTCTCGGAAGAGGAGAAGGAGCGCCTTCAGGCCCGGGGCCTGTATCGCACCGCTCGGCCGTGAAAGAAGTTCTCTGTGCGGCGCTCAACGTCTATCTGCTCGTATTGGTCGCCCGGGCGATTCTGTCGTGGTTTCCGGTGCGTCCCGGGACGGGGCTGGCGAGCATTCTGCGCGTGCTCATGCAGCTGACCGAGCCGGTGCTGGCTCCGGTCCGGCGCATCATTCCGCCCGCCGGGATGTTCGATCTTTCTTTCATCGTCGTGTTCATCGGGCTTCAGATCATCATCTCGGCGGTATTGAAATGTCCCGGTCGAATACTTGGGTAAGTATCCCCGTATCCGACAGTCCGGCGTTACGATTGGGTGTATATGGAGATCACACCGCGAGAGCTCCGCGACATCGAGATTCATTCCGAGATCCGTGGCTACAGCCGGGACGAGGTCAATGACCTGCTCGAGCGGGCCGCGGCGGCGATCGAGGCCTCCAACCAGCGCGTGACGCAGCTGCAGGACCGGCTGACCTCCGCGCAGAGCGAGGCGGTCGGGAACCGCGAGACCGAGGACATCCTCCACCGCACGTTGCTCTTGGCGCAGCGGGCGGCCGACGAAGCGGTGGCCGAAGCCACCGCGAAGTCGCGCCAGATGCTCGACGAGGCCGAGATGTCGTCGCGCCGGCTCGTGGCCGAGTCCGAGGCCGAAGCGCGCCGCCGGGGCGAGACCGAGCGCCGCCGGCTCGAACAAGAGATCCTCGAGCTGGCCGGGCGCCGCGACACGCTGCTCGCCGACGTCGAAGCGCTCACCCGCTTCGAGGCCGAGTACCGCGAGCGCATGGTGCGCTCGCTCGAGACCGATCTGTCGTCGCTGCGCACGCGCGCCACGACCGCGCCGGGCACCAAGCCCGAACCGAGCGACGTGCAGATTCCCGACGCGGTGACGCCACCGGCGCCGACCACGAACCCGCCGGGGCCGAACCCACCTCCGTCGGACCGGGCGAACGCCGCGCCCGACGACGCGCCCAACGCCACGGCCACGGCCACGGAACCGGACGCGCCCGAGCCCGAGGTCGAGGCCGAGGCGTCCGCCGAGCACGGGTCGGAGTCGTCGAACGGCGCGGGCGAGATGTCGAACAACCCGCTTCCCGGCGAGCCCTTCGGCGCGACGAGCGAAGTCGACGTGCGCACCCTTTGGGAGCAGACCCACGACAAGCCGGGCGACACAGCGAAGGCTGATACGCCCGCGCCGGAGGCGGCGACGCCGAGCTCTCCGAATGCTCCGAACGCGCCGGCCGGCCGCGCGGGAGGCGCCGGAGCCGCGGCCCCCATCGACCTCGCGAGCAGCGAAGGCGTCGACGCCGACGTGCTCGACGACGATGCGTTCTTCGCGACGCTGCGCGACGCGGTGCACGACGAGAAGCCGCTCGGTCCGCGCGAAGAGGGCGACGACCCGACCGGCGAGAACACCTTCTTCGATCAGGACGCCGATCGGGGAACCTTCCGCGACGTGTTCCGCCGCCGCCGGTAGCCCGACCCCACGTCAACGCCTCCGCAGCAGGTTGGGCGGCGACACCGGGGTGAGTCCGAGTGACGGCTCAGGACCGGCGCACGTCCA
Source organism: Actinomycetes bacterium (assembly GCA_025463875.1). Taxonomy (GTDB): domain Bacteria; phylum Actinomycetota; class Acidimicrobiia; order IMCC26256; family PALSA-610; genus PALSA-610. The sequence continues at coordinate 2,132 of JAODBI010000024.1, forward strand.
ACCAGACCGGTTCGCCGTCGATCGTCGCGTCGGGCGGGCTCTCGAGCAGCTCTTCGTGCGGCTCGAAGCTGGTGGCGAGGACCTCGGGCTTGATCGCCCCCGCATGGCGGGTCGCGGCCTCGACGATGCGGTCCGTCGAGAACAGCTCCACCGCAACGCGGTCGGTGAGCGCGAAGCCGTTCGCCTTCCGGCGGTCGTTGACGACCCGGATGATCTCGCGGGCGATGCCTTCGGCCCGGAGGTCGTCGTCGAGTGTGAGGTCGAGCGCGACCGCGTGCGGGCCGTCCTGGGCGAGGGTGAGGTCGACGTGTTGCACGGCGCGGATCTCGACGTCGCCCGGCTCGAGCTTCACTTCGTCGCCGTCAACGTCGACCCGGAACGATCCTTCCTCGTCGAATGCGCGCCTCACCTCTCCACCGTCGACGTTCTCGAGCACCTCCTTCACGCGCGGGACGAGCTTCCCGAGCCGTGGACCGAGCGTGCGGAAGTTCGGGACGACGCGGTAGGAGAGCAGACCTTCGAGCGAGTCGACGACCTCGAGCTCCTTCACGTTGAGCTCGTCCTTGATCTCCCGCGCGACATCGTCTCGCAGGACCTCGCCCGCCGCGAGCAGCGCGATGGCGCGCGGCAACGGTTGCCGAACTCCGAGCTTCGCATCGGCGCGCGCGGCGCGCCCGAGTGACACGAGTGTGCGCGCGAGCGTCATCTCCCGTTCGAGGGCGTCGTCGCTCGCGGCCTCGTCATGTTCGGGCCAGTCGGCGAGGTGCACCGATTCGTCGGTGCCGGCGAGGTTGCGGAACAGCTCGTCGGCGACGAACGGGGTGAACGGCGCGAGCAGCTGCGACACCGTCAGCAGTGCCCGGTGCAGTGTCGCGTGTGCGACCGGATCCGACGACTTCCAAAAGCGGGGTCGGGAGCGCCGCACGTACCAGTTCGAGAGGTCGTCGACGAGCTCGCTCAACGCTTGCGTCGCCGCGAGGGCGTCGAACTCCTCGAGCGCGTCGGTGGTCGTGCGAATCGTGCGGTTGACCCGGGACGTGATCCAACGGTCGAGGACGTGCACCGGCGGGGCGTCGTCGTCCGGGACCCAGCCGTCGATGTTCGCGTATTCGACGAAGAACTTGTAGGTGTTCCACAACGTGAGCAGGAACTGACGGGTGGCTTCGTCGATGCCTTCGACGGAGACGCGCTTCGGTGTCCACGGCGACCCCGACGAGAGCATGTACCAGCGCAGCGCGTCGGCACCGCGTTCGGCCAGGATCGGCACGGGGTCGATGATGTTGCCGCGGGACTTCGACATCTTGACGCCGTTCTGGTCGACGATGTGCGCCAGGCAGACGACATTGCGATAGGGGGTGGTGCAGAAGGCGAGCGTGTTCACCGCGAGGAGTGAGTAGAACCAACCCCGCGTCTGGTCGATCGCCTCGCAGATGAAGTCGGCGGGGAAGTGCGTGGCGAACTGGTCCTCGTGCTCGAACGGAGAATGCCACTGCGCGGCCGGCATCGACCCCGAGTCGAACCACGCATCGAGCACCGGTTCGATGCGATACGCGGTGCCGGTCGAGCACTCCGGGCACGAGATCGTCACGTCGTCGACGTACGGCCGGTGCAGATCCATACCGGAGAGGTCGCGGCGCGACAGCTTCTCGAGCTCGGCGACCGAACCGATGCACGTGTCGTGGCCGCAGTCGTGACAGCGCCACACGGGGATGGGTGTGCCCCAGTAGCGATCGCGCGAGAGCGCCCAGTCGACGTTGTTCTCGAGCCAGTCGCCGAAGCGGCCGTGCTTGATGTGCTCTGGGTACCAGTTGATCGTCTCGTTCTCGGCGAGCATCTCGTCCTTGTACGCGGAGGTACGCGCGAACCACGTGGGTTTCGCCCAGTAGATGAGCGGTGTGTCGCAGCGCCAGCAGTGCGGATACGAGTGCGTGTAGTCGACGACCGCCACGAGCTTCCCGCGAGCGGCGAGGTCGTCGACGAGCTCGGGATCGGTGTCCTTCACGAACCGGCCCGCGTAGCGCTCACCGACGATCGGCTCGAAGCGCGCCGCGTCGTTGACCGGGTTCACGATCGGTAGCCCTTCGCGCTCGGCGATCTCGCGGTCGATCTCGCCGAAGGCGGGCGCGAGGTGCACGATTCCCGACCCGTCGTCGATGGTGACGAAGTCGTCGGCGACCACGGTGTAGGCGCGTTCCCCCTCGACCGCGAGCATCGTGAACGGCGGCTCGTAGCGCGCACCGACGAGCGACGCGACGGGAACGTCGTCGACGACATCGGCGTCGGGTCCGAGGACGGCGGTGACGAGCGCCGAGGCCATGACGACATCGCGGCCACCCTGCGGGGGCCGAACCCGCACGTAGTCGATGGCGGGACCGACCGCGGCGCCGACGTTCGACGGCAGCGTCCAGGGCGTCGTGGTCCAGACCAACAGGTCGTAGTCGCGGCCGACGAGCGGAAAGCGCACGTAGACCGACGGCTCGGTGATGTCGCGGTACGCGCCGGGCTGGCCGAGCTCGTGGCTCGACAGGGCGGTGCCGCAGCGGCCGCAGTACGGGACGACCTTGTAGCCCTCGTAGATCGCGCCCGAGTCCCAGATCTTGCGGAAGAGCCACCAGACGCTCTCGATGTACTCGTTCGAGAGGGTCCAGTACGCGCCGGCGGTGTCGAGCCACATCCCGATGCGAGAGGTCAGTGACTGCCAGTCCTCGACGTAGCGCTGCACCGAGGCCCGACACTTGGCGTTGAAGCGCTCGATGCCGTAGTCCTCGATCTGGAACTTGGCCGAGAACCCGAGCTCCTTTTCGACTTCGACCTCGACGGGGAGACCATGACAGTCCCACCCGCCTTTGCGGTCGACGTGTTTGCCCCGCATGGTGTGGAAGCGCGGGTAGAGGTCCTTGAAGAGCCGGGCCCAGACGTGGTGGATACCGGGTCTGCCGTTCGCGGTCGGCGGTCCCTCGTAGAAGACCCATTCCGGAGCGCCCGCCCGGCGTCGGAGCGACTCGCCGAAGACGTCCTCGTCCCGCCAACGCGCCAGCATCGCCTCTTCGAGCGCGACCAGGTCGAGCGACGGATCAACGGGGCGGAACATGCCTCGAAGGTTACCGGCGACCTGGTCGGAGATCGGGTTGTCGGCGGACTAGCCTCCGCCGAATGCGTCGGCACTCATCCATGTTTCGCGCGCTGCTCTGCGGCGTCTTGGTGATTGCGTCGGGAGGGGTCGGCGCGATCGCCTCCGTCGTCGGCTCGGCCGGTCCCGCCGCCGCCGCGAACGCGCACGACAGCGAGGTGTACGCGTTCGGCAGCGCGACCTGGCGCGGCTCGACCGCCGGCATGGCGCTCGTCCGCCCAGTGGTCGCGATGGCGACGACGGCCGACGGCAAGGGCTACTGGATGGTTGCCGCGGACGGCGGCATCTTCTCGTTCAACGCACCGTTCTTCGGCTCGCTGGCCGGTTGGCCGCTCGGGCAGCCGGTCGTCGGAATGACCGCGACGCCGAGTGGCGGTGGCTACTGGATCGTCACCGGCGACGGCTCGGTGTTCCCGTTCGGCGATGCCAAGTCGTACGGCCAGATGTTCGGCACGCCGCTGAACGCGCCCATCAAGTCGCTCGTTCCCGGACCGCAGGGCAAGGGATATTGGCTCTACGCGGCCGACGGTGGAGTGTTCTCGTTCGGCTCCGCGCGCTTCCACGGCTCGACCGGCGCGATGCGACTGAACGCGCCGGTCCTCGGGATGGCTTCCACCCCGAGCGGCAAGGGCTACTGGCTGGTGGCGCGAGACGGCGGGATCTTCACCTTCGGTGACGCGCACTTCTACGGCTCGACCGGCGCGATGCGACTGAACGCACCGGTCGTCGGTATGGCGCGCGACGGATCCGGTCGCGGTTACTGGCTCGGCGCGGCCGACGGCGGCGTCTTCACGTTCGGCGACGCGCACTTCCAGGGCAGTGCGACGGGCCAGGTTCCCGCGGATCGCCACGTCGCCCAGGTCGTCGGGATGCCCGACGGCAACGGATATCGGATGCTGGCGCTCCCCAACATCGCCGACATCGGCCAGATGAGCTTCGGCGCGAGCGGCCAAGCGGTGACCGATGCGCAGAACCGGCTCATGTCGATGGGCTACTGGCTTCCGGGCGCGAACGGCGTGTTCGACGACAACATGCAGCAGGCGGTGTACGCCTTCCAGAAGGTGAACGGCCTGCCGCGTACCGGCGCGATCGACGCCTTCACCCAGAACAAGTTCCGCAGCGCCGGCCGCCCCGCGCCCCGCTCGACCTCCGGTTCGATGATCGAGATCGACAAGGCGCGCCAGGTGCTGTTCGTGGTGCAGAACGGCCGCGTCAACTACATCTTCAACGCGTCGACCGGTTCCGATCACCCCTACGTCCTCGACGGGGTCGGCTACTCCGCGCACACACCCGAAGGCATCTTCTCGGTGATCCGCCAGGTCGACGGTCCCGACCACGGGCCGCTCGGCACGTTGTGGCGTCCGAAGTACTTCACATGGTCGGGCATCGCGGTGCACGGGTACACGTCGGTACCGCCCTATCCGGCGTCACATGGCTGCACGCGCGTGTCGAACGACGCGATGAACTGGATCTGGGCCAACAACATCATGCCCATCGGGCTGACGGTCTGGGTGTACTGAGCCCACTGCGGTGAGCGCCATCGTCGAGCGCGGAGACGGTGTCGTCGTGGTGCACATACATGTGTTGCCGCGGAGCGGGCGGACCGAGATCGTGGGTCGCCACGGCGATGCCCTGAAGGTGCGCGTCGCCGCTCCTCCGGTCGACGGTCGGGCCACCGACGCGGCGCGCATCGCAGTCGCGGCGGCGCTCGGTATCCCGGCCCACAGCGTGGTCGTCGTGGCGGGTGAGCGCTCCCGCCTCAAGCGATTGCGGATCTCCGGCCTCGAGGTGGGCGAGGTGCAGCAGCGACTGGCCCCCTGGATCGGGCCGCCCCCAGGGTGACCGGAGCCGACCCCGGCGACCGCTACAATCCGGCGCCTTCCGGAGCCGATGCCCGCACGATCGGGCCTCGACCCCGCCGGCTCGTTCGACACCGGGTCTGCACAGCTCGTCTGCACAGCTCGTCCGAACGCATCGTTCCACCTCCGCACGAACCCGAGTAGGTCAGCATGGCCCCAGCTTCCAAGGTCACCCGCAAGACGGCGAAGCCCGCGTCCGCGAAGACCGTCACGGCGAAGAAGATCGTGAAGAAGAAGCCGTCGGCTGCGCGCACCTCGGCGACGGGCACGACGAAGACGGCGACCAAGAAGGTCGTCGCCGCGAAGAAGCAGGTCGCGAAGAAGCCGGCGCCGAAGCAGCCCATCTCGAAACGGGTCGCGAAGAAGCAGGTCGCGAAGAAGCCCGCCGCGAAGAGACCGGCGACCGTGCCGACCAAGAAGGCCGTCGCCAGGAAGCCGGCGCCGACCAAGAAGGTTGCCGCAACCAAGGCTGTGGTCAAGAAAGCGCCCGCCGCGCCGACTAAGGCCCCCATGAAGGTCGCGAACAAGCCCACGCCCACTCCCGCCGCGGCGAAGGCGGCCCCCAAGCCGCCGCCGGTCAAGAAGGAGCCGCCGCCCAAGAAGCTCCCGCCGCCGCTCGCGGCGAGCACGCTCGACAAGCTGCGCGAGCTCCTCGAAGAGGCGCGGGCGAGTCACGCCCGCCAGGCCGAGGAGCTCGAGGCCTCGGCCGAGCAGCTCGCGTCCGATCGTGAGCAGGGCGACACGCAGTTCGACGAGGAGTCGGGCGAAGGCGACACGGTGAGCGTCGAACGCGAACGCGACCTGTCGTTGTCGGCCACCGCGCGCCAGACCGTCGACGACATCGACCGCGCGCTCGAGCGCATCCCCACGGGCATGTACGGCGTCTGCGTGACCTGTCTCGACCGCATCCCGGTCGCGCGGCTCGAGGTCATCCCCTGGGCCGAGCAGTGCGTGAAGTGCAAGGCCCGTGGCGAACGGCGTCGCTGAGACGCGAGGCAACACTGCTTCCGGGGTCCGCACCGCGTGGGTTGTCGCCGCGCTCGCGGGCATCGTGGCGGTCGACCAGCTGACGAAGGCCTGGGCGGTGTCGGCCCTCGCCGACGGTCCCAAGCACGTCATCGGCGACTTCTTGCTCTTCGACCTCTCGCGCAACGGTGGCAGCGCGTTCAGCCGGTTCCAGGGTTACACGCAGGTACTCGCAGTCCTCGCGATCGGGATCGCCGTGTTCGTGGCGCGTGCAGTGCGTCAGGCCACCGACCGTTGGACGCTCATCGGACTCGTCCTCGTGCTGGGTGGCGCGCTCGGGAACCTCGCCGACCGCTTCGCCCGATCGCCCGGATTCCTGCGCGGTCACGTCGTCGACTTCATCGCCGTCGGCTGGTACCCGGTCTTCAACGTCGCCGACTCGTGCATCACCGTCGGAGCTGTCGTGCTGATCGTGCGGACGCTCTTCGCGCCGTCGATCGCGCCGGGCCGATGATCGCGCCGGGCCGATGATCGCGCCGGACCGATGATCGACGGGCCGATCCCGATTCCCGCCGCGCTCGAGGGTGATCGCGTCGACCGCGCGCTCTCGTTCCTCACCGGGTGGCCGCGCGCCGCGGTGCAGCAGCTCGTCGACGACGGGGCGGTGCTCGTCGACGGGCAGCCGGTCGCGAAGAGCCATCGCCTGCACGAAGGAAACGTGCTCGAGGTGCTCGCCGAACCGCCGCTCGAATCCGAAGTGCGGCCCGCGCCCGACGCGGAGGTGCCCGTCGACGTGCGGTTCGCGGACGACGACGTCGTCGTGGTCGCCAAGCCCGCGGGTCTGGTGATGCACCCCGGCGCGGGCAACGCCTCCGGCACCCTCGTGAACGGCCTGCTCGCCCGTTATCCCGAGATCGAGGACATCGGCGACCCCATGCGGCCCGGGATCGTCCACCGCCTCGACCGCGACACGAGCGGCCTCGTCATGATCGCCCGTTCACCCCGCGCGTTCGACCGCCTGGTCGAGCAGCTCTCGGCGCGCACCGTGGAGCGCGTGTACGCGGCGCTCGTGTGGGGTGAGCTCGCCTCGCCGCGCGGCATGATCGACGCGCCCATCGGTCGCTCGGGCGCGCGCCGTACGCGTATGGCCGTGCGCGACGCGGGCAAACCGGCCCGCACGGAGTACAAAGTGCTCGAGACGTTCACCCAGCCGCGATGCAGCCGCCTCGAGTGCCGGCTCGAGACGGGCCGGACCCATCAGATCCGCGTGCACCTCTCGGCCATCGGCCACCCCGTCGTCGGCGACGGCACCTACGGGGGCTCGCGCGAGTCGATCCCTCTGACGCGCCCGTTCCTGCACGCGGGCACGCTCGGCTTCGACCATCCAGTGTCCGGCGTACGCATGCGGTTCGAGGAGCCACTGCCGGCCGAGCTCGTGGCGGTGCTCGACCGGCTTGCCGATTCGCAGCCGTAGCCGACGCGCGGGACGTCTCAGCGCGCGGGGTCGGGTGCGGCGTCGGGGTGACCGACGCGGGTGCGGGCGACGAGCTCGGCGAGCGTCACCCGTTCCAGGATGCGGCGCGATTCGTCGTCGACCCCCACCCAGACCTCCTGCAGGATGCAGTGGCCCTCGCAGTGGTCCGGGTGCTCGGCGAGCACGATCTGCGGACCTTCGACGGCGGAGACGATGTCGGCGAGCGTGATCTCGCCCGGTTGCCGGGCCAGGACGTAACCGCCGCCGACCCCACGCTTGGAGCGGACGAGTCCCGCCCCTTTGACCGACAGCAGGATCTGTTCGAGGTACGGCTGCGGCAGGTGCGTTCGCTCCGCGATCTCCTTCACCGATGTCGGTCGGTCCGTGGCGTGGAGCGCCAGCGACAGCAGCGCCCGGGCGGCGTAGTCGCCGCGCGTCGACATCCTCATGACACCATCGTCGCGCAGACGGCCGATCGGGCGACGCTCCGGCCCCGTCTACGCTGCGGCCGATGACCTCTCCTCTCGCCGGACCGCTCGCCGGTGCGGTGCGCCCCGCGCTCGACGGCGCCTCGGTCGCGGGACTGGTCCCGGCCCTGATGGGGGTCAACGACGCGGCCTGGCTCCCCGAGCCGGCGCGACAAGCCGACGCCGTGGTGCTGTTCGTGCTCGACGGACTCGGATGGAACGCATTGCAGGAGCACGCGGCCGACATGCCGGAGCTCTCGGCGATGGTCGGGGGCGCGATCACGACGGTCACGCCCGCGACGACCGCCTCCGCGCTCACCTCGATCGCGACGGGCCTCGCGCCCGCGCAACACGGGATCCTGGGCTACCGGATGGTCGTCAACGGCGAGGTTCTGAACACACTGCGCTGGACGGTGTACGGCGGCGGCCGGGCCCCCGATCCGTTCGACGTCCAGCGCCACACGGCGTTTCTCGGGCGGTCGGTACCGGTCGTCACGAAGTCGGAATTCCGCAACACCGGCTTCACGCAGGCGCATCTGCGCGGTGGCAGGTTCGTCGGTTGGCACACCACGGCTGCGCTCGTCGAGCTCTGCGCTCGTGAAATCGAAGCCGGTGAACGGCTCGTGTACACGTACTACCCGGGCATCGATTCCATCGCGCACGAGTTCGGGCTCCGTGATCGCGTGTGGCCGCGCGAGCTGCGGGCCGCCGATGCGATCGTGGGTCAGTTGCTCGACGTCCTTCCGCAACGAACTGCGTTGCTCGTGACCGCCGATCACGGTCAGGTGCACCTCGAGCGTGATGCGTGGGTGCCGATCCCCGAGCTCGGTGCGATGACGACCGCGATGGCCGGCGACGGTCGCTTCCGCTATCTCTACGCGCGCAAGGGCGCGAACCGCGAGCTGCTCGCCGCGGCGCGCGAACAAGTGGGCGACCGCGCGTGGGTGTGGTCGCGCGCCGAGGTGCTCGACGAAGGACTGCTCGGCAGCGGCGCGACGGGCAGCGTGCCCGGTCGGCTCGGCGACGTCGTGCTCGCGGCGCGCGATCCGATCGCATTCGTCGATCCCGCGCTCCCGAACGAGGTGCAGTTGCGGTCGGGTCACGGCTCGCTCACTCCCGACGAGATGCTCGTCCCCCTCGTCGCGGCGTACGGCCGCGCCCCCAACTGAACGCCGCAGACCCTGCCAACAGTGGGCAGGAAAACCGGCGCCTGGCGCACGAAATCCTGCCAACAGTGGGCAGGTTCTCGGCGTATCCGGGCTGTGGCGACGCGCGGAGACGCTGCGGTAAGGTAATCACACTCGTGTGATTCATCCACAGGTTTGTCCCCAGGACCTGTGGATACCGAGCGGCCCTTGCAGTACCGAGGGGAAGGCGGAGCCCTGACCGATTCGTTCGTGCATCTGCACCTCCATACCGAGTACTCGATGCTCGATGGTGCGTCGCGGATCGGCGAGGTCGTGGCGGCCGCCGCGGCCGACGGCCAGCCCGCGGTCGGCATCACCGACCACGGCAACATGTACGGCGTCCTCCCGCTCTACGAAGCGGCGCGCGACGCGGGCATCAAGCCCGTCCTCGGCATGGAGGGCTACTTCACGAACATGTCGCGCTTCGACCGGCCGAAGCGCTCCGAGCACGAGATCTTCCATCTCACGATGCTCGCGGAGACCAACGAGGGCTACCGCAACCTCATCAAGGTGACGAGCGCGTCCTACCTCGACGGCTACTACTACAAGCCCCGCAGCGACTGGGAGCTGCTCGAGCGGCACCACGAAGGCATCACCGCCACGACCGGCTGCCTGGGTGGGCTCGTGTCGCAGCTCATCTTGAAGGACGAGCCCGAAGCGGCCCTCGAGGCGGCCTCCCGCTTCCAGGAGATCTTCGGCCGCGAGCACTTCTTCGTCGAGCTCCAGGACCACGGCATCCCCGACGACGCCCGCGTGATCCGCCCGCTGCTCGACATCGCCCGCAAGCTCCGCGCCCCACTGCTCGCGACGAACGACAGCCACTACACGCACAAGCACGACGCGGAGGCGCACGACGCCTTGCTCTGCGTGCAAACGGGTGCACTCCAGAGCGACCCGAAGCGCTTCCAGTTCCACGG
>JAODBI010000174.1 GCA_025463875.1 Actinomycetes bacterium
GACACTCGAAGTCCTCGCCGCCGAGGCGCAGCGTCGCAAGCCGGCGTGAGCTCACCTCTCGTGAAGCGCCGGGGAACGCCGGCGCTCGGATACCTGCTCCTCGCGCTGCTCGCATACGTGCCGCCGATGCTCACCGCGCCCGGAAAGGTCGCGGCCGACACCAAGCAATACCTGTATCTCGATCCCGGCCGGTTGCTGTCCCGCTCGGTGTCGATGTGGGATCCGCACGTCGGGATGGGAACGGTCACGCACCAGACCATCGGCTACGCGTTCCCGATGGGCCCGTTCTACTGGCTGCTCGACCAGATCGGTTCGCCGGCGTGGGTCTCGCAACGGCTCTGGCTCGGCTCGTTGCTCTTCGCGGCCGCGCTCGGGGTGCTGTACCTGTTGCGCACCTTCGGTCTGCGCGGTCCGGGTGTCGTAGTGGCGGCGCTCGCGTACATGTGTACGCCCTACGTCTTCGACTACGCGGCGCGCATCTCGGTGTTGCTGATGCCCTGGGCCGCATTGCCCTGGCTGATCGCGGTGGTGCGCAAGGCGTTGCGCGAGCGCGGCTGGCGCTACCCGGGCATCTTCGCGTTGATCGTCCAGGTCATCGGTGGGGTCAACGCGACCGCGCTCATCTACGCGGGCGTCGGACCCGTGTTGTGGATCCTGTACGCCTGGCTCGTCGCGCGCGAGGTCGACGCCCGCCGCGCCCTCGGGGTCGCACTGCGAATCGGTGGGCTGACGCTGCTTACTTCCCTCTGGTGGATCTCGGGCCTACGCATGCAGGGCACGTACGGCCTCGACGTGTTGAAGTACAGCGAGACCGTCGAGGCCGTCGCGCGCACGTCGACGCCGAACGAGGTGCTGCGCGGCCTCGGATATTGGTTTTTCTACGGTCAGGATCGACTCGGCCCGTGGATCGAAACTGCCAGTGACTACACGCAGCACTCGTACGTGATCCTCGCGGGCTACAGCCTCGTCGTGTTGTCGTTGCTCGCCGCCGCGTTCCTCCGCTGGCGGCACCGCGTGTTCTTCGTGCTGCTGCTCGTCGTGGGTGTCGTCATCTCGGTCGGCGCCCATCCCTACGACAGCCCGACGCCGCTCGGTTCGTTGTTCAAGTCGTTCGCGAATTCGTCGACGGCCGGCCTCGCGCTACGGAGTACCGGCCGAGCGGCGCCGCTCGTCGTACTCTCCCTCGCGGTTCTGCTCGGGCTCGGCGCGAACGCGCTGTTCGTGCGGCTACGCAGGTGCGGTAAGACGGCCCTCGCCTATGCGGTTCCGCTGTTGATCGGCGTGCTCATCCTCGTCAACTTCCCGGCCATCGTCGACGGCACGTTCTACGGCAAGAACCTGCAGCGCGACGAGACGCTCCCGTCGTACTGGACCTCGGCGATCGCGGCCCTCGACCGGGGTGATCATCAGACCCGCATCCTCGAGGAACCCGGCGCCGACTTCGCGTCGTACACCTGGGGCAACACCGTCGACCCGATCACCCCCGGTCTCACCGACCGTCCCTACGTCGCGCGCGAGCTGATCCCGTACGGCACACCCGGAACCGCCGACCTCCTGAACGCGATCGACCGGCGCATCCAGGTCGGCGTGAGTGATCCGGCGGGGCTGGCCGCACTGTGGCGCCGTATGGGCGTCGGCAGCGTGGTCGCGCGCAACGACATCAACTACAACCGCTACGACCTCGTGCGACCCCAGGATCTCGTGGCGGTGCTGGCCGCCGCGCCCGGACTCGGACCGGCGCAGGGATACGGGCCGCCGTCCTCGTTCGCGCTGCCGAGGGGCTTCAACGACGAGATCAGCCTCGCGACTCCCGCCGGCGCGACCGTCGCGCCCGTCGAGGTCTACCCGGTCTCGAACCCGACGAAGATCGTGCGCGGCGAGTCGACCGACCATGCGCTGATGGTCAGCGGCGACGGTGAAGGGCTCGTCGACGCGGCCGACGTGGGCCTCTTCGACGGCGCGGGCGTGGTCCGGTATTCGGCGTCGTACCCGTCGAGCGAAGCGCTCCGCACCACCACCGGCGCGGGCGACGTGCTCGTCGTCACCGACAACAACCGCCTGCGCGGCCGGCGCTGGACCACCGTGACGCAGACCGTCGGGTTCACCGAGCAGGCCGGAGAGAAAGATCTTCCGCTGAAGACCGATCCCGGCGACGCCCGGCTCGACGTCTTCCCGGGGCAGCCGCCGTCCGCGCTCACCACCACCGAACAGGTCGGGGTGCAACGCGTGGTCGCCACCGCATTCGGCAACACCAACACCTACTGGCCCGAAGATCGCGCCGCGGGTGCGCTCGACGGCAATCTGGCGACGGCCTGGCGCGCGCAGGCGTTCGGCGACGCACGCGGTCAGCGCATCCAGATCGATCTCGACAGCAGCATCACCACCGACCATGTCAATCTCGTCCAGCCGCTCGCCGGCGCTCCCAACCGTTACATCACGGACGTGATGCTGACCTTCGACGGTGGAAAGCCCGTGAAGGTCGCCCTCGACGGTCGTTCGCGTACTGCAACGGGCCAGACGATCACGTTTCCGAGCCGAACGTTCCACACGTTCTCGGTCAAGATCGTCCAGACGAACGATCACCGGCCGAGTCTCTTCGGACAGGCCGATGCGGTCGGCTTCGCCGAGATCCGGTTGCGCGACTCGCACGCGGCGACCGACGTCCGGCTCCACGAGATCATCCAGATGCCGACCGACCTGACCACCGCACTCGGCGGGGCGGCGGGCAACCACCCCCTGGTCTTCGTGATGAGTCGCGACGCGATCCGTCCGGTGCCGCCCCGCACTCAGCCCGAGCTGTCGATCTCGCGCCAGTTCGTGACGCCGACCGCCCGCTCGTTCGCGCTCACCGGGAACGCGACGGTGAGTCCGGACGCTTCGGAAGCCGTGATCGACGCCGCCTTGACCGACACCACCATCCCGTCCGGAAACGGCCCGCGGCCGCGCGTCTCCACGAGCGGATTCATGGGCGGCTGCCTCGCGTGCCGGGCGGCGGCCGCGTTCGACGACAACCCGGCGACCGCATGGCAGACGCCCTTCGAGCGCGCACGCGGCGCCTGGGCCGAGATCGACGCGCCGAACCCCGTGACGATCGACCATCTCGATCTCGGCGTGATCGCCGACGGTCACCACTCGGTGCCGACCCGGCTGAGACTCGACGTCGACGGAAAGACACGCGAGCTCACGCTCGAACCGATCGCCGACAGTTCGACGCCGAACGCGGTGACGAAGGTGCGCGTCTCGTTCCCGGAGCTGCGCGGCCGCAAGATCCGGGTGACGATCGAAGACATACGCGAGGAGAAGTCGCTCCTGTTCGCGACCTCCAACACCCGCGTCGAGCCCACGGCCATCGCGGAGTTCGGCGTGCCGGGCGTCTCGCTCGCCGCGCCCGCAGCTCGGATCGAGAGCGGGTGCCGTACCGACCTCGTCGCGATCGACGGGCGGCCGGTGCCGGTGCGCGTGACGGGCCCGACGAGCGCGGCAGCCTCGGTGATGGGCTTGGTCGTGACCCCGTGCGCGAACCCGTTGCAGCTCGCGGCGGGAAGTCACGTGCTCACGACCGCGGCCGGCCGCGACGTGGGCTTCTCCGTCGATCGGCTCGTCGTCGCGTCCGGCACCGAAGCCGTTCCCGTCAGCGAGTCGGGCGGGCACGTACGCGTCTCCGCCCCGCCCGCGGTCGCTCCGGTCGTCGACGTCGTGCACAACGGCGACACCAACGTGCGCGTCCACGTGACGAAGGCGACGAAGCCGTTCTGGCTCGTGCTCGGCCAGTCGCAAAGTCCCGGGTGGCAGGCACACGTCGTCAAGGGCCCCGACCTGCACGGCTCGCAACTCGTCGACGGGTACGCGAACGGTTGGCTCGTCACGCCGCCCGCGTCGGGCGCGTTCGACGTCGTGTTGCAGTGGACGCCGCAGAGGCAGGTCTACGCCGCGATCTGGCTCTCATTGGTCGGTGCCGTCCTGTGCCTCTTCATCATCGCTCTGACCTGGACCCGGCGCCCGTCCTGGATCTCGGCCGAGGCCACCGCGCGGCCCGGCGACGACGACGTCGATCTGGCCCTCGCGCCGGCCGACCCGACCGCCCCGGCCCGCGCGAGCACCCGTTGGATCGCGCCCGTGATCTGCGGACTCCTCGGCGCGCTGATCGTCGCGCCGTGGGTCGGTGTGCTCATCGCGGTCGTCGTGTTCGCGATGATCGAGCGGCCCCGGCTCCGACCTCTCGTCATGCTCGTCCCCGCCGCGCTCTTGGCGGTGAGCGCGCTCTACATCGTCGGCGAGCAGTATCGAAATCGGTACCCGCCGGTGTTC
>JAODBI010000088.1 GCA_025463875.1 Actinomycetes bacterium
CAGATGGGGTTGCCCCGGCCGAACGTGCTGGTCGGCTAGTGGTCGTCGACCTCTACGACCCCGACTCCTACGTCGGCGCGCCGCCGCACGAGGTGCTCGCGGAGTTGCGGCGCACGCAGCCCGTGTACTTCCAGTCGATGGCCGACGAGCCCGGCTACTGGATGGTGTTGAAGCACGCCGACGTCGTGCACGTCGCGCGCGAGCCCAAGCTGTTCTCGGCGAGCGAGGGCGGCGTGATGCTCGAGAACCTCGCGCCCGAGCAGCTCGACATGATGCGCAACATGTTGCTGGCGATGGACCCGCCCCGCCACGTCGACTACCGGCGTCCGATCGCGCCGCGCTTCAAGGCGCGCGTGATCGCGAACATGGAGGACCAGATCCGCGGGATCTGCCGCGAGATCATGGATGCGGCCGCGGAACAGAAGGACGTCGAGTTCGTGCACGATGTCACCTCGACGCTGCCGTCGCGCGTGATCGGCCAGCTGATGGGACTGCCGGCCGAGGATCTCCCGATGATCCACCGGCTCGCGGAGATGAACACGAGTGGCCAGGACGCCGACTACGCGGCGGACGTGTCGCAGGGCACGATCGACATGGCGATGTACGCGATCCAGTTCGCGGCCCAAAGGCGCGCCGAGGAACCGCGCGAAGACCTCACGACGCTGCTGCTCGAGACCGATTTCAACGGTACCTACATGACCGACCTCGACTTCGGCAGCTTCTTCGTGCAGCTGGTCACCGCGGGTAACGACACGACGAAGACGATGCTCTCGTCCGGCCTGCGGGCGCGGCTCGACCACCCGGGTCAGCTCGCCGACCTGCGCGCCGATCGCGGATTGGTGCCCGGCGCCGTCGAGGAGATCCTGCGGTACGAGAATCCGCTGCACTACTTCCGGCGTACCGCGACCGCCGACGCGCAGCTCCGGGGCGTCGACATCGTGGCGGGCGACAAGGTCGTGATGTTCTACACGTCGGCCAACCGCGACGAGGACGTGTTCGACGATCCGCAGCGCTTCGACATCCGCCGCTCGCCGAATCCGCACCTGTCGTTCGGGATCGCCGAGCACTTCTGTCTCGGGGTGCACCTCGCCCGGCTCGAGGGCCGGGTGTTCTTCGAGGAATTGTTGGCGACGTTCCCGACGATCGAGCTGACCGGTGAACCCGTTCGCATCCGGTCGAATCTCAACAACGCGTTGAAGTCGTTGCCGGTGCGCCTCGCCCGCTGAGATCGGGGCGGGTGGTCAGGTCACGTCGATCGCCTCGAACGCGCTGACGGCGTCTTCGGAGACCGACTGGCGCGCGACTGTGACGCGCGGGATGAGGAACGACAGGCCCGCGCCGAGCGCGACGACGGCCGCCGCGAACAACATCGCCGGGCGGGCCCCGTTCGCGACGTCGGTGGGTGAGCCGCCGGTGCGCGTCGACGCGTCGATGAACGACGCGAACGTCGCGATACCGAGGGCGAGACCGACCTGGCGCACGGTCGTGTTCGCGCCGCTCGCAACGCCTGCCTTCTCCGGATCGATGTCGGAGAGGATGACGTTGGTGAGCTGCGAGCTCGCGAATCCGACGCCCAGGCCGAACACGATCATGCCGGGCAGCAGCGCGAGGAACGAGACGCGCGGCGAGATCGCGACCGCGACGAGCAGCAGACCGGCCGCCTCGAGGACGAGGCCGGTGCGGACGATGCTCGTGATGCTGAAGCGGCGGGTCAGCCGGCCCCCGATCGGCGCCGCGAGTGCGATGAGGATGCCCTGGGGGAGCATCCACTGCGCCGCGTGCAGGGCGGAGAAGTGCTTCCCGTTCTGCAACAGGATCGGGAGGATGAACAAGAGGCCGAACTGGCCCATCGCCAGCACCATCGTCGTGAGCAGGCCGTAGCGGAAGCCCAGGTGGCGGAGCTGGCCGAACTCGAAGAGGGGACCCTGCGCGCGGCGTTCCATCGCTTTCTCGACGACGACGAACACGGTGAACAGGACCACGCTGAGGAGGAATGCGACCGGGATGACCGAGACCGGGCGGGTCGCGGGCCAGATCCGCCGGCTTCCGACGGTGAGGTCCTTGATCGGCGTCCACCAGCCGTAGGTCGTGCCTTCGCTCAGCCCGAAGATGAGGCTGAACGAGCCCGCCGCGATCAGGGCCGCGCCGCGGATGTCGATGTGCGGACGGCGCGCCGAACGTTCGTCGGGCTGCATGAAGAGGAAGGCGCCGAGCACGATGATCGGGGCGACGATGACGTTGATGCGGAAGCCCCAGCGCCACGAGTAGTCGGTCGTGAGGAAGCCGCCGAGGATGGGGCCGAACGCAACGGAGGCGCCCGCGACCGCGCCCCACGCCGCGAACGCTTTGGGTCGCTCCGCGCCTGTGAAGGTCGTGGAGAGGATCGACAGCGTCGCCGGGATCATCATCGATGCGCCGATGCCCTCGATCAGCGCTTCGCCGACGAACAGCGTCGGCACCGACGTGGCGATCGACGCCAGGAACGAACCGATCCCGAAGATGACGGCTCCGAGCACGAACATGCGGCGGTGTCCGTAGATGTCGCCGAGCCGGCCGCCGATGATGAGCAGCGTCGCGAACGTCAGCGAGTAACCCGTGATCACCCATTGCAGGCTCGACAGCTGGGTGTGTAACTCGCGCAGGATCGTAGGGACGGCGAGGTTCAGGATCGTGTTGTCGAGCACCGGAATGGCAAC
>JAODBI010000060.1 GCA_025463875.1 Actinomycetes bacterium
CGGGAAAGTGAATGCCTTTTCGTGCTCACGGGCGGCCTCGAAGCGGCGACTGTCTCGGCGTGTCCCGATTGCCGCTGTCGGGTGCTCGCCGGCGTCGCGGTGATCGATCTCCTCGACGCCGCGCCCCCGCATCCGCGGAGCTCCGAGCTCATCGAGCTGGCCGACGAGGCGCCCACCCTCCACCTCTATGTGGTCGACGACGCGAGTGAATGTGAGCACCCGCGCTGGCGGGATCCGCTGTTCGAGGAGTGGCTCGACGCGGGCGTCACGCCGGGGCCGACCGTTCGCCGGTGACGGGCGCCGTCAGGTGACGGCGCAGAGGTCGGCGTACGCGTCGTGCAGGTCGCCCATGAACGTGGCGACGTCGACGATCGCCGCCGGATCGATGTTCAGCCCGACGTGCACGTCGTCGCAGTACGAGAGCATCGTCACCGTGAGCGGGCATCCGGTCCGGGGACCGAACGGGTAACTCGCCTCGATGCGCGACCCGGCGAGATAGAGCGGTACGGGGCTGCCGCGCAGGTTGGACGCTCCGAAGTCGATCGTGCGGGTCTGCGAGCGCGTCATGGCGACGAGCACCGAGGTCGGCAGTCCGGCGACGAGGCCCGCGAGTCCTTCCGCCGCGCCGACGGCCGTCTCGCGCTTGGCCGTCTGCAGTCGCTCGTGCACGTCGCCGAAGAGCGTGTGGAGGTCGTGCGCGGGTTGGATCGGAACGAGGACACGCGCCGGAACGAAGCTGTTGGTCGTCGAGCGGTCGCCCGGTTGGCGCGTATTGATCGGCATCGCGAGGCGAAGTTCGTCGACCGTGCTCCCGAGGCGTTCGTGGTAGCGGCCGAACGCGCTCGCGAGCCCGGTGACGAATGCGTCGTTGACGCTGCCGCCCATCGAACTGGCGACCGCGCGCAACGGCTCGAGGGGCAACTCGAGGGTCTCGAACCGGCGACGGAGGGATCGGTCGGTCGTGACGTCGGAGCGGGCGGCGTCGGTGACGAGCGCCTGGCGTTGGATCGAGGTCAACAGCCGCGCCGCGTCGGCGGCCCGGCCCGGCACCTCGCTCGGATGCACGACGACGTGACCGGCGGTTCCGATCGTGCGCCGCACGGCCTCGACACTCCGGGATGCGGCGTCGACGACCGCGTCGCGGGTCGCGGAAAGGGGAGTGGTCGGGGTCGCCGACTCGTTCGCCGGCTCGTCCGGTGCTTTCGACTCGGGATCGCGCTCGAAGTCGACGAGCGCGAGCGACAACTTCAGCCCGCCGACGCCGTCGGTGATCGTGTGGTGGATCTTCTGCAACAGCGCGGCGCGGCCGTCACTCAGCCCCTCGATGAGTGTGAACTCCCAGAGTGGTCGGGCGCGGTCGAGCGGCTGTTCGGCGAGCGCACCGCAGAGATCGAGGAGGGCGCGGTCGTCACCGGGCGCGGGCACGGCGAGGATGCGCACGTGGGCGTCGACGTCGAAGGTCGGGTCGTCGGCGAACTCCGGGGGGACGATGCGCATCGGCGCGCCGATGACGCGTTGCCGCAGCCGCGGGATCGCGTCGAGTGCGCGGTGCAGGGTCTCGCGCAGCCGATCGTCGTCCGGTCGCCGGTCGAGGATCGTCAGGTTGCAGAAGTCGGAGCGGAGCGCCGGGTCCTTCTCGACCGCCCACATGATCGCTTCCGCGTTCGACATCCGCACGGGCCGCACGCTACGCCGTGGCGGTCCCGGAGCCGAAGGCCGACGCGTCGCCGGCCTCGCGTCGGCGGGCCGACGGATCATCCCGAAGGTCGAAGACACCGGGAGCGACTCGTACGCCTCGGTCTCGGAACGCGAGGCCGGCATCGACCGCGTCGGCGGGAATCCACTCGAGGAACGGGGTCTCGGTCTTGCGGTGCGCCGCGCTCGGCAAGTAATGCCTCGACGTCGACCACGGGCTAGGCGCCGATAGTGAGCGCCGAGATCAGATCGCCTTCCACGGTGAACCGGTAGGTCAGGTCGGCGACGCCTCCCGGGAAGTTGCCCTCGATGTGGACGAACGCGCGGTGTTCGCTGTTTTCGCCCGACTCCGTGCCGGTCAGTTCCGACGTATAGGTGAACCGTCCGAGCAGTTCCCGGCGCCAGCGCACGATCTCGTCGTGGCCGGCGTACTTGTGGCCCTCGTCGATCACGAAGCCATTGGGCGTGAAGCACGCCGCGAGTGCGTCGATGTCCTGCTCGTCGGCCGCGCGCAGGTAGCGGTCGATGACGTCGGGAGATTCGTCGCTCACGCGGTCCCCTTACCGCGGTACGGATGTGTGCTTGAACTCGTTGAGGTCGGTCCACTCGAGCAGGTCGAGCACGCGGTCGATGTCGTCCGGATTGCCGCGGTCCATCAGGCGGACGAACACGGCCTGGTCGCCGACGATGAAGGTCGGCACCCCGAACACCGCGTGGCGCTTCACGGCTTCGGTGTGCGCCTGCGCGAGCACTTCCAGCGGCCGGCCGGTGGCGACCTCAGCCGCGATGGCCTCGGGATCGAGGCCGACCGACGTGGCGATCTCGGCGAGCACGTCGTCCTTGGCGATCTGGGCGCCCTCTTCGTGACGGGCGGTGAACGTCGCGATGTGAAAGTCGAGGAACTTCTCGGGGACCTTGTCGCGCACGGCGATGCCCCACTCCAGAGCGGTGACGCCCGTGCCGCGCTCGGCCGGGTCGCGCTCCCAGACGGCGGGCTCGCCCTCTTCCACGTGGACCTGGTCGAGCGAGAAGGGCAGGAAGGTGACGTCCCAGTCGCGGCCGGCCCGGAGTCCGGCGACAACGGAATCGTGGCCGTTTCGGGCGAACGGACACCGGTAATCGAACGTCACTGCGAATGAACGAGCCACAGAGCCTCCCTCGGGTCACGACCTTGAAGGCGCAACGGCATCAGCATGGTCGCCATTCCCCCTGTCGTACGAATGCCGCCGAATGTCGCTACGTGCGTCGGTCGACGATGGGGCGGAGCGCCAGGCCGAGGGCGACGCCGAATGCCGCCCCGGCGACAACATCGGAAGCGTGGTGCAAGCGGACGTAGATGCGGGTCGCCGCCACCGCGGTGGCGGCTGCGTACCACGCCGGACCGCCGCCCAGGAGTGTCGCGGCGCAGAACGCGGCGGTCGCATGGCCGGACGGGAACGAGCTCGTGATGGGGCGCCGAAGACCGTGGTGGAACGCGAGCTCGGCGTACTCCCGCGGCCGGACGCGCTGGAACAGCGACTTCACCGGACCGTTCGTCAGGGCCGACTCGAATCCGATCGCGAGCGAGAAGCGGGCGGCCTGCGCGAGGTCGCCGCCCCGCACCAGGGCGCCGGCGACGCTGCACGTGTGCCACAACAGGCTGTGATCGGCCGCGCTCGACAAGCGGTACGCGACCTTGTCGAACGCCGGAGTCCGGAGAGGCTCGAAACCGCGGTCGACCGCGGCGTCGAACGCCGCGACGCGGTCGACCAGATTCATGCCCGCGAGCTCATTTTCTCCGGACTCATCTCGGTCGAGTCACGCAAAGACGAGCGGCAACTGGGGTCGGCCGTCGCGCTCGGCCTGGCGGGCGAGCAACGTCGGACGGGCGAGCTCGGGCTGACCGTCGAACTCGGGACAGAACTCCTGGAAGCTGCAGTAGTTGCAGAGCGCGGACGTGCGGGGTCGGAAGTCGTCGCGCTTGCAGGCCTGCCGGACCGCCTGCATCACGGCGTTGGTCTTCACGTCGACGCCGCGCAGGCTCTGGTCGGACGGCGCGGTGATGATGCGCTCGGGCTTCGACAGGTAGAGGAGCTGCACGCGCGCCGGGCGACGGCCGAACATCCGCTCGCACAACAGCGAGTAGATGTGGACGCCGGCCATGCTCTTCTGCTCCCAGCCCTCACTGGGTGCCGAACCCGTCTTGTAGTCGGTGACGACGAGCTCGTCGTTCTCGTCGAGCTCGAGGCGGTCGATGATCCCGCGGATCTTGACGCCTGCGGTCGTCTCCGCACTGACGCGCAACTCGACGCCGAGTACCCGCACCGAGCGCGGGTCTTCCATCTCGAAGTAGCGCCGGACGAGCACGTCGGCGTCGGAATGGAACTTCTCGCATTCCTCGTCGGTGAGATCGAGATGCGCGAACTCGGGATGCGCGGCCACCTCGGCCTCGGCCCGGGCGAGGTCGACAAGTGCCGCTTCGAGGGTGCGTTCCTCCGCCGGGCGCCACATGAGGTGCTGGAGCGCCAGGTGGACGAGCGTTCCCTTGCTGGCGGGCGCGGACGGCGGCTCGGGCAGGCGCTCGATGTAGCCGAAGCGGAAGGCGAGCGGGCAGCTGGTGAACGTGCCCATCGAGCTCGGTGACAGCGAGATCGGCACCGGATGGGCGAGCTCGCGCACCGGTTCTTCGAGTGTCGGGATCTCGCGCGTCCCGTCGAGGATTTCCTCCGCCGTCATGTACCGACGATACCGCCGGGGTGTGCCATCAACGGCGGACCGTCTACGGTTCCGGCCCTGCCCGGGAGGTACAGCGATGAAGGTCGACACCGGAGTGATGGCGCCGTCCCTGAGCGACATCGGCCCGCGGGCCCGCGAGCTCGAAGAGCTGGGTTACGACGGCCTGTTGACCGCCGAGACCGGGCACGACGCGTTCCTCCCCATCGCGCTGGCGGCCGAGCACACCGAGCGCATCGAGCTCGCCACCGGGATCGCGGTGGCGTTCGCCCGAACGCCGATGGTGCTCGCGTACACGGCCAACGACCTGCAGCAGATGTCGAAGGGCCGGTTCGTCCTCGGCCTCGGCTCCCAGATCAAGCCGCACATCGAGAAGCGGTTCTCGATGCCTTGGTCGCATCCGGCCCGGCGCATGCGCGAGTACATCCTCGCCCTGCAGGCCATCTGGAGCGCATGGAACGACCAGACGCCGCTCAAGTTCGACGGCGAGTTCTACAAGCACACGTTGATGACGCCGTTCTTCGCACCCACGCCGAACCCCTACGGCGCGCCCAAGGTCTTCCTCGCGGCGGTCGGCGAGATGATGACCGAGGTGGCCGGCGAGGTCGCCGACGGCATCATCATCCACGGCTTCACCACCGAGCGCTACGTCAAGGAAGTGACGATGCCGGCGGTCGAGCGAGGGCTCGAGAAGGCCGGGCGCGCTCGTTCCTCGTTCCAGGTGTCGGGTCCGCTCTTCGTCGTCACGGGGACCACCGACGAGGAGATCGCGGCGGCCGCGGCGGGCGTGAAGCAACAGATCGCGTTCTACGGCTCCACTCCGGCGTACCGCGGTGTCCTCGAGTTGCACGGCTGGGGCGACCTGCAGACCGAGCTCAACGGGCTGTCGAAGCAGGGCAAGTGGGTCGAGATGGGTGAGCTGATCGACGACGACGTGCTGCACGCGTTCGCCGTCGTCGCCGGACCGGAGGGCGTCGGCGCCGAGTTGAAGCGGCGCTACGGCGGAGTCGTCGACCGGTGCTCGTTCTACGCGCCGTACAAAGCCGATCCGCAGCAGTGGACGAGCGTGATCAAGGACCTCAAGAAGGCGTAGGCCCGGACGCACTCTGCGCGTGAGCTCCGCTCGGCACGCCATTGCTCACGGGGCGAAGTGCAGGATCGACGCGACGCACGCCTCGGGATCCTGTTGCGGCCCGAAGTGTCCGAGCCCGGCGAGCATCTCGAGTCGTCCGTTCGGGAGTCGGTCGGCGATCTGCGCGCCGAGCGCGGGGTCGACCGACGTCGACGTCTCGCCGCAGACGACGAGTACCTCCGAGGCGACCTCGTCGAGCCGGGCGAACGCGCCGTGGTTCGGAGCCATCGCATAGACGCGCGCTTCGACCTCGGGGCGGCACTTCAACTCGAGCGTTCCGTCGCCGCGGACGCGCAGGCCGTACTCGACGTACGCGCGCAGCGCCTCCGGCGTCATGACGTCGAGTGGCGGCTTCGACGCGTAGGCCGCGAGGGCTTCGTCGGTCGAGCTCCAGATGTCTCGTCGCCTGCGCGCGGCGCGGGACAAGAAGAAGTCGTCCCGCGGCGGCAAGGGTTCCGGCGTCGCGAAGATGATCGGTTCGTACGCCCAGATCCGCCCGAACGTTCCGGGACGTTTCTGTTCGCCGAGGAGCAGAGCTGCACCGCCCTTGGAATGCCCGCATGCCAGGAGCGTGGGATCGCCGGCCAATCCGAGGTGCTCGGTCACGGCGAGGACGTCGTCGCCGAAGCCGTGCCACGAGTAGTCGGTCTCCGGGGCGTCGCTGTCGCCGTGCCCGCGGAAGTCGAACGACCACACGCGCCGGCCGGCCGCGACGAGTCGCTGCGCGACGGGTTCCCACACGAGCCCGTGGAACCCGGTCGGGTGGGCGAGCAACACGGGTCCGCCCTCGCCGCCCCAGTCGTGGACGACGAGCCGGACACCGTTCGCGTCGAAGGCGTGGGCGGTCGGACGCCGATTCGTCGGGCGAGTCGTCACGGTTGCCGGGTCAACTGGCGGTGGTCTGTTGCTCGTCGGCGTAGTCGGTGATCGCCTTCGTGATCGCGCCGATCGCCCGGTTGACGAACTCGCCGCCGCTCCCGGTGACCCAGTCGCACGACGCGGCCGGTCGCTCGAGCTGACCCGTGAAATGCGGCATGACGTACTGCGCGAACAGATCGAAGCTGTGCTTCGTCGCGGCGGGGGTCGCCCAGTCGTGCCCGAACAACAAGAACGTGCCGAAGCCGCCCGATTCGTCGATGAGCGACTGGATCTTCTCGATCGCGTCGTCCGGCGTGCCGATCACTGCGAAGCCGTCTTCGTCTGTGTTCGCGATGATCTCTTCCGGCGTGTCGCCGCGCGTCGGTCCCGCGGGCAGCACGTGCGTGAAATACTTCGAGAACGGCACGATGCCGTACGCGACGTCGGCGCGCGCCTGTTCCTTAGTCTCCGCGAGATGCATCGGGCCGACCAGTCGCCACTTCTCGCGATCGGCGGTATTGCCGTGACGGGCGGCAACGTCGTTCCACGTCTGCCAGTGCGTGTTGATCGCGTCGAAGCCCTGCTTCGTCGTCGCCGCGATCGACAGGAGTCCGGTGCCATAGGTGCCGGCCGCCTTCGCGCCCGTCGGTGAGATCGACGCCGCCACCGCGACCTCGATGCCGGGTTCGCTGTACGGCTTGAGTTGCAGGCGTGCGTCGTGCAGGTTGAACCAGTCGGTCTGCCTCGTGATCGTCTCGCCCCGGAAGAGCGCCATGATCACGTCGAGGGCCTCGTCCATGCGCGGGCGCTGCAGGTCGGCGGGAATGCCGAGCATGTGCGCGTCGGAGGTCAGCTGTCCCGGTCCGCACCCGAGCATCGCGCGGCCGCGCGTGAGGTGGTCGAGCAGCACGAACCGATCCGCCAGCATCAGCGGGTTGTGGTACGGGAGCGAGTTCACGCCGCTGCCGAGCCGGATGTACTTCGTGCGCGCGGCGGCGGCCGCGATGAAGACCTCGGGGGAGGAGATGATCTCGTAGCCGCCCGAGTGGTGCTCGCCGATCCACACCTCGTGGAAACCGATGCGATCGAGGTGCTCGATCAGCTCGAGGTCGCGCTCCAGCGCGAGCGTCGGGTTTTGGCCCGTCGGGTGGAACGGGGCCATGAAGAGTCCGAAGCGCATCGTGCCATTCGACCCGAACTTGACCGCTCGGTCAACTTGGGGTTCGAGGCGGCGAGCGGCCTACGGAAGCTGCGAGTCGACCCAGGCCTCGAGCGCGGGGCCGCTTTCATAGCTCGTGATCAACGCGTAACGCGGTTCGACGCCCGTGTGCACGACGACGTGCCAGAGGCGCTGCGTGTCGACG
>JAODBI010000215.1 GCA_025463875.1 Actinomycetes bacterium
GAGGTGTCCCTCGAGTCGCTGGAGGCACCGGGCACACCGGGCGCCGACGAGCCGAGCGACTGGACGCTGCGCGACGTCTCGCTGGTGATCGAGCCGGGCGACACGATCGCCCTCGTCGGGGCATCCGGCGCCGGGAAGACCACGATCGCGATGCTCGTCCCGCGGGTCTACGAGGCGGTGCAGGGGTCGGTGAGCATCGACGGGCACGACGTCCGCGATCTCACGTTGGAATCCGTGCACGCCGCGATCGGGCTCGTACCCCAGGATCCCCACCTCTTCCACGACACGATCCGGGCCAACCTGCGGTTCGCCCGCCCGGAGGCCACCGACGCCGACCTGCGCCAGGCGCTGGAGGGCGCACGCATCTGGGACCTCGTGGCATCGCTCCCCGACGGCCTCGACACCGTCGTCGGCGAACGCGGCTACCGGATGTCGGGCGGCGAGAAGCAGCGCCTCGCCATCGCGCGGCTGTTGCTCAAGAACCCGGCGATCGTGATCCTGGACGAAGCCACCTCGCACCTCGACTCGGAATCCGAGGTCGCCATCCAGCGTGCCTTCGACGAGGCGCTGCGCGGCCGGACCGCGATCGTCATCGCGCACCGCCTCTCGACGATCGTCGACTCCGATCGGATCGTGGTGGTCGACGCCGGGCGCATCGTGGAGTCCGGGACCCACAGCGAGCTGCTGGCTCGTGGCGGCGTCTATGCCGAGCTGTACCGGACCCAGCTCGGGCGGCCGGAGGGCGACGAGAAGTCCGCGTGACCCCGGGCGGGGGCGCCCCACTACGATCGGCGCGGATCAGCGATGACTCGAACGCCCCCCTCCGAGACGTCCACCGCGGACGCGAGCAGTCGTCGCGCCCGTCTCGTCGCGCGTCGGCACCGGCGGACCCGCCTCGCGATCGCGGCCACGCTCGTCGTCATCATGGGCGCGGTGGCGGCCGGCGCCTACGCCCTGAACGAGAAGGACCCGACGGCCAGTGCCGTCGCTGCGTCGGGGCGGAAGGCGGCGCGGATCGGCGGCGCGAGCACGACGCTCAGGCCCCGCGCGACCAAAGCCGTCGCGCTGCGCAAGCTCGACCACGCCCACCCGCTCAAGCTATGGGTCGGCGGCGACTCTCTCGCCGGATCGTTCGGTCCCGCCCTCGGAGACCAGGTGGGCGGAACCGGTGTCGTCGAGACGCGAATCGACTACCGGGTCTCGAGCGGGCTCTGGAGCAACGACCTCCGGAACTGGGACCAGCGGGCGATCGAGCAGATGGCATCCGAGAACCCCGACGCCGTCGTCTTCATCATCGGGACGAACGACACCCCGATCGTCAACAAGGTCGATGCCAACGGTGACGGCGTCCCTGACTGGGAGGTCCAGTACCGGCTCAAGGTCGCCACGATGATGGACATCCTGGTCGGGGCGAACCACCGGACGGTCTTCTGGCTCGGTCCGCCCACGCTCGGCGACCGGAGCATGGACGCCGGCGCCAAGGACATGGGCGAGGTGATGCGCCAGGAGGCCGCCAAGCGCGCGCCCGACGTCGCGTATCTCGACACCTACAAGCTCTTCTCGACGAGCGACGGCCAGTACTCGCGCCAGATCCTCGACGAGAACGGGAACGAGATCACCGCGCGCATCGCTGACGGCGTCCACTTCAGCGAGGCCGGCGCCCAGTACCTCGCCCGTGCCGTCTTCGCTCTCATCGACGGCCGCTGGCACATGACGAAGCAGGCCGATCTCAAGGATCCGATCGGCTGGACGCTCGCGCCCGGGAGCGGCGAGTCGGTGCCGGGCTTCTCGTCGCGGCCCACGTCGCGCTACCGATCGCACAACAGCTCGTCACAGACGACGATCGGCCAGGCGGCGCCGGACAGCACGGTCGCTTCCTCGCCGAGCACCGCGTCCGCGTCACCCACCACGGCCGTGCCCGCGACCACGCCGCCGACGAGCGCGGCACCGCCCAAGACAACGGTCACCATCGGGACGCCCAAGCCGACGACGTAGCGCTTCGCCGATCGGCGCGCATGCGACCGCCCGGCCGGGGGGTCGGTATCGTGCGCGCATGAGCACCGACCAAGCACTGGCGGCCGGCGCCGCGGTCGACCTGGCCGCCTCGGTCGTCGACACCGCGGTCTCCAACCTGGCGCAGTCGAGTCTGGCCGACGGCAAGCTGTCGGTCGCCAAGCTCGACGAGAACCAGGTCATCGCCTACGACCTGGCCCACGCCGCGGCCGCCGTCGAGGCGGGACGCGTCATGAACCGCTACGCCGAGCACGGCGAGACCGAATCGATGCTGGCGCGCGCGTTCGTCGCCGACGCGGTGAGCGACATCGTGGCGCGCCTCATCGGTCGGGAGCAGCTCTGGGGCGTCGACCCCGCTGTGCTGGCGCCCGCCCACGACTTCGTCGCCGCGCACCGAGCCCCCGCCTTCCTCGAGGCGTTGGCCGACCAGTGCGCCAAGCACGGCACCGGACCGACCCACCTCGGGTCCGACTTCGAGTTGGTCGGCGACACCTTTCGCCGCTTCGCCGACGACAAGATCCGTCCTGTCGCCGAGCACGTGCACCGCACCAACGCCGACGTGCCGGAGGACATCATCTCCGGCCTGGCCGAGATCGGGGGGTTCGGCCTCTCGGTGCCGGAGGAGTACGACGGCTTCGCGACGGGCGGCGAGTCCGACTACATCGGGATGGTCGTGGCGACCGAGGAACTGTCGCGCGGCTCGCTCGGGATCGGGGGGTCGCTCGTGACCCGCCCCGAGATCCTCACCCGGGCGCTCGTCGCCGGGGGCACCGAAGAGCAGAAGCAGGCCTGGCTCCCCCGCATCGCGAGCGGCGAGGTGATGGTCGGGATCATGGTGACCGAGCCCGACTACGGATCGGACGTCGCGGGCGTGAAAGTCACCGCGACTCCCACCGAGGGCGGCTGGCTGGTCAACGGAGTGAAGACCTGGGCGACGTTCGCGGGCCGGGCCGATGTGCTGATGCTGTTGGCCCGCACCGATCCCGACAAGTCGAAGTCGCACCGCGGCCTCTCGGTGCTGATCGTCGAGAAGCCGCGCGCCGAGGGACATTCGTTCGCGTTCGAGGACGGCCGGGGCGGGAAGATGGAAGGTCGCGCGATCGACACCATCGGCTATCGCGGCATGCACTCCTACGAGGTCGCGTTCGACAACTGGTTCGTCCCCGCCGACAACCTGATCGGCGGCGAGAGCGGTCTCGGTCGGGGCTTCTACTTCCAGATGGCGGGCTTCGAGAACGGTCGCCTGCAGACCGCGGCGCGCGCCGTCGGTCTGATGCAAGCCGCGTTCGAGGCGGGGATGGCGTACGCGCAGGACCGCAAGGTCTTCGGCCGCCCCGTGTTCGAGTACCAGCTGTCGAAGGCCAAGCTCGCCCGCATGGCGTTCCTCATCCAGGCCGGCCGCCAGTTCTCCTACGACGTCGCCCGCAAGATGGCCGCAGGCGAGGGCACGCTCGAAGCGTCGATGGTGAAGGCGTATGTATGCCGCGCCGCCGAGTGGGTCACCCGCGAGGCGATGCAGTTGCACGGCGGCATGGGCTACGCCGAGGAATTCCCGGTGTCCCGCTTCTTCGTCGACGCCCGGGTGCTGTCGATCTTCGAAGGCGCGGACGAGACGCTCTGCCTGCGCGTCATCGCCCGTCGCCTCGCCGAAAACGCCCTCGCCCGGTCCTGAACCCTGCCCACTGTGG
>JAODBI010000277.1 GCA_025463875.1 Actinomycetes bacterium
TGCCGAGCCTGTCCCGGTGCCCGGGGATCATCCGCTCGGGCTCGGCGTGTCCGAGGAAGCACTCGTACACGGTCGTCATGACCGCGAAGACGCCGTCCATCAGCGCGGTGGTCGCGTCGTTCAGATCAGTGAGCGCTTGCTCCGTACGATTGTTGGACAGCGCGTCCGCGAAGCGACGATCGGACTCGCGAAGCTCCGAGCTCAGCCCGTAGTGCAGCGTGTCCATCTCACTGGTGAGCGCCCGCCACTTCTCCTCGTCGGTCTTGTTGCGCGCGGCGACGATGCCCAGTGCTGCCCCGCGGGCGATCGTCCGAATGCTGGGTCGGTTTCGCGGGGGCCTCTCGACGGCGGGCTCCACCGGTGCCGCGTCCTCGGGCTTGTCCGGTGTCTCGGCCGCCGCGACGCGCAGGTACTCGAGCAGGCGGCGAAGGTGGCTCAGAACAGCGTCGGAGACGATCTGCATCTGCGCCTCACCGCCCTCGCGGACATAGAGCGCGGCGTCGAGCTCACCGAGGGCGCGCACCGCCTCCTCGCCCAGCTGCAGCAGCTTCTGCACCTTGCGACGGATACGCCGATCTGCGATCGCGCTCAGGATCTCGGCGAGTGCAGTGTTCTCGGTGGGCTCGGACAACGTGAGGTCCATATTAGCCTCGCTCCAGCCACGTTGCGCGAGTAGCGAATCAACTGGGTGGGCGACCCCAAGCCAGAGCGCACGCCCGAGGAGAAGCGGGCGCTTGCGTCGGCGGTTTCCTACCGTTTTCCGACCGCCGACCGCAAGTCGCTAAAATAGAAGGTGAGAAAAGTGGAGGCGCCGGGAGTCGAATCCCGCCGAGCGATGTCGGTTTCGATCCGTCTCGATCGGTCTCGGACGGTTTTCCTGTCGGCGACGGCGGAGAAACTGCAAGCACTTCAGCGGTCTCGATCGGTGTCGACCTGTCTACCCGTAGAAAGGTAGAAAACGGGCCCAATACCGTGCGCGACAGGCTTCTCGTCGCGCTCGCGCAATGGACCACCGCGCCAGATGTGCGAACGCTTCGTCGTGCGCTGCTTGAAATCCTGAGCGAGCTGGGATGATCGGCGAAGGCGAGTCGGCTGAAGCGCTCCAACGCCGCGGGCGCCGCGGATCACCCTTGGTGATAGTGAGAGTATTCGCGGCGCGAATATCCTGTGATTTGACTGGTCAATTTGCCTAGGCATCAAAATGCGGGTCGCGTGGGTCAGCTCACATGGTCCATGCGCGGTATGGGGCATCATTCTCACACCATGCGAATCTGGTGGACGTTGGCGGCGCTGCTTTTCGTCGTCGGTTGCACGCGCTCTGCGCTGCCCCCGACGGGCGACGATGGCGGTGCGCCGCCCGATCTCCTCGTCGGTGACGACGGCGGTACGCCGCCGGATCTCCTCGTCGGTGGCGACGGCGGCGGGGCGTGCGGCGAATGCGCCGCCGGCGCGACCGAGACGATGAGCTGCGGATCGAGCGTTGGCGCGTGCAAGGCGGGCACGCAGACGCGTACCTGCTCGGCGACCTGCTCGTGGGGCAGTTGGAGCAGCTGCACCGGCTCCGTGGGCCCGTCGCCGGAGACGTGCGGCGACGGGGTCGACAACAACTGCAACGGCGTCACCGACGAGGGCTGCTCGTGCTCGCCGGTCGACGCCGGCCACGGCAGCTCGATCGCGCTCCCCGGCAACATCGCCAAGATGGTGAGCGATCCGAAGCTTTGCTTCATCTACGCGCTCCAGGTCGGCACCAACCCGCGCCTGTTGGTGCTCGACACCGGGAACAAGGACATCCTGACCGCGATCGACCTGCCGGGCGCCGCCGATCTCGACGTCTCGCCGAACGGCAAGTACCTCGTCGTGTCACAGCCGTCGCTGCCGGCGTTCTCGATCATAGACAAGGGGCTGTGGACCGTTGCCAACACCGTCCCGGTGGCGAAGCCGCCGCAGCGGATCGAGGTGAGCGACGGCGGCGTCGTCTACTACGTCAGCTACGATCCCACCAAGAGCGACTACGCGGAGACGCATCGAATCGAGATCGCCGTCGGCGCCGACACGAAGATCAACACCTGGATCGACTACCAGCCGGACGTCGAGCTGTCTGCCGACGGCAACTTTCTCTATACCGGTGGGACCGCTCTCTTGCCCAATGTGACCCGGTACGACGTCTCGAGCGGGATGGAGGTCACGGTCGACTCGGGCGGGTGGGACCACGGCCACGGCTTCCCCAACCCCGAGCAATGGACGTACCTCTCGCCCAACGGCGAGCACCTCTACTACGCCAGTTATCAGCTCGACGCCCACAACCTGCCGTTCGTCACGGGCATCACCAACGGGCGCGTGTTCGCCGAGGACGCCGCGGGGACCTTCTTCATCGGCGAGGACGGCGTGTTCGACGCGCAGCTCGTGATGCGCGTCGGGACGTTTCCGTTCTACCTCATCGCCGCTGCGCTCACCGCCGGCGATCGCGAGGTCTGGCTCGTGCACGACGGCCGCGCCTACTACCAGAACGTCGACGACTTCCTGGCCGGCGTGGCGCTTGGCGTACGCGCACGTGCGCCCGCGCCGCTCAGCAGCTATACGATCACCCGCATCGTCGCCGATCCCGTGCGCCCGCGTGTGTACGGGCTCGACGGCGCCCACCAGCGCGTCGTCGCCATCGACGCCACGAGCGGTCTGGCCACGGGTGCGATCATCGTCGGCTCGCAGCCGAGCGACATCACCGTCTCCGCGTCGGGCGGCACGTTATGGGTCGGTCACGAAGCGGCGCTCGAGCTCGGCAAGATCGATCTCGCGAGCTGGCAATTCAGCGGCTTCGTGCAGGTGCCCATCGACAGCTTCGACGTCGAGGCGCTCGGCAACGCGCAGGTCGCCGCCATCGACCTCCAGGGGGACAGCCCGACGCTCGTCGACGCCACTACGGGCGCGGTGACCGATTCGGCACAGCTTCTCCTCACAGGAGGCGCGCTCGCCGCCACGGCCGACGGCAAGTCGCTCTTCCTCGGCGAGTCGGGAACTACGAGCGGCAACGTGTTCCGCTACGACGTGAGCAGCGGCATGCTCGTGCAGACGGCAAGATCGAACCCCAACAACCTCACCGGCTTTCCCAATCCCGCGCGCTCCGTGCAGTGCGCCGCCGACGGCAGCTTCGTCTTCTATGGCGGATACTCGGTCGAGGGTACGGGGCTCGCCACGCTCAACTACACGCAGGCCGATACCATCCTCACGGTTACGCCCGACGACCGCCTCGCGATCTCGGAGACCAAGGTCTACCGCGCCAGCGACGGGAAGCTGCTCGGCTCGCTTGCCGTGACGGGCACGAGCCAGGCCGCGAGCGCCGATAGCAAGAAGCTCTACATCGTCACCGGCGGCACGCTGCACACGATCGATCTCACGCAGTACTGAGCTCCGCCGCGGTTCGGCAGCGCGACGACGGACTGGATTTCGTCGTCGACGTCGTGACCGCGCCGTCGCGGAC
>JAODBI010000192.1 GCA_025463875.1 Actinomycetes bacterium
CCGACCACGCAAGTGGTCGGCCGACTGGACATAAGGACCGAACACTCGCCGATGCGCACGAGGCACCGCGTTCCGCGAGGATGCACGTCGAAACGCCGACCGACCTGTGCGCGTCGTCGAACGCAGCCGACCTGCGCGTCGTCATAGCGCAAGCGCGTGATCTCCGGACGCGTGATGCGCTCGACTCGGTGGCCGTCTCGGCCAGTAAGGAGCGGAATGCCGTCATCCCACCTCGATGCGTGCGAGAGGGGCAGGAAGGAGACCCGGGCCGTCGCACTTCTTGAGGCCACCGCTGCCGACCGGGATCGCCATCGCTCGGACAAGCCTGTGTTGAACGCTCACCGAGACGCGGATCTGCCGACGTCGTACCACCCGGCCCTAGGTGTTCACTCGGCGGGCTGTCAGCTCCGGATCGGCTGCGATCGGGAGCTCGAAGGGGAGCTCCGCGGCGATGCGCGTCCCTTCGCCAGGCTGACTACGAATGTGGATCACTCCGCCCAAGGCCTCGACGCGGTCGGTGAGGCCCACCAAACCCGAACCACGCGCAGCATCCGCTCCGCCGACGCCGTCGTCGCGAACCGCGAGCATGAGGCGTCCGTTGCGTGTTCCGAGTGAGATCTCGAGTCGGGACGCCTGCGCATGTTTCGCGGCGTTGGCCAGCGCTTCGGACGCAACGAAGTACACGGCGACCTCGATGGGTTCAGCGAGGCGCTCGTCGAGTGTCAGGTCGAGTTCAACAGGGATCGTGGAACGCCGCGCGAGCGTTTGGAGCGCAGGTCGGATACCGCCCTTGGTAAGGATCGCCGGGTGTATTCCACGCGAGATCTCCTGAAGGTCCGCGACGGCGTCGGCCAGTCCCGTCGCGATGGAGGACAACTGGGCTCGGAGGTCATCTCTGTCGCGAGCGATCATTGCCTCGGCGGCGCGTGCCAAAAGGCCGAGGGAGACCAGCCGCTGCTGCGTTCCGTCGTGGAGGTCTCGCTCGATGCGGCGGCGAGCCTCGTCCGATGCTGCGACGATCCGCCGGCGCGAGGCGGCAAGCTCGGCCCGGCTGTTCGCATTCGCGATCGCGGTTGCGACGAGATCGGTGAAGTTCGCCAACCGTTCCTCCGTGTCGGGCGGCAGCGGCGCGTCTCTGCTCGAAACTGTCATCGCGCCCCAGAGACGGTCCTCGACGACTATTGGGCTCGCAACGGTCGAGACAACCCATCCGACGCAGGCTTGCGGCGATCGGCCCGCTGAGGGACGACCAGTCCCGAGACTCGACGCGGGCAACGAGTCCGGTCCGAAAAACCTGCGTCGAAGCCAAGGTGTCGTCGAGGTCCCACCGTGTTCCGACTGGGACAATTTCTTCGATGCTCTTTCCCACCCCGGCGGCAACGATGGCCAAGCCATCGGCATCGAACTTCCCGACCGCCACCTGTTGAGCGCCGAAGAGCCGCTCGACCTCGTCGCACACGGCGGCGAAGATTTCGGAGGCCGGTACGCCGCGCGCGACCAACATCCCCATCCGCCGGAGTGCTGCCTGCTCGTCGGCTAGCTGCGCGAGAGCCTCGCGCGATTCGGCATTTGAAATCGTGGTGGCGATGAGCTCGGTGAACTTCTCCAGCCGTTCTTCGGCGTCGTTGGGTGGACGCACCTCGGTCGAGACAATGATCGTGCCCCAAAGCCGGCCTTCAACGATGATCGGGCTCACCACCGTTGAACCGGAATGGGCCGGGCGAGCATCGGGTGACAGCAGGCCCCCGGCCATCGTCGAGTCCGACTCGTCGACCCGGGCGGAGCGTCCGGTCCGATACACCTCGGTCGACGCCAATCCGTCACTGAGCTCCCACCGCGATCCGATCGGGCGCTGTTCGGCGCTTTGCTGGACGGCTGCGACGACGATTGCCGGAGGGTGATGTTCGAACTTGGCGACAGCCGCCGTGCCGGAGAACAGACGCCCGACCTCCGCGCTAGCGGCCGCGAAGATCTCGTCCGGCCGCACTCCGTGCGCCACGAGTATCGCAACGCGGTGCAGTGCGAGAAACTCGGCATTGACGACGCGGCGCTCTGTGACATCCCTCCCCACTCCGTACACGACGTCTTCCTCCGGAGCGGTCCGCGAGTTCCACTCGAACCACCGGACCGAGCCGTCGGCACAGACATGGCGACACTCGAACTCGACGATGTCGTTGCCGGCCTCGAGCTCAACAACAAGCGCCCGCACGGACTCGACATCATCGGGATGGAGGATGTCCACAAATCGCCGAGTCAGAAGCTCCTGTTGCGTGTACCCGAGCATGCGGGCGAACGCAGGATTTGCCATCTTCACGTTCCCGTCGAAGCCCGCGATGCAGAACGCGTCAGGCGACGAATCAAAGAGCCGCCCGAGTTCGTTGCCGACGGTCTCAGGCCCCTTACCCACGCTCGTAGTGTGATCCCTCGCTGCGCGTTTCGAAAGGCCCGCTTGCGGGCCAGCGGAGCGGCGGCGTGACCAGTCCTCGTTGCGGAGCGATGACCACGACCGTAGGAGTCGCGGCCTCGGGGCAATCGTGCCTGCTCCTGGCGTGACGGATCCGCGTGCCTGGGACCATCCCGATGTCCGGGAGTCTCCGTGACTGCGCGCCACCTGATGTTACGCGGTCGCGTGGGGTGATGGTGAACGTACCGAGCAACTCTTGGGAGAGCCGTTCCGGGAACGTCGAGGACGGCGGTCGTGCAGGACTGATATGCGCGGGAGGTAGCTATGGCTCGGCAACGTGGCTTGGTTCTTGCGGGCGGGTTCGTGGCCGGTGTGGCATGGGAGCTCGGCGTCCTGCGCGGCCTTGAAGATGTCGACGTCGACCTGCTTGCGAACGTGATCGCGGCGGATACCGTCGTTGGTACGTCTGCGGGATCCACTGTGGCCGCGCAGATCACGAGCGGCACCCCGCTAGATGCGCTCTACGGCGCGCAACTCAGTAAGGACTCTGTCGACATCGAGGTCGATGTCGACATGCGTGAGCTCATGGCGCGGTTCGCCAAAATCGCCGAGACGTCGGCCTCGGCCGTCGACTTTCGGCGTCAAATTGGTGCGCAGCTCGCCACGACGACGGCTGTTGACGAAACTACATATCGCGCCTCGAGAGCCGCCCGGTTGGGCGTTCAGACATGGCCGACCCGGGACCTCCGTCTGGTGGCGGTCGACGTTGGATCGGGAGAACCGATGGTGTTCAGACGCGACTCAGGAGTCGCGCTGGTCGACGCGGTTGCTGCTAGCTCCGCCTTTCCGGGTATCTGGCCACCGGTGACGATCGGCGGGCACCGGTATATGGACGGAGCAGTCCGTTCTCCGACGAACGCCGACCTTGCCGCGGGATGTGACCGCGTGTTGGTTCTCACGCCCTCGTCCGCTGATTCGCCCCAACCCTTCGGCAGCCTTGAGGAGGAGATCAAGTTGCTGGAACCTGCAGAGGTGCGGGTCGTCTACGCGGATGCAGCATCACTTACGGCGTTCGGTACGAATCCGGTATCGCCCTCGACCCGCTCTGCCGCTGCGAAAGCGGGACGCGATCTTGGCCGGACTCGCATTGCCGACCTCGAGTGGTTCGCCAGATGACCGCCGGTCGAAGGCACGACTTTTCAACGAGCCGAGGGTGACGGCAGGTCATTCATCCACTTACGTCTGACCAGAGGAGACGGGACGACACCATGACACGGTCAACCATGCACGCAGACCCAGATGCGCAGGTGCAAGGAAGCGCTACCGGGGAAAGGCGGTCGACGCCGACGCAAGTGCAGAACCTCGCCAGGTATGCCGCTCGTGCCACCTTCGAGGATCTCTCGCCCGCGTCGCGCGTACAGCTACCGATCCACATCCTCGACTCCGTCGCGTGCTCCATCGCCGCCCTGGGCGCGGTCCCCATCCAGGCATGCCAGCAACAAGTCACTGACTTCGGCGGGACCGGCCCCTGTGCGCTGATCGGCGGCGGTAAGGCGAATCCGGTGTACGCGGCGTTCTGGCACACCGCTCTAGTGCGCTACGTCGACTTCATGGACAACTTCCTGGCCCCGACGGAGACCTGCCATACGGCCGACAACTTCGGCGTGGCGTTGACAGCTGCCGAATACGCGGGCGGCAGCGGGCGCGATCTGATGCTGGGTGTGGCGTTGGCATACACGGTCCAGTCACGCTTCGTGGACCACGGCAACTTCATGACTGCCGGCTTCGACCACACGACGCAACTCGCGTTCTCGCACAGCGCTGCAGCAGGTCGACTGCTTGGCTTCACCGAAGAGCAGATCAGCAACGCCATCGCGATGGCAGCCAGCAGCGACGCCTCGTTCGCCGTCATCCGAGCCAAGCCGC
>JAODBI010000301.1 GCA_025463875.1 Actinomycetes bacterium
CGGCTTTCACCTCGCACGGTGACCACCGCATCGCGATGGCGATGGCGGTCGCCGCGCACGCGCTGCCGGCGGAGTCGACGGTCGAGGGCTGGCGGGTGGTGTCGTCGTCGTATCCGGAGTTCGCGCGCGATCTTGCGCGACTGACCGCCGACGACGGGTCGTGACCATCGTCATCGCGATCGACGGCCCGTCGGGCACCGGCAAGTCCACGGTGGCGCGTGGTGTCGCCGCCGCGCTCTCGCTGCCCGTGCTCGACACCGGTGCCATGTACCGCGCGGTCACCCTGGCGGCACTCGAAGCCGAGGTTCCGCTCGACGACGCCGAGGCGTGCGCCGCGATCGCACGGCAATGCGTGGTGACGCTGGAGGACGGCGGCGTCACACTGCTCGACGGCCGCGATGTGCACGCCGAGATCCGCGGTCCCGTCGTCACCGCCGCGGTATCGATCGTGGCGGCCCACCCGCCGGTGCGCGAGGTCCTCGTGGCGCGGCAGCGGGCCTGGGTCGCGGAACACGGCGGCGGAGTGGTCGAGGGCCGCGACATCGGGACTGTCGTGTTCCCGGACGCGACCGTCAAGGTGTATCTCGTCGCGGCCGACGAGGAACGAGCCCGCCGCCGCCAGCGCGACGAGTTGGCCGCGGCCAGGAATGTCGCCGTCGAAGAGGTCAAGGCCGCGCTGGACCGCCGCGACGCGATCGACAGCGGGCGCACGGTCTCGCCGCTGCGACCCGCCGACGATGCGATCGTCATCGACACCACGCACCTCGATGTCGATACCGTCGTGGCCGACGTCGTCGCCCGGGTCCGAGCCGCGGAGGCATCCCGATGAACTTCTACGACTCGATCCGACTGCTCGTGGCGGGCGGATCCTCGTTGCTCTACCGGGCCCGCATGGAGCACCGGGATCGACTGCCCGCCGTTGGTGGCTACGTCCTCGCGCCGTCACACCGATCGATGATGGACATCCCCTTTGCGGCGTGGTTGTCGACGCGCCCGCTGCGGTACATGGGCAAGGCGTCGCTGTTCCGCATTCCCGTGGCGGGCTGGTTCTTCCGCACGCTCGGCGGGTTCGAGGTCGCACGCGACGGCACCGACCGCAAGGCACTCCGCGATTCGATCGCGATGTTGCAGGCGGGCGAGGTGCTGCTCGTCTATCCGGAGGGAACGCGCCAGAACGGGCCGAAGATCGCGCCGCTCCAGCCGGGCGCCGCCTATCTCGCACTGCGGGCGGGGGTGCCGATCGTCCCGGTCGGGCTCGCCGGCACCGAGGACGTCATGCGCAGCCACGCCCGCAAGGTGCCGCATTTTCGCCGGGTCGTGATGGTCGTCGGCGAGCCGATCGTCACCCCGCTTCGAGAGGGCGGTGGCGTCGTGCCGCGCGATCAGGTCGACGCGCTGACCGCACGCTTGCACGACGCGTTGCAGGTGGTGTTCGACGAGGCGAACGAACTTCTCTAAGGAAACGCGGCGAGGACCTTCGACGCGTCAAGGGTGCGGTCGTCGACGAACGGTCCGCCCGGGGCGCGCACCGCGGTGACGTCGCCGCCCAGCATCAGTGCGGCTACGGCGTCGAGCGCGGGGATCAGCTCGCGCAACTCGCGCGGCGGAGGGAAGTACTCGTCCTCGTCGGTCATGCGCACGACCTCGACGCCGGCGCGCGGCGCGAGTCGCGCGATGACCGACTCGACCAGCTCTTCGGGCGCGCTCGCCCCGGCCGTGACGCCGACGATGCGGGCGTCGCCGATCTCGAGCTCCTCCGGTCCGTCGACCCGTAAGACCATCGGGCAGCCCGCTTCGCGTGCGACCTTGGTCAACGCGATGGTGTTGGACGAGTTGGCGCTCCCGATCACGACGACGGCGTCGGCGCGCTTGGCGATGTCGGTCAGCGCATCCTGACGGTTCGTCGTCGCGAAGCAGAGGTCGTTGCGCGAGGCGGTCCACACCTCGGGGAACCGTTCGCGCGTCCGCTCGACCACGCCGGCCCATTCGTTCTGGGCGAGCGTGGTCTGGGCGAGCACCGCGACCCGACTCGGGTCGGTGACACTCGCGGCGGCGGCGTCGAGATCGGCGTCGTGCTCGACGAGCTGGATCGACGCCGGCGCGACGGCGAGCGTTCCCACCGCTTCGTCGTGTCCCGCGTGGCCGACGTAGAGGATCGTGAACCCCTTGCGGGCGCGCACCTTGGCCTCGTGGTGGACCTTGGTCACGAGGGGGCAGACCGCGTTCACGACGTAGCGGTCGTTGGCGCGCGACGCGGCGACGACGTCGGGCGCGCTGCCGTGCGCCGACAGCATGAGGGGGGATCCGGCGGGCACGTCGTTCACGTCGTCCACGAAGATCACGCCCTGTTCGCGGAACCGATCGACGACGAGCCGGTTGTGCACGATCTCGTGGTAGCAGTACACGGGCGGCTCGAAGACCCGCACCATCCAGGCCAGCGCCTTGATCGCCATCTCGACGCCGGCGCAGAACCCCCGCGGCTCGGCGAGCAGCACCTTTTCTACCGGCACGGGACGAGGGTACCGGCGGTGACCCCGTAACCTGGCCTCATGCCTGCCGCTCGTGTTGATGCCGTCGCGCCCGGATCCCCGGCCGACCGGGCGGGCGTGATCGTGGGCGACGAGGTGCTCGCGGTGAATGGCGAGGTCGTCCGGGACGTCATCGCCTACCAAATTCAGGTCGACGGCGCGCACGTCGAGCTCGACCTCCGGCGGGGCGGCATGGAACGGGTCGTGCACGTCGACAAGCCCGACGGCGCCCAACTCGGCATCGAGCTGTCGAGCGCCGTGTTCGACCGCGTGCGCACCTGCGACAACCACTGCCCGTTCTGCTTCATCCACCAGCTGCCGAAGGGCATGCGCAAGAGCCTGTACCTGAAGGACGACGATTACCGCCTGTCGTTTCTCTACGGAAACTTCACGACGCTCACGCGCTTCACCGAGGCCGACCTCGAGCGGGTCGTGAGCGAGCGGCTCGGCCCGTTGTACGTGAGCATTCATGCGACCGATCCCGACGTGCGGACCCGCCTGCTGCGCAACCGGCGTGGCGCGACGAGCTTGCGCTGGCTCGAGCTGATCCTCGACGCGGGGATCGAGGTGCACGGTCAGGTCGTGGTGTGCCCCGGCATCAACGACGGCGCGGTGCTCGACGACACGCTGCTCGGGGTGCTCGATCGGTTCCCGGCTTTGACGACGCTCGGGGTGGTGCCGCTCGGGGTGAGCGGGCACAACCGCGAAGAGGAGATGCGCGTCCACACGCTCGCCGAGGCGCAGGCAGTGGTCGACATCGTCGAGCGCTGGCAGGCGCGCTATGCGAGCGCGCTCGGCCGCCGGCTCGTGTACGTCTCGGACGAGTATTATCTCCTGGCGCAGCGCCCGTTTCCGCCCCTCGCCGCCTACGACGAGTGTTCGCAGCACGAGAACGGCATCGGTATGGCGCGTACGTTCGAGGCCGAGGTGCGGGCCGCGCTCGGCGGCGCCGAGGTCGTCGGCACCGGCCCGCGCTCCGGATTCTTCGCGTGGGTCGACGGCGCGCCCGCCGAGGGCTACCGCGCGCCCCGCGAGATCGCGCCCCGGCCGATCGCGCCGCCCGAGCCGGTGAACGGCGCGGAACGGTGGAACGTGATCGTGACGGGGGAGTTGGGCGCGGCGGTGCTCGAGTCGTTGCTCCCCGAGCTGCCGGGTCGCGTCCGCCTGCTGCCCGTGAAGAACGGCTTCTTCGGCGGCAACATCGGTGTTACCGGCCTCCTGACCGGGGAGGACATCGCCGCCGCGTTGCAGGGTCAGCCCGAGCACGACCGGTACCTGCTTCCCGACGTGGCGTTGTCGCGGGGCCGGTTCCTCGACGGGACGACGGCGGCGGTGCTGCCGCGCACCGTCGAGATCGTCCCGACCGACGGTGGCTCCCTCGTACAGGCGTTGCGGCGAACGGCTCCGATCGCGCTGGTGTCGTCATGACCGACGGCCTTCCCATCGTCGCCGTCGTCGGCCGTCCGAACGTGGGCAAGTCGACGCTGGTCAACCGGTTCGTCGGTCGGCGCGCCGCCATCGTCGAGGAACGTCCGGGTGTCACGCGCGATCGGCGCGAGCTCACCGCCGAGTGGACCGGTCGCACCTTCCGCATCGTCGACACCGGTGGCTGGTTGGCCGAGGGCGAAGCCGGCCTCACCGGTGAGCAAACCGTTCTCGCGGCGAAGGTGAGCGCGCAGGCCGCGGAGGCGGTCCGCATGGCCGACCTGGTGCTGTTCGTCGTCGACGTCACGACCGGCATCACCGACGAGGACGCCCAGGTCGCGCAGCTGCTGAAGCGGGCGAAGACTCCCGTGATCGTGGTCGCGAACAAGGTCGACGACGAGCGACGGGAGGCCGACATCTGGGCGTTCCAGCGCCTCGGTCTCGGCGATCCGATGCCGATGTCGGCGATCCACGGACGGCTCTCGGGTGAGCTGCTCGACGCGCTCGTCGCCACGCTGCCCGACACGATGGAGACCGACGAGCAATTCGCGGCCCGCGCCGACGAGGAAGCCGCCGACGACGGGATCTTCAACATCGCGATCGTCGGGCGCCCGAACGTGGGCAAGTCGACGCTGTTCAACCGACTCGTCGGCGAGGACCGCTCCGTCGTGCACGACATGCCCGGGACGACGCGCGACGCGATCGACACCGTCGTCGAGACCGTGGACGGTCCTCTGCGCTTCGTCGACACCGCGGGCCTCCGGCGCAAGAGTCGCATCGACGAACCGACCGAGTACTACAGCCTCGTGCGGGCGTTGGAAGCGATCGACCGGGCCGACGCCGCGTTGCTCGTCATCGACGCGTCCGAAGGCGTGACCCATCAGGACCAGCGGCTTGCAGAGCGCATCGACGCGGCCGGCACCGCGGTCGTGATCATCTGCAACAAGTGGGACCTCCTCGACGCCGAGGCCCGCGACAAGGTGCGCCGCGATGTTGCCGACATGCTCGGTTTCCTGAGCTACGCGCCGATGATCCCCATCTCCGCGCTCAGCGGCCGGCGGGTGCACCAGCTCCTGCCCGCGCTGCGGGAATCGGAGAGCGCCTAACACCAGCGCATCCCGACCGCGTAGCTGAACAAGGTGTTGCTCGACGCGCAGAAC
>JAODBI010000322.1 GCA_025463875.1 Actinomycetes bacterium
ACCGAGTCGCGTCGTCATTGGCGTACGAGGTGCTCGTGACGGGAGTGTTCCCCGATCGCCGCGGCACCCGAGCCTCTCCGGACACGCTGCCATCAGAAAACGCCAGTTGGCGCGACGCGACACGACGCCGGCCGGGATTTGTGGCCGCGGCGAAGGTCGCGTTTCGCGCTCGCGTCGCCGCGCGTAGGTCCGCTCCGCACGGACGCTCTTCGCTCATCGGTCGTCACGACAAGGAGTGTTATGGCGCACGAATTCATCGAAGTCCCCGACGAAATCGGGCATACGATCCCTCGTCGGAAAGACGGCCCGACGACGCGTCTGAGCGCGGGTCTACGGCTCATTGCACTGCTGACA
The DNA here is from genome assembly GCA_025463875.1 of Actinomycetes bacterium. GTDB lineage: Bacteria > Actinomycetota > Acidimicrobiia > IMCC26256 > PALSA-610 > PALSA-610. Next base: position 355 of record JAODBI010000322.1, read on the forward strand.
TTTGACCAAACCGCGTGAGGCCGTTTCCTTTTCCGGTGCTCAAACGTTCACTGAGGTAACGACCGGTCTCGCGGCACATCCTTGCCCGAGACCGCGAGACCGGCCGCCCCTCGTGTTGCTCGTGGCTGTCGGGTAGGAAACGCCGCCGCCCGGCGGCCCCGCTCGGGCGGGGTGCGGAGGGTCGGTGCTCCGACCGTGTTGGACGACCCTCCAAAAGCAGAAGATGCCCCGATCGGCTGGCCCCGTCGGGGCATCTTCGCGAGACCCTGGATGCGGCACTCGACGCCACGCGCCATGGCAGTTCCATCCGCGCGCTCAACCTGCTCGACCCTGAGGGACGAGGCCCCAAAAGGGGTTCAGGGGACACGCGCCCTCAACGTTTCGCGCGGGGCCGGGTCGACCCCTAGTCGGAAACGGCAGTCGGGCGGTCGTCGAGCTCGCCGTCGACGTCGAGTACGTCGCCGAGCCCGAGCGTGTCGATCACACGGCGGCCGATGCCGTCCATGTTCACGATGCGGAGACGGCCCCCGAGCTCGCCGAGTTTCCGGTGCGCCGTGACGATCGTGCGCACACCGGACGAATCGATGAACGTGAGTCCGCAACAGTCGAGTACCACGTCATGGTGCGCCGCGATGGCCTCATCGAGCTGGGCGCCAAGTTCCGGTGCGGTCGCGATGTCAACATCGCCGCGCACGAAGATTCGACGCTCTTGCACTTCTCCCTTCCTCCTGATCCAGAACCGTCGTTTGCGAGGGCGCAGCCGCGCCTTGACCTTTCCTTGGTGCCGCGGTTCGCCCGCCCCTAAACCGAATTCAATCTGGCGCGATCGCGTGACCATCCCGCGGCGGTCAGGCCGTCCGCCGAAGCAAGTCGAACGACGTTCGTCATGCTCGGCCCCTGACCGTCCGCGAACACCGGCGGGCGGGCTTGCTTGCCGGGCTCGCCGGGACCGTCCGGTTCGACCCGTAGCGCGTCGCGGCCCCCCGGCCGGGTGGAGGGCACCGAGGGGCCACGCGGGCTGCAGCACAAGGGCTCGAGCGAGACCTTGTAGCCGCACGGTAACTCGGCGGCGATCGTCGTGCTCGACCACGACCCACACGACAGGTCGGGACGGTAGTGATCGGCCAGGCGTTAGTGTCTCTGGTTCAGGCGCAACAGTTCGTCGAGCCGCGACACGAACCGCTCCAGGACCGGCGAAGTGTTCGACTTGCTGTAGCCCACTGCTATATCGATTGTCGGTGCCTCGCCTTCCAGCGGTCGGCTGACGACCGACGGCGGCAGCAGGTTCTTGGCGTACTCGGGCATCAGCGCGACGCCACGGGTGGATGCGACGAGGGACATGGCCATCGCCATGTTGTCGACGCCGTGATCAAGTTTGATGTCGATCCCTGAGCGGCGGAGATAGTCCTCGGTAACGCTCTGTAGCACGGCGGCCTTGTTCGCGCCGCCGATGAAGATCTCGCCGACGAGATCCTGCGGGCTCACGCATGATCGTGCGGTCAGGCGATGGTCGCTCGGCATGAGCACGACGAGCGGCTCCCGATCGACGACGTGGTACTCGAGGTCGTACTCGGGTTCCACGCGCAGGAAGGCCACGTCGAGCCGACCGCGCGCGAGTGCTGCGGCGAGATCCGGCGAGTAGTCGCTCGAGACCGTCACCTCGATCTCATGCAGCTCGCCGTGCAACACCTGCATCGCCGGCGTCAGCCAGTTCATCTCGTGCCCGGTTTGGAAACCGATGGCGAACGACTTCCGTTCGGGTTGCGCCGCTCGCCGTGCCGTGTCGACCGCGGCGTCGACCTGCATCAGCGCGAGACGGGCGTGGTCGAGAAAGGCCTTACCCGCGGCGGTCAGCTCGACACCACGAACGCTGCGCGACAACAGCGGGACCCCGACGTGAGACTCGAGGTCGCGGATCTGGCGGCTCAGCGACGGCTGTGAGGTGAACAGCCGCTGCTCGGCCGCCTCGGTGAGGCTGCCCGTCTCGGCGACGGCAACGAAGTACCGAAGGTGTCGCAGTTCCATCGCGCTCCCATGCCTGCGGGATATGACACGCAACCTACAAGGTCTTTTTCAAAAGCCAAATAGGCCCGTAAGTTGGGCGCCGAGGACGGGTGTGCGAGGAGACAGACGGACGATCGGGTCCGACCGGGGAGGGCTACTCGGGACCGGCGAGTTGCTTCGGTGCGACGAGATCTACGCGAGAGGGGTCCGGGGTGGATGAGCTGCTCGCGAGAGTCTTGGACGCGCATGGAGGCTTGGACAACTGGTCCAAAGTCACCACCCTGACAGTGAAGCTCGAGCTGGGCGGTCCGTTTTGGGCGGCGCGAGGGTGGCCTCGCGTCTATGCGGGTCAGACCGTGACGTTGGACGCCCACCGTGAGCACATTGCCTTTGCGCCGTTCACTGCCCCGGATCTGACCTCGGTCTTTGATGTGGACCCCGAACGAGTGGTGATCCAGGCCGCGGACGGACGCGTGGTTGAAGAGCGCACCGATCCCCGAGGGTCGTTTCCAACGAAATACGACGTCAAGACCACTCGGTGGGACGCGATTCAGGTGGCTTACTTTGCGAGTGCCGCCGTATGGAACTACCTGACGGAGCCGTTTGCTCTGACGTACACGGGTGTCGAGACCTCAGAGATCGAGCCGTGGGAAGAGGACGGCCATACCTGGCGACGACTAGCAGTGACGTTCCCCGATACGAACGCTAACCACAACGCCGAGCAGGTCTTCTACTACGACGAACAGTTCATGCTGCGCCGGATGGACTACTCGCCCGACGTGACGGGCAACCCTCCGATCGCCCAGTACACATTCGACTACGAGACCTTCGATGGTTTTGTTTTCCCAACCCGACGGCTCGTCCACCGCCACGATGCCAACGGCGTCGCCGACCAGAGCGTCGCCGTGATCACCGTTGACGTCCGCTCGGTCGCTATCGACCGGGGATGAGTGGTGAGATTTTCATGACCAGCGACGCAACCAAAACGGGGAGGCCCTAGTGCCGGCAAAAGGGAGCGCAGAATGGAAGGGAGATGTCCCGACGGGGACCGGGACCTTCACGGCGGGCGACACCATCAGTGGTGGATATACGTACAAATCTCGCTTCGAGGACGGGCCGGGGTCCAACCCCGAGCAGTTGATCGCAGCAGCTCACGCCTCATGTTTCTCGATGGCCCTCGCGAATCTCCTCGCGGAGGCAGGCAATCCACCCGACTCGGTGCACACGGATGCGACGGTCACGCTGAGACCGGTCGATGGAACCCCGACCATCACGAAGATCGCTCTCGTCACGGTTGGACGGGTGCCCGGTCTGGACCAGGGTGCGTTCGCCGAGCACGCAAAGACGGCAAAGGAGGGATGCCCTGTTGGTAGGGCACTGGCGGGCGTGCCTGAGATCACTCTCGAGGCAACGCTGGCGCCTTAGGTGACTCGTGAGCTCATTGCTACTCGCGGGCTTGACGGAGGTCTGTAGTGGAAGTCGACGTTGCTGTTCTAGGAGGCGGACCCGGCGGTTACACGTCGGCCATTCGCGCCGCGCAGCTCGGTGCACGCGTCGTGTGCATTGAGCGTGCGCCGGAGCTTGGCGGGACCTGCCTGCGCGTCGGCTGCATTCCGACCAAGGCCTGGGTGCAGACAGCGTTCGCACTGAAAGAGGTGCAAGAGACGTTCGACAAGGTCGGCGTCACGACGACCGGCTCCCACCTCGAATTCTCGAAGGCGAACGAGTGGAAGTCGGCGGTCGTGAAGCGGATGACCAACGGCGTCGCATTCCTCTTCAAGGCCAACGGCGTCGAGTGGGTCAAAGGGACCGGAACATTCACGGACGCGAACACAATCGCCGTCGAGGGAGGCGACGCCGTGACCTTCACCTCGGCGATCATCGCGACGGGATCGTTTCCGCTCCGACCGCCGATCGAGGGACTCGAGTCGGATCGCTGCGTCGACTCCGAGGGACTGCTGGCCCAGACGGAGGTTCCCAAGCGCTTGGTCATCCTGGGCGGTGGGGTCATCGGATGCGAGTTCGCGTCGATCTTCCGACGGTTCGGAAGCGAGGTAACGATCATCGAGGCGCTTCCGTCACTGATCCCGCAAGAGGACGCCGACGCGTCGAAAGAACTCGCGAAACAGTTCACCAAGCGCGGCATCACACTGCACCTCGAGAAGCGTTGCACGAAGGTCGACGACTCCGGGTTGGAGCTGACCGTCCACTACGGCGACGGCGACAGCGTCACAGCCGACCTGATGCTCGTCTCCGTCGGCCGCACCCCCCTGGTCGAAGGGCTCGGCCTGGAAAGAATCGGTGTCGAGTTCGACGGCCGCACCGGCATCGCCACCGACGCGCACCGACGCACGACCGTTCCCCACATCTACGCAGTCGGCGACTGTGCCGGATATTGGCAGCTCGCCCACACAGCCTTCCGCGAGGGCGCAGTCGCGGCGGAGAACGCGTGCGGTCACGACATTTCGATCGACAACCCGGCCGTGCCGCGTCCGATCTACACGGACCCGGAGATCGCCAGCGTCGGCCTCACCGAGGCGGCGGCGCGCGCGAAATATGGCGTCGCCGTCGCTACGGGGGTGTTCCCATGGACCGCCAACGCCCGTGCCGTGATGCAGAACGAGACGGTCGGCTGGGTGAAATCAATCCACGAGACCCGCAACGGCGAACTTCTCGGCCTCGTAATGGTCGGGCCT
>JAODBI010000331.1 GCA_025463875.1 Actinomycetes bacterium
ATCGCCATGTGACGCATTGGATCGTCTTCAGCCGACTCGGAAAGCCGCACATCGGCTCGCCCAACGCGTTCTCCTTCAACACCGCGGTCAGCGGGGCCGGCTCGGCTACCTCAGTCTCGGCCGGCCACTCACCACGCTGTCCGGCGGCGAGCGCCAGCGTTCGAGGGCACGCCCGCCGACCCGCCGAGCTCGTCGCGGCCCGCTCCACCCTCACCGGCGAGCACCTCGCGGCCTACGTCGGCACCTGACCGAGGCCGTCCCGGACATCGAGACGAGTTGTCTCATCTGTTTCGACTCGTCCACTCCACGCCGTGTACTCAGGCGTGGGTTCTCGTAAGACCTCCGGAGTGGAGGCGATGGGGATCGAACCCACTACCTCTTGCATGCCATGCAAGCGCTCTACCAACTGAGCTACGCCCCCGTGGGTCAGCCAAGATACCAGCCGGCCACCGACGGCTCGGCCGGTAGCCTCGGCTGATATGGCCGACGACGTCCCGCCGCAGCGCTATACCGCCGCCCTTGCCAACGAGATCGAGCACAAGTGGCAGGACCGCTGGGACGAAGAGCACGTCTTCTACACCCCGAATCGCACCGGATTGCTGAGCGAGGATCCGCGCCACGTCGCCGATCGCCCGCACATGTTCGTGCTCGACATGTTCCCGTATCCGAGTGGCGTGGGGCTGCACGTCGGCCATCCGCTCGGCTACATCGCCACCGACGTGTACGCGCGCTTCCAGCGCATGAACGGCTTCAACGTCCTCCACGCGATGGGCTACGACGCGTTCGGTCTCCCGGCCGAGCAGTACGCGGTGCAGACGGGCACGCATCCGCGCGCGACGACCGAAGAGAACATCGCCACCATGAAGCGGCAACTGCGCGCGCTCGGGTTGGGACACGATCCGCGGCGCGGTCCGGCGACGACCGACGTGCAGTACTACCGCTGGACGCAGTGGATCTTCCTGCAGATCTACAACTCCTGGTACGACGAGGAAGCCGATCGCGCCCGGCCGATCGCGCAGTTGGTGCAGGAGTTCCGCGCCGGTCGATTCCCGACTCCCGGCGATGTCCCGTTCGACGACCTCGGCCCGGTCGAACAGCGTGAGCTCGTCGACTCGTATCGCCTCGCGTACGAGGCGTACGCGCCGGTCAACTGGTGCCCGGGTCTCGGCACGGTGTTGGCCAACGAGGAGGTCACCGGCGACGGGCGCAGCGAGCGCGGCAACTTCCCGGTCTACCGCCGTCCGCTCAAGCAGTGGATGCTGCGCATCACCGCGTACGCCGATCGTCTCCTCGACGATCTCGAGTCGCTCGACTGGACCGATTCGATCAAGCACATGCAGCGCAACTGGATCGGGCGTTCCACCGGAGCATCCGTGAATTTTCCCGTCGAAGGTCGCGAGGGTCTCGACATCGAGGTGTTCACCACCCGGCCCGACACGCTCTTCGGCGCCACGTACATGGTGCTCGCGCCCGAGCATCCACTCGTCGACGTGATCACCCCGAATCAGTGGCCCGACGACGAGCTCTCCAACGACTTCGCGAGCAACGAGCTCGACGCGTGGAAAGGTGTGTTCGGTGCGACGGATCCGCCGCCCGACGCCGTCACGCGCTACCGCGAATTTGCGGCATCGAAGACCGATCTCGAACGCCAGACGGAGACGAAGGAGAAGACGGGGGTTTTCATCGGGACCTACGCGATCAACCCGACGAACGACGAGCGCATCCCGATCTTCATCGCCGACTACGTGCTCATGGGCTACGGCACGGGCGCGATCATGGCGGTGCCGGCCCACGACGAACGCGACTTCGAGTTCGCGCGCGAGTTCGAGCTGCCGATCGTTCCGGTCATCCGCCCGAGTGACCAGTGGCTCGCCGAACACGACGCCGCTCCGGACGACACGTCGACGTGGACGGAGGCGTACGTCGGCGACGGCGTGGCGCAGAACTCGACCAACGACGAGGTCTCACTCGACGGTCTGCGCGTCGACGAGGCCAAGCGCGTGATCGTCGAGTGGCTGGAGCGGTCCGAGTTCGGCCGCCCGACGGTTACCTACAAGCTGCGCGACTGGTTGTTCAGCCGGCAGCGTTACTGGGGCGAACCGTTCCCGATCGTCTACGACGAAGTAGGACCGATCGCGTTGCCGGAGGAGATGCTCCCGGTCGTGCTGCCCGAGGTCACCGACTTCGAGCCCGTCACGTCCGACGATCCCGACGCGCTTCCGGAGCCACCGCTCGCGCGCGCGAACGACTGGGTCGAAGTCGAGCTCGATCTCCCCGGACCGGAGTGGGCCGGCCACGGCGCGGGTGAGCGCACGTATCTGCGTGAGACGAACACGATGCCGCAGTGGGCCGGCTCGTGCTGGTACTACCTTCGCTACCTCGATCCGACCAACGAAGACGCGATGGTCGACCCGGAGGTCGAAGCCACATGGGCCGCGGGAGCGCGCGCCGACGGTTCACCGAAGTCGGGTCTCGTCGACCTCTATGTCGGCGGCGTCGAACACGCGGTGTTGCACCTCTTGTACGCGCGCTTCTGGCACAAGGTGCTGTTCGACCTCGGCTACGTGTCGACGATCGAGCCGTTTCAGCGGCTCGTCAACCAGGGCTACATCCTGGCGCCGGCGTACGTCGACGAGCGCGGTGCATACGTCGACGCCGACCGCGTCGAGGAGCGCGACGGCCGGTACTCCTTCGAGGGTCGGCCGGTCACGCGCGAGTTCGGGAAGATGGGCAAGAGCTTGCACAACGCGGTCGCGCCTGACGACATCTACCGCGACTACGGGGCCGACACGCTGCGGCTCTACGAGATGTTCATGGGTCCACTCGACAAGGAACGGCCGTGGAGCACGGCCGACATCGTGGGCGTGCATCGCTTCCTGCAACGGCTGTGGCGCAACTTCGTCGACGAGACCACGGGCGAGCTGCGGGTCTCCGACACGCCGGCCGACGACGACACCCGTCGCTTGCTGCACCGCACGGTCGTCGCGGTGCGCACCGACATGGCCGGGTTGAGCTTCAACACCGCGATCGCCCGGCTCTTCGAGCTGAACAATCACCTCACGACGCTGGTACAGGGCGGCGCGCCGCTACCCCGCGAGGTGGCCGTGCCGTTGGCGTTGATGGTCGCGCCCCTCGCGCCCCACGTCGCCGAAGAGCTGTGGGCGAGGCTCGGTCACCCGGACACGCTGACGTACGAGGCGTTCCCGGAAGCCGATCCGCAATGGCTGGTCGAGGACCGCGTCGAGGTCCCGGTGCAGATCAACGGCAAGGTGCGGGCGCGCATCGAGGTGCCCGTCGGAGCCGACGCGGCCGCGCACGAGACCGCAGCCCGCGCCGAGCCCCGCATCGCCGAGTTGCTCGACGGTGCGACCGTCCGCACTCTGAAAGTGGTGCCCGGCAAGATCGTGAACTTCGTCCTCACCTGACGCGAGGACGCGGCCGTGACGCTTTTGGATGGCGCACCCGCGCGGTAGCGTGCGGTCGCTTCTCGCGAACCTCCCCCGTTTCTCGCGCGTCGGAGGTTGTCGTGGCGGAGGAAGTTCCGCGTCCGTTGGCGGGCGCGGCGCGCTCGGTTTGGGGCGCGCGCTGGCACGAGTGGCGCGGTGATCGTCGGATCGCGGCTGCGTTGCTCGCATGTGTCGCAGTCGCGGCGGGCGTGGCCTGGTTCCGCGCGAGCGCGACTCCGTCGTCGGCAGCGTTGCCGCGCCCCGCGGCGCCGATCGGAACGAACACCTCGTTTGCAGCGGCATCGACCACCACCTCGCGTGCCGCGCCCGCGCTCGTCGTCGACGTGGTCGGGGCGGTACGGCGCGCCGGGGTGGTGCGCGTGCGCGCCGGTTCCCGCGTCGTCGATGCAATCGCGGCAGTCGGGGGCGCGACGCCCGACGCCGACCTCACCCGATTGAACCTGGCCGCGCCGTTGATCGACGGGACGCGTATCGCGGTGCCGCGCGTCGGCGCGCCCGCTCCCGCGTTGGATCCCGCGGCCGTGACTGCGGTGCCGAGCGGAGGCGCAAGCGTGCCGGCGGCCGGCGCGCCGCTGAACCTCAATGCGGCGACCGCCGAACAACTCGACACTCTGCCGGGTGTCGGTCCGGCGACCGCGGCTGCGATCATCAAGGATCGCGAGGCGCACGGGCCGTTCCGCTCTGTGAACGACCTCGGCCGCGTCCGCGGGATCGGCGATGCCAAGCTCGAGCAGCTGCGCGACCTCGTGACGGTCTGACGTGGGGCCGGGACCGGTGGTCGTGCTCGGTGCGCTGATCCTCGGCCTGTTGGCGGGGGAGCGAACCGGATCCGGTCTCGCCGACGCGGCGTTGATCGTCGGCGCAGCATCCTTCGGTGCCGCGTGGTTCACCCGTCGATCCGAGCGCGTGGCGTTCGCCGCCGTCGCGTGCGCACTCCTCGGGTGTGCCGTCATGAGCCGGGCCGCCGACGGGCAACGACATTCGCCCCTGCAGGCGGCCATGGAGCGGGGCGCGTCCGCGACCGTCCGAGGCGTGGCGAGTGAAGACCCGGCCGGTCCCACCTACGAAGCCAGCGTGTTGGTCCGCGTCGACGCGGGGTCGGGCGCGCATCGCACGCTTCTGGCCCGGGCGACCGGCGCCGACGTCGCGGCCCTGCGCGTGATCGAGGCCGGCGACCATGTCGTGCTCGCGGGCCGGCTCGCGCCGCTCGGCCGTAGCTCCTACGAGGATCGGGCGCGCTGGCGGCACGCAGTCGCGCGGCTCGACGACGTTCGCGTCGTTCACCTTTCTGCGCCGCGCGGCCTCCTTGCGGTTGCGAATGCGATGCGCGGCGTCGTGCTGCGCGGAACGCGACCACTCTCGCCGACGGCCCGGGCCCTCGTCGCCGGGTTCCTCCTCGGCGACACTCGTGGGATTCCGAAGCCGGTGATCGACGACTATCGCAACTCGGGCCTCTCGCACCTGCTCGCGGTGTCCGGTGAGAACGTGGCGTTCATCATGGCGCTCGCCGCGCCGTTGCTCCGCCGGCTCCGGCTCGGCGCCCGCACTGCGACCGCGCTCGCGATCGTGGTCGTGTTCGCGGCGATGACGCGGTTCGAGCCGTCCGTGCTGCGGGCATCTGCCATGGCCGCCATCGTGCTGCTCGCAACCCTCGGTGGCCGCCCGGCGTCGACGCTGCGCGTCCTCGTCTACGCGATCATCGTCCTGCTGCTCGCCGACCCGTTCCTGCTTCACTCGATGGGATTCGTGTTGTCGTGCGGCGCGAGCGCCGGCATCGGTCTCTTCTCCCGCGCCATGGGCGCGCGCCTGCCCGGTCCGAGATTCCTGCGCGAACCGCTGGCCGTCTCCATCGCCGCGCAGCTCGGCGTCCTCCCGGTACTGCTCTGGGTGTTCGGCAGCTTTCCGCTCATCACCCCCGTCTCCAATCTCGCGGCTGCGCCCGTGGCCGAGCTGCTCGGCGTCTACGGGTTCTTCGCGTCGGCGGTCGCGGGTGTCGCACCGGGGCTCGGACCGCTCCTGCAACAACCGACCGGTCTGCTGGTCGAATGGATCACGCTCGTCGCACACACCGGCGCCGCGATCCCCGTGAGCATCGACACGCGCGGAGCACTCGGGCTGGCCTCGCTGCTGGCCGCCGGCGCATCGGTAGCCTGCCTCCGTGCCCGTCGAGCCGTTCCCGACCCTGCGGCTGGGTGAGCGCACGATCGACGTGCGCCGGCGAGTCGCGGTGATGGGAATCCTGAATCGGACCCCCGATTCGTTCTACGACCGCGGCGCGACCTGGGACTTCGACGCGTTCGTCCGGCGCGCTGAGCTGCTGACGGCCGACGGGGCGGACCTGCTCGACATCGGCGGCGTCAAAGCGGGCCCCGGACCGGAGGTCGACGAGGCCGAGGAGCTCGACCGCGTCGTCCCCGCCGTCGCCGCGCTGAAGGCGCGGCTCGACGTCCCGCTCTCGGTCGACACCTGGCGGGCATCGGTCCTCGACGCCGCCTGCGCGGCCGGCGCGGTCGTCGGCAACGACATCTCCGGCTTCGACGATCCCGACTACCTGCGGGTCGCCGCGAAACACGACGCGACCGTCGTCGCGACCCACATCCGACTGCGACCGCGCGTCCCCGATCCCGACCCGCACTACGACGATCTCCCGGCCGAGGTAACCGCCTTCCTGCGCGACCGCGCCGAGCGGGCGGAAGCGGTGGGGCTGCGGCCCGAGCAGATCGTCCTCGACGCCGGGCTCGACCTCGGTAAGTCGCCGGCCCAGAGCGCGGTCTTGCTCCGCGAGAGCGCGCAGCACGCCACGCTCGGGTTCCCGCTCCTGCTGTCGGCCTCCAACAAGCGGTTCATCGGCGAGCTCCTTGGGCGGGAGATCGACGACCGGCGCGCGGAGTCGCTCGCGGCCGTCGCGTATGGCGCGATGCAGGGGTGTCGCATCATGCGTGTCCACGACGTCAAGGGCACCGCGCGCGTGTGCCGCGCGATCGAGGCTCTGCTGTGAGCACCACGATGGTCCAAGGGGCCGATCCGTCGTTGCGCGACCGTGAGGTCCAGCGGCTCATCGACGAGTTGCTCGCGGGCGAGGACCGCTCGTTCGCGCTCGACGATCACACGCTCGCGAGCCGACGGCGGGTCGGCGACGCAACACCCGATACCGAGCCCGACGACGAGGCGCGCGCCGCGGAAGGCTCGACCGAGCTGCCCGCGTTCGCCGCCCTCACGACCGCGCTGCAGAGCCCACCGTTCATGACTTCGGCGCGCGTCGTCGTCGTGCGCGACATCGGCAATGCCACGACCGAGCAGGCGCAGTGGCTGGCGGCGTGGATCGCCGATCCGCTCGACGGTGTCCACCTCGTGCTCGTCGCCGGCGGAGGGCGCGTCTCGAGTGCGCTCGACAAGGCGATCAAGGCCAACGCGCAGTTGGTCGGGCCGGCCGGCGACCAGACGGCCGACGTGCTGCAGCGCGAACTGCGCGACGCGCACCTGAAGCTCGCGCCCGATGCGGCCAAACAGGTCGCGGCCCACCTCGGAGAGGATGCGGGTCGGGTCCCCGAGCTGGTCGATCTACTGCACTCGACGTACGGCGCCAACGTCACGCTCACGCTCGACGAGGTCGAGCAGTATCTCGGCGAGGTCGGCACCGCCGGCCGATTCGACCTCGCCAACTTCATCGACCGGGGCGACGTCGGCTCCGCGCTCGAGACACTGCATCGCATGTTGACGTCGAGCAGCGCCGCGCAACCCAAGCCCTTGCACCCGATGCAGATCATGGCCTCGCTGGCCTTCCACTACCAACGGCTGCTGCGGCTCGACGATCCCTCGATCGTCACCAAGGAACATGCTGCGACCGCGCTCGGTATGAAGAGCCCCGGTGGTGCGCGGTTCCCGCTGGAAGCGTCGAGGCGGCTCGGCACCGACGGTCTGCGCGACGCCATCCGGCTGCTGGCGCGCGCCGAGCTCGACTTGCGGGGCGCGGGCGGTCTCGACGACCGGACCGTGATCGAGGTGCTCGTGGCGCGGCTCGCGGGGCTGAGCCGACGCTCCGCCCGGCGCTGACCGCGCCGGAAAGACAGGGAACCGGAAGGGTTCGGCTCAGGCGCCGGACTTGGCCGCGCGCTTCATGAGGCGCGAAGCGCGGCGGGCCGCCGCATTCTTGTGGATGACGCCCTTGGACGCAGCCTTGTCGATGCGCTTCTGCGCGGCCTTCACCGAGTCGGGCGCATTCGAGTCGCCATCGGTGACGGCCTGGACCGCGACCTTGACCCGCGTCTTCAGCTCGGAGCGGACGCCCTTGTTGCGGACGCGACGCTTCTCGTTCTGACGATTGCGCTTCTTCTGCGACTGGATGTTGGCCATGCGAAGGGGCTCCGAACCTGTTCGTGAACCGGGCGAGGGTATCAGAAGGCTTGGCCGAGGGGTTCGCCAGAATGGGCAAATGACGGGAGAAAAGGTTCTGCTCGACTGCGATCCCGGCCACGACGACGTCATGGCCATCCTCACCGCGGCGCGCTACGCCGATCTGGTCGGGATCACCACGGTCGCCGGGAATGCGGCGCTCGAACACACGACCCGCAACGCGCTGGTCACCTGCGATCTGGCCGGAATCGACGTTCCCGTCCACTCGGGCGCGGCGGGTCCACTCTCCGGCCCGACGCATGACGCCGTACACGTCCACGGGAACGAAGGCCTCGACGGGGTGGAGATTCCCCGGCCCGTGCGCACGACCGCCGGCGCCGACGCAGCCGGGTTCATCGTCGAGACCACGGCCCGGACCCCGAGCCTTTGGATCGTCGCGGTCGGACCGCTCACGAACATCGCGCTCGCGCTACGGCAGGATCCCGCGCTGACACAACGGGTCGCGGGGATCTCGATCATGGGCGGCGGAACGTTCGGAAACGCCACTGCGGCAGCCGAGTTCAACATCTGGGCCGACCCCGAAGCGGCCGACATCGTGTTCGGGAGTAGCGCGCCGATTCGAATGTGCGGCCTCGATCTGACACACCAGGTCTGCGCCGACGGCGAGTTCATTGCCTGGATCGAGCAGCTCCGAACTCCGTTGAGCGCCTTCGTCGCCGCGCTCCTCGATCACTACGCACAACGCATCCTCGAGCTCGTCGGCGAGGACCTCGCCGCGCTGCACGATCCGTGCTCGGTACTCGCCGTCACCCATCCTCAACTCTTCGGCTTCGGGAACCACCGGGTTCGCATCGAGCTCGACGGAGCGCACACACGCGGCATGACCGTGATTGATCGACGCGTCGCGCGGGGACCGGTCGAAGTGGCGTGGAATGTCGAGTCGGCCGCAGTGCTCGAACTGATTCGTCAGGCGGTCGCGAGCGCGTAGACCTCGTCCGCAGTTGCGAGCGAGCTGCGCGCACCGACGGCGCGCGTGGCGAGCGCGGCGGCCGCACACGCGAGCGGCAACGCGCGCTCGAGCGTCGCACCATTGCTCACTGCCCACGCGACAGCACCGTTGAAGGCGTCGCCCGCGCCGGTCGTGTCGACCACGTCGACCGCGAATGCAGCCTGATCGACCGTCCCGCCGGCGCGGTACAAGGTCGCGCCCGTTCCGCCGCGCGTGACGATGACGGCCGGTGCTGCGGCGAGCAGGGCGTCGATGCCTCCGAGCCGCTCGCACTCGTGCTCGTTCGGTGTGAGCACCGCACCCGCGGGCGCGGCGCGCGGCGGGGCGGGGTTCACGATCACCAGCGCGTCCGCCGCGCGGGCCGCCGCGACCGCGGCCTCGACTGTCTCGACTGGAACTTCGAGCGAGCACAACACGACGTCGCCGGCCCGGATCAACCGCGCGCCGATCTCCGCGGGAACCAACCGGTTCGCGCCGGGCGCCACTGCGATCGCATTCTCTCCGGCGCGGTCGACCGTGATCAGCGCGACTCCCGTCGGTGCGTCGCCCGAGATCGAGAGCTCCGAGCAGTCGACGCCGCGTGCCTCGAGGTCGGCGCGGACCAACCGCCCGTGATCGTCGTCTCCGACGCACCCCACGAACACCACCTCCGCGCCCAGCGCGGCCGCGGCCGCGGCCTGGTTCGCGCCCTTGCCCCCGAGCAGCTGCACGAATTCGCCGTCGGTGACGGTCTCGCCCGGGAGCGGCAGATGCTCGCCCCGCCAGACCAGATCGACGTTCGCCGACCCGATCACCACCACCCGACGAGACATCACTATCGCTCCCTCGCTACGCCATCCCAGGCTCCGCCATGGCTCCGCTGCGTCCGCACTCCTATGGCTCCCTCGCTACGCCATCCCAGGCTCCGCCATGGCTCCGCCATGGCTCCGCTGCGTCCGCACTCCTGCGGCGCCCCGCCGCGCACGGTACCGAGGTACACCTTTCGATAAGCGACAATGGACGAATCGTGACTTCGCTCGACCGGATCCGCTGTCTCAGCATCATCGCCCACATCGACCACGGAAAGTCCACCCTCGCCGACCGGCTCCTGGAGCTGACCGGCGCCGTCGACGCGCGCGACATGCGGGCCCAGTACCTCGACACGATGGACCTCGAGCGCGAGCGGGGCATCACGATCAAGGCCCAGAACGTCCGCCTCGAGTGGAACGGCTACATCGTCAACCTCATCGACACGCCCGGTCACGTCGACTTCGGCTACGAGGTCAGTCGATCGCTCGCCGCGTGCGAAGGCGTCATCCTCCTGGTCGACGCGTCGCAGGGCATCGAGGCGCAGACGCTCGCCAATTGCTACCTCGCGATGGAGAACGACCTCACCATCGTGGCCGCGCTCAACAAGATCGACCTCCCGGCCGCGGAGCCCGACAAGCGGGCCCAGGAAATCGAACGCGTCCTCGGGATACCGGCCGACGACGTGTTGCGGATCTCGGCCAAGACCGGTGACGGTGTGAAGGAATTGCTCGACGCGATCGTCGAGCGCATCCCGCCGCCGAAAGGTGATGCCGACGCGCCGCTCCAGGCGCTCATGTTCGACTCGATCTACGACGCGTATCGCGGCGTCGTCTCCTCGGTGCGAGTGTTCAACGGCGTGCTGCGGAGCGGATCCCGGCTGCGCTACGTGAACGCCGCCCAGGACCACGACGCCGAAGAGATCGGTGTGCGACTGCCGATCCTCACGCCGGTCTCGGCCCTGGGTCCGGGCGAGGTCGGCTACCTCATCGCCGGCATCAAGGACGTCGGCGAGGCGAAGGTCGGCGAGACCGTCACCGACGCCGGCCGTCGCGCCCAAGCCCTCGCCGGATACCGCGAGCCGAAACCGATGGTGTTCTGCGGCCTCTATCCCGTCGAGGGCGACGAGTACGCCGACCTGCGCGAGGCCCTCGAACGCCTGCGACTCAACGACTCGTCGTTCACGTACGAGCCCGAGACCTCCGGCGCTCTGGGATTCGGATTCCGCTGTGGTTTCCTCGGTCTCCTCCACATGGAGATCGTCCGCGAGCGCCTCGAACGCGAATACAACCTCTCGCTCGTCGCGAGCTCGCCCAACGTGGAGTACCGGCTGAAGCGCACCGACGGCACCATCGAGGTGGTCGACAACCCGTCCGCGATGCCGTCGCCGCAGGAGATCGACGCCATCGAGGAGCCCTACGTCCGCACGACGATCCTTACGCCGAGCGAATACGTCGGCACGCTGATGGAGTTGTCGCAGCAACGGCGCGGCGAGATGGAGAAAATGGAATATCTCTCCGAGGATCGGGTCGAGCTGGTCTACGTGCTGCCGCTCGCGGAGATCGTCCTCGACTTCTTCGACCAGATGAAATCGCGCACCCGGGGCTACGCCAGCCTCGACTACGAGCCCGTCGGCTACCGCGTCTCGAACCTGGCCAAGGTCGACGTCCTGCTCAACGCCACTCCAGTCGACGCGTTCTCGGCGATCGTGCATCGCGACAAGGCCTACGACTACGGCAAGAAGATGACGTCGAAGCTGCGCGAGCTGATCCCGCGTCAGCTGTTCGACGTCCCGATCCAAGCCGCGATCGGTGGTCGCATCATCGCCCGGGACACCGTGAAGGCGAAGCGCAAGGACGTGCTCGCCAAGTGCTACGGCGGCGACATCTCGCGCAAGCGCAAGCTGCTCGAGCGCCAGAAGGAAGGCAAGAAGAAGATGAAGTCGATCGGCCGCGTCGAAGTGCCGCAGGAGGCGTTCGTGGCCGCGCTTCGCCTCGACGAGTAGCGCGCCGAGATGAGCAGAGTCGCCGACTTCGGACGGCCCTTGCTTCACCGACCGACCCTCGCTAAACCCGCGCCATGACCTACTCGATTGTTGCGCGCGACCCCGACACGGGCGCGCTCGGCGTTGCGGTGCAGACGTGCATGTTCGCGGTCGGCGCGATCGTTCCGTGGGCGCGCGCGGGCGTCGGTGCGGTGGCGACCCAGGCGTTCGGAGAACCGGCGTACGGGCCTCGGTGCCTCGATGCGATCGCACGCGGCAGCTCGGCGGCCGGCGCCCTCGCAACCGCACGCGCAGCCGACGTGATGTCGGTGATGCGCCAGGTCGGCGTCGTGGACGCGACGGGAGCCGCGGCCGCATTCACGGGCGAGTTGTGCGTCGAGTTCGCGGGCGCGCAGATCGGCGAGGGCTACGCGGTCCAGGCGAACATGATGGCGAGCCCCGACGTGTGGCAGGCGATGGCGCAGGCGTACGCGGACTCCTCCGGCCCGTTTGCCGATCGGCTCGTGTCCGCGCTCGTCGCGGCCGAGGCGGCCGGCGGCGACGCCCGAGGACGTATGTCGGCCGCGCTCCTGGTCGTCGATGGCGAGCGGCGCGACGATCCGAACGCCGGAGTTCTCGTCGACGTGCGCGTCGACGCGCACGACCAACCCCTCGACGAGCTGGCGCGGTTGGTACGCGCCGCCGACGCGTTCGACCACTACTTTCGGGCCGTCGACGCAATCGGCGCGGGTGACAACGAGGCCGTGCTGCGCGAGATCGAGATCGCGCGCACGTTGCTGCCCGGCGACGAGAACATCCAGTTCGTCCGGGCCGGCGCGCTGTTCTTCAACGGTCAGGTCGACGAGGGCCGCGCAACGATGCGCGCGCTGCTCGCGAACCGCCCATCGTGGGCGACAGTGGTGCGAGGGTTCATCGACAAGGGCCTGTTCGCCCTGCCCGCGGGATTCGACCTCGAGGACCTGCTCGCCTGAGCCGGGCTCACCCGGCCCTGTACACACTTTGCCTGTACAGGGCAGTCAGAATGCCGGTTCACCCGTTCCGAACCGGAGGCCTTCCATGCCGCGCATACTGCCCAAGCTCGACCCGAACTCCCGGCACAGTCCGGTCGTCGTCAAGCAGCTCGAACATCGTGCGTCCGATCTCCAGCTGCGCATCGCCGACGCGATCACGGCGTTCGCCGGTTCGATGATGTTCGTCTACATCCATATCGCGGCGTTCGCAGTGTGGATGCTCGTGTTCGAGAAGAGCCCGTGGCCGACGCTGACGCTCGTGGTCTCGCTCGAGGCCATCTTCTTGTCGACCTTCGTCATGATCGGCCAGAACCGGCAGTCCGCGTTCCAACAGGCGAAGGCCGACCACGACTACGCGAAGGAGGAGGCGATGCTCGAGGAGAACACCGCGCTCACGCGGACGATTCACGAGCTGACGCAACAGGTACACGCGTCGGTGTGCGGGCCGGCGTCCCGCGCCACCGAATGACCGCGGTGCGCACGCGCCGCTCGAACACGACTGCGAGCGCGGCGATCATGACGCCGACCACCCCGTCGAGCCAGTAGTGATTGCCCGTCACGACGACGACGATCGTCGTGACGACCGGGTGCGCGAGCGCGATCCAGCGCCAGCGGCTGGTCGACGCGACGACGATGGTCACACCGATGATCGCGGCCCACGCGACGTGCACCGACGGCATCGCCGACAGCTGCGCGGGTCCCGACTTCCCGAACGCGGGGTACACGGCCTGTCCGAACAGCGCTGGTGTATCGGCGACGTGCAGTGAGGGGACGAGGCGGGGCGGCGCGACCGGGATGAGCTGGATCGCGAGGCACCACAACGTCGTCAGCGCGACGACGTTACGGATCGGCGGATAGTGGTCGCGGTGGCGGAACCACAGCCACACCAGGAACAGGCCCATCGACGGTATGTGCACGCTCGCGTAGAACACATTGCACGCCTGGATCAACGGGGAGCTCTTGAGGAAGAGATGCTGTAGCCCGCGTTCGTTCGGCAGATGCAGGGCCCGCTCGAAATCCCAGATGTGCCGACCGGCATCGACCGCGCCGTTCACCTTCACGACCGAGATCGTGCCGACGACCCGCCAGAGCGCGTACAAGACCAACACGATTGCGAGCTCGATCGTGAAGGGTGCGATCCGGCTCACCCACCGACGGCGAGACGCGCGTGCCGCGATACCCGCAGTACCCACGACCGCTCCCGCCTCGACTGCGATGTTCCACGGAACCCAGCCGAGACTCATGCGGGCGCCCCGGCGAGCTGGTACGCGCGGGCCAGGTGCGCCCGCAACAGGTCGAGTGCCCGCGCGAACGCGACGTTCTCCGACCACGGGTTCAGCTCGAGCCAATCCGACCCGAGCGCGGTGATGGTCGGCGCGCCGACACGCAGTGCTCCCGCGGGAAGATCGCTGCGCACGGCCAGCCACGAGGTTCCGGCCGCGGCCGCGATCGGGCAGCCCTGGGGATGCTCGATCACCGGGCAACCGCCGACGAAACGGCGCCGGACCCCCGCGATCGGCCGCGCGACCTCGGACAGCCGCGCGATCAGATCCGGGTGGCAGTGCAGCTCGTCGAGCGGGGGATCGGCTTCCCAGCCCGGCGCGGGATCGTGGCCGGCCGCGGAGCTCAGCCAGTCGACGAGCGCCGGGACGAGTCCGGCGCCGTCACGGCTCACGCGGGAGACCAAGGACCTTTTCCCCGAGGATGTTGCGCTGCACCTCGCTCGTCCCGCCGCCGATGGTCAGGGCGCGGGCGTACATGTAGCCGTAGTGCCATCCGGTGCGGTCAGCCTCGCCGTACGGACCGCGATCGCCGCACAGACCGTAGGTCCCCGCGAGCTCCATCGCCGTCTCCATGACGTGCTGACCGTGCACGTCCGACAAAGCCTTGCGCACCGAGGCCTCGGGTCCTTGCTCGAGCCCGCGCACACGCGCCGAGACGGTGCGCAGACGGATGAGTCGGAGCACTTCGGATTCGACGTAGAGCCGGGCGAGACGTTGTCGGAGCAGCGCATCGCGCGTTCCCCCGTGATCGCGCACGAGCTGCAACACGTCGTTCGCGGTCGGACCCCGACCCCACAGTGCACCCTCGCCGGAAAGCGAGACGCGTTCGTTCCCGAGCGTCACCTTCGCCAGCCGCCAGCCGTCGTGCTCCCCGCCGACGACGTTCGCCGCCGGGACGCGCACGTCGGTGAAGAAGACCTCGTTGAACTCGTGCGTGCCCGTCATCTGCACGATGGGTCGGACTTCGATCCCGGGCGCACGCATGTCGACCACGAAGTACGTGATGCCACGGTGCGCCTCCGCGGCGGGGTCGGTACGCGCGAGCAGGATGCCCCACCGCGCCACGTGGGCGAGGGTCGTCCAGATCTTCTGCCCGTTCACGACATATTCGTCACCGTCGCGAACGGCCCGCGTCGAGAGCGACGACAGGTCGCTGCCCGCGCCCGGCTCGCTGAACAGCTGGCACCACAGCTCGGAGCCGTCGAGGAGGCCGGGCAACCAGCGCTGCTGCTGTTCGTCGGTCCCGGCGACGAGCAAGGTGGGGCCGGCCCACCCGATCCCGATCGGATTCATCGGCCGCGGCACCTTCAGCTCGCGCATGGCCTCGTCCAGCTCGAGCTGCTCGGCCGGCCCCGCGCCCAGGCCCCAGGGCGCCGGCCAGTGGGGAGTCACGAAACCCGCGCCGGCCAGCCGACGGTTCCAATCCGCGGGAAATTCTCCGTCCGGCGCATGGTCCGCGACGAACCCGCGCAGCCGGTCGGCGGGGGAGTGGGGGGTCGGGCTCGCCACGGCGCGAACCTATTTCATCCGTGCCGACGACCCGCTCCGAACTCCTGACATGCGAAGCGGGGCCCGAGTGCCGGCGACGATGTCGGACGCGCAACGACGCGCGATGGCCGACGGCGATCTCGCGCGGCTGGTCGCCGACGGCGACCGGCTCGCGTTGAGCGAGTTGTACACACGGCACTCGGGCCCGTGCTTCGGATTGGCCCGACGGGTGCTCGCCGACCGCGTGCTCGCGGAAGAGGTCGTGCAGGAGGTCTTTCTCCGCCTGTGGCGCCGGCCCGAACGCTTCGATGCGGCACGAGGATCGATGCGGTCGTTCCTCTTCGCCCAGATCCACGGTCGTTCGGTCGACCTCCTCCGCGCCGAGACCGCCCGCCGCGCCCGCGAGCAACGCGAGGCCTTCCGCAGCCCGACCATCGACGTCGATCTCGAGCGTGCGGTCGCCGAGCTCAGCGAGGGCGAAGCCGTGCGGCGCGCGCTCGCCGACCTTTCCGACGGCGAACGGGGCGCTATCGAGCTCGCGTACTTCGGGGGCCATACGTACCGCGAAGTCGCGGTATTACTGGATCTGCCGGAAGGAACGGTCAAGAGCCGGATCCGATCGGGGCTCCTCCGGCTCCGGGCCGCTCTGATTGACGCGGGGGTGAACGAATGAACATGCCCGCTCCCAACGATCCGGAGCTCGACACGCTCCTCGGCGCGTACGCGCTCGACGCCCTGGAGCCGGGCGAACGCGCCCGCGTCGACGCGTACCTCGCGACGAATGCGCGTGCCCGCGACGAGGTCGACGAACTGCGCGAGAGCGCGGCCTCGCTCGCGCTTGCACCCGTCGACGATGCAATCGCACCACCCGAGCTGTGGGACCGCATCACGAGCACGATCGACGCCGAGGACGCGTCGGACGGTTCCGCCGGTGGTGGGGGAGACGACGAGCTCGCGCCGCGGCGCATGCGGCGCGGCATGAACGGTATGAACCGAGCGCGTTGGTTGTCGCTCGTGGCGGCGGCTGCCGCCGTGGTCGCCCTGGTACTCGCGACGCAGGTCGTGTCGCTGCATCACAAGCTCGACAACGCGCGGCTCACGGGGGAGCAGGCGGCGGCCGCCGCATTCGACCGTGCCGGGCACGCGCCGGGCGCCCGTCAGATCGCGCTGATGCCGACGAGCGGGGCGGAAGTCGCCCGGCTGGTGCTGCTTCCCGACGGCAGCGGCTATCTGAAGAACGACGGGCTCGCCCCGCTCGACGCCGATCACACGTACCAGCTGTGGGCGCTGACGGGAACGACCGCGAAGCCGGTCGCCATCTCGGCCGGCGTGCTCGGCTCGCACCCGAAGGCCGCCGCATTCACCACCGGCACCGACGTGCACGGGTTCGCGATCACCGTCGAGAAGACGCCCGGCGTCGGTCAGTCGTCGCAGATCCCCGCCGCCAGCGCAACGCTGACGTGATCATGCGGCTGCGACCTGCGGCCCTCCAGCTCCGGGGCGCGATCGGTTGACGGTCCGGGCCTTCGGATCTGCGCCTGGAAATCATGCGGGGTAACCGGTCGCGGCCCGGTCCGCGCGACCATGAGTGCGTGCCCTCCGGTACCCGATTCGGTGTCTACGTCCACATCCCGTTCTGCGCGTCGCGCTGTGACTACTGCGATTTCGCGACCTGGACCGACCGCGACCATCTGATCGACGAGTACGTCGCGGCGTGCGTCACCGACATCACTCGCCGGCGGAGTGAAGCCTTGCCCGCGGCGACGAGCGTCTTCTTCGGCGGCGGCACTCCGTCGCTGATCGCGGGCCCGCAGCTCGCGCAGATCCTCGACGCGATCGAGCGCACCGACGATGCCGAGGTCACCGTCGAGTGCAATCCCGACAGCGTCGACGCCGCCAAGCTCGGTGTGTACCGGTCCGCCGGCGTCAACCGGCTGAGCTTCGGCGTGCAGTCGATGGTCCCGCACGTCCTACGATCGCTCGGGCGCACCCACGACCCGGCCAACGTGCGCCGCTCGGTCGAGCTCGCCCGAGACGCAGGTTTCGAGCGACTCAGCGTCGACCTCATCTACGGCACGCCCGGGGAGTCGCCCGCCGACTGGCAGCGCTCCCTCGACGGCGCGCTCGAGCTCGGAGTCGACCACGTCAGCGCCTACGCGCTCACGGTCGAACCCGCGACCGCGCTCGGCCGGCAGGTCGCAGCCGGCGCGCCCGCGCCGGACGACGATGTCCAAGCCGACGCGTACGCGCGGGCCGACGACACGCTCGCCGCGGCGGGGCTCGAGTGGTACGAGGTGTCGAACTGGGCGCGGCCGGGCGAAAAGTGCCGGCACAACGAGCTGTACTGGACGGGCGGCGACTATCTCGCAGTCGGTTGCGCGGCGCACGGGCACACGGCGCCCCGTCGGTGGTGGAACGTGCGCACGCCCGAGCGGTATATCGCCGCGATCGAGGGTGGAACCTCCGCGGTCGGCGGCGACGAGGTGCTCGATCCCGAAACGCGCGCCGAAGAGGCCTTCGCGCTGGGCCTGCGGACCCGGGGCGGCGCCCGGTTCGATCCGCGGGCGGCAGCCGCCGTCGCCGACCTCGCCGAGCAGCAGGTTCTCGACCGGTCCGGCGACCGGATCGTCCTGACGCGCCGGGGCCGGCTGCTGGCGTCGGACGTCACCGCCCGTCTCCTCCTGGCCGGCGCCGCTCCGGAGCTCGAACCGGGCCCGGCGGCGCCGCTCTTCTCTGGCACTCGGTACCATTGACTGCTAACGGCGGCAAGGGGAATGCGGAGATGACCGAGCTCGACGAACGCAAAGCCGCAGTGCTGCGCGCCATCGTCGAGCAGTATGTCGACACCGCCCAGCCGGTCGGTTCCCAGACCGTGACGAACACCACCGGTCTCGGCGTCTCGGCGGCGACGGTCCGCAACGAGATGTCGCTCCTGGAGCGGGAGGGCTACATCGCCCAGCCCCATCCGTCGGCCGGGCGCGTGCCCACCGATCGGGGTTACCGCTACTACGTCGACCACCTCGCGGGCTCGGGCCAGCTGCCCGCTACGGAGCGCCGCCGCATCGTCGACTTCTTCAGCAGCGCGACGCTCGCGATGGACCAACTGCTGTCACAGACGAGTCATCTGCTCGCGGGGGTCACCGCGCACGCGGCGGTCGTGGTCGGTCCCGAGCTGCAAGCCGTTGTCGTGCGGGCGGCGAACATCGTGCTCCTCCAGCCCCGGGTCGTGCTCGCCGTGGTCGTGCTCTCCAACGGCGCGGTCGAAAAAGAGGTCGTGGTCTTCGACGACGACGTCTCCGACGACGACGCGGCCGAGGCCAGCATCCGGTTCGCGCAACAGCTGGGCGGACGGCGCCTCGCCGACGTCCTGGTCGGAGACGACGACGCCCCGACGACGTCCGACACGCGCGAGCGTCCCGACCGCGTCGCCGAAATCGTCAACGCGTCGCGCATCGCGCTCCAGACTCGGCTCGACGAGCATCAGCACGACGCGTTGTACGTCGGCGGCGCGAGTCGCCTCGCGGCCGAGCACGACGCGTTCGTCACCACGAACACCGCTCGTCTCCTCGACCTCCTCGAACAACACGTCGTGCTCGCGTCATTGATGCGCGAGCTCCTCGGACCGGGTCTCACGGTCTGCATCGGTTCCGAGAACACGAGCCTCGACCTCCGGGAGTGCTCGCTCGTGCTGGCGCCCTATCTCGTCGAGGGCGAGCCCGGCGGAACCGTCGGCGTTCTCGGGCCGACGCGCATGGACTACCGCAAGGCGCAGGCCGCGGTGTCCGCTGTCTCCCAACAGCTCGGACGCCAACTTTCGCGATGAGTCGGGCATCATCGACACGAGCAAGACGACGGATGTGAGCCGGCCATGAACTACTACGAGGTGCTCGGCGTCTCTACCGACGCGTCGGACGACGAGATCAAGAAGGCCTTCCGCGGGTTGGCCCGCAAATACCACCCCGACATGAATCCCGATGATCCGGCCGCGGTCGAACGCTTCAAGGAGATCAGCGAGGCGTACGAGACCCTCTGCGATCCCGAACGACGCCGGCGCTACGACATGTTCGGTCCCGAAGGCGCGAACGCGCAGGGGCCGTTCGGCGGGGGAAGTCCGTTCGACGCGGGCGCGTTCGGCCTGAACGACCTCTTCGACGCGTTCTTCGGCGGGAACGGCCCTCGACGCGGACCGGGCGGTGCACAGCGCGGCGACGACGCCGAGACCCTGCTCGACCTCACCCTCGAAGACGTCGTGATGGGCGCGCGCAAAACTCTCGACCTGCGGATGCCGGTCGAGTGCGAGCGCTGCTCCGGGAGCGGCTGCGCGCCCGGCACGCATCCCGACCGGTGTCCCACGTGCGAAGGCAGCGGCGAGGTGCGCCAGGTGCGTCGTTCGTTGCTCGGCCAGATCGTCACCGCGGGCCCTTGCACCGCGTGCGGCGCGACCGGGCAGGTCATCCCGAGTCCGTGCGATGTGTGCGCGGGGGCGGGCCGGGTCAACGGCAGTCGCTCCATCGAGGTCGACGTTCCGCGCGGTATCGACGACGGTCAGCGGCTGCGGGTCACGGGCCGCGGTCCGGCCGCGCCGAGAGGAGGCCCCGCCGGCGACCTCTACGTGTCGGTACGGGTCGCGCGTCACTCCGACTTCGAGCGGCGCGGCGACGAGCTCTGGCACCGGCTGCCGGTCTCGATCGTGCAGGCCGCGTTGGGTACGCAGGTCGAGATCACGACACTTGACGGCGTGCGCGAGATCGATGTCGCGGCGGGAACGCAACCGGGTGCGCTCATCCGGCTGCGTGGACTCGGCGTGCCGTCGTTGCGCACGACCCGGCGAGGCGATCTCGTCGTGGAGATCCGCGTCGATGTTCCCATGCGTCTGAACGACGAAGAAGCCGAGTTGCTCGCGAAGTTCGCCGAGTTGCGCGGCGAGAAGGTGAGCTCGGTCCACGAAGGACTGCTCGCGCGCATCCGGTCCGCGTTCAAGCCGTGAACGCGCGTCCGGGCCACGGTCCGGCCGACGCCGACGCGGTGGCCCACGTGTTCCTCGATGCACTCGACGATCGCTGCGAGATCACCGGCGCCGACGGACATCACCTGCAGCGGGTCCGGCGGCTCACGAACGGCGAGTCGGTGACCGCGGCCGACGGTTCGGGTGCCTGGCGCAGGTACGAGGTGACCGACACGACGGCCGGAACGCTCGCCCTCGTCGCGCGCTCCGAGGTGCAAATCGAGCCGCCTCCGTACCTCTCCGTGTCAGTCGCCGTCGCACTCACCAAATCCGGACTCGACGACGTCGTCGCGGCCGTCACCGAGCTCGGTGTGGCGCGTGTCCTGCCCGTGCGGACCGCGCGCACGGTGGTCCGTTGGGACGAGGCCCGAGCCGCGCGCGCGGTCGCGCGACTGCGCACCGTCGCGCGTGAGTCTGCGATGCAGAGCCGCCGCGCGCGGATCCCCGTCATCGACGATGTCGTCGGGCTGAAAGCCCTGGTGGGACGGCCCGGATTGGTCGTCGCGGATCAGACGGGTGTCGCGCCGTCCGGACTCGTTGCCGATCGCGAGCACGGGTGGACGGTGCTCGTCGGACCCGAGGGCGGCCTTACTCCGGACGAGCTGTCCTGGCTTTGCGAAGCCCCGCGAATTGCACTCGGTCGGCACATCTTGCGCGCCTCGACGGCCCCGGTCGCGGCGGCCGCCGTGCTTGGTGCCGAGGCCGCACGGTTGAGTCCAGAGTGACAGGAGTTGTGTCGCCGCGCAGCACGTGACCCGTGTTGAGAGCGATGGGAAGCATGACTTTCACGGAGCGTGCTGTTATCATCGATTCGTCGCACTCATAGCCGTCAGCAGGGTGCGAAGCATGGGCCGCGGCAGACGCCAGGTCCCGTCGAGGGGGCATCGAGTTGGCGAACACTGGGGCGCGAGTCGGCGAACGATTGCGGGCGATACGCCGCCAAAAGGGTCTGTCCCTCCACGACGTCGAGGCCCGTTCGAGCCTCGAGTTCAAGGCGTCGGTGCTGGGTGCGTACGAACGCGGCGAGCGCGCGATCTCGGTTCCCCGGCTCCTCCGTCTGGCGGAGATCTACGAGGTTCCGGCCGACCAGCTGCTGCCGCGCGAGCTCGACGGCGAGATCAGCCTCGTCGAGACCGGCTCCACCAACGGCATGGACCTGAACGCCAAGTTCACGATCGACCTCGTGCGCCTGCACGAGCTCGATGATCCCGACGCGCACATCCTCGACCGGTTCGCGACCTCGCTGCAGCGCGAGCGCCAGGACTTCAACGGCCGCATGCTCACGATCCGGCGTTCCGACCTGCGGGTCCTCGCGTCCTGCATGGGCCGCAGCCTCGAAGAGCTCGGCTCGCGTCTCGAGCAGCTCGGCCTCCGGGCCGCGGCTTCCGCGGGCTAGCGGGCCAGACGAACGACCCTGCGGGGTGCGCGTCAGGGGGAACGGCATCCCTCCGGCTCGACTACCCTGACGCGCACCTTGGCACGCTCGCACGCCATCAGCCCGATCCCGGGCACTCCCTCGGCCGGCAAACCCGACCAGGACGCCTCGGTGAAGATTCTCGTGCCCGGGAATCACCTCATGGTGGGCCTGCTCGGCCAGCGCGACGAGTTGCTGCGGCTCGTCGAAGCGGAGTTCGCGGTTCGCATCCTCGTGCGCGGGAACGAGATCAACATCACCGGCCGCGGCGACGAGGTCGAGTTGGTCGGCCGGCTCTTCGAGGAGATGGTGGTGCTGCTGGAGCAGGGCCACGAGCTCGACCGCGACAACCTGGGGCGTTCCATCGAGATGATGAAGGCCGATCAACGACCGACGGACGTGCTGACCACCGAGGTCGTGCGCGGCCGTAAGACGATCCGCCCGAAGACGGCCGGACAGAAGCGGTACGTCGACGCCGTGCGCGACAACACCGTGACCTTCGCGATCGGGCCGGCCGGTACCGGCAAGAGCTATCTCGCGGTCGCGCTCGCGGTGCAGGCGCTGCAGGCCAAGGAAGTCAACCGCATCATTCTGACGCGGCCCGCGGTGGAGGCGGGCGAACGCCTCGGCTTCCTGCCCGGCGACATGCTGCAGAAAGTCGATCCCTACCTGCGCCCGTTGTACGACGCGCTCTACGACATGGTGGAGCCCGAAGTCGTCGTCCGGTTGATGGAGCGCGGCACGATCGAGGTCGCGCCTCTCGCCTACATGCGCGGCCGCACCCTGAACGACTCGTTCATCATCCTCGATGAGGCGCAGAACACGACTCCCGAGCAGATGAAGATGTTCCTCACCCGGCTCGGGTTCGGCTCGAAGGTCGTCGTCACCGGCGACATCACCCAGATCGACCTGCCCGAGGGACGCGGTCGCTCGGGGCTCATGCAGGTCCGACCTGTCCTCGAGGGCATCGACGGGCTCATGTTCGTCGAGCTCGGTTCCCGCGACGTCGTGCGGCATCGCATCGTGCAGGACATCGTCGACGCGTACGAACGGAACCAGAAATGAGTGACGACGCGACGATCGAGACGGAGTCGCCGTCGGTGTTCGGCGCCGACGAGCAACACGACGTCGAGGTCGACGTCGGGCGCTGGGTTCGGCTCGCCCGGCTCGTGCTCGACGCCGAGCGCGTCAACGAGCGCTACGGGACCGACGTCGAGATGTCGCTGATGTTCGTCGACGAGGCGACGATCGCGGAGCTGAACGTCCGCTTCCTCGGCGGCGAGGGGCCGACCGACGTCCTTTCCTTCCCGCTCGACGAGGAGTTGCCCCCGGGCGGCCGCCAGCCCGATCAGGGCGGGCGCGGACCGGGCTCGCCGTCCGATCCCGGCGAGCCGCCGGCGTTGCTCGGCGACGTCATCGTCTGCCCGAGCGTCGCGGGGCGCCAGGCTCTCGAGCGGGGCATTCCGGCCGACGACGAGATCGCGTTGCTCGTCGTGCACGGAGTGCTCCATCTTCTCGACTACGACCACGCCGAACCCGAGGAGACCGCGACCATGCGTCGCCGCGAGCAGGAGTTGCTCGCGCGTTTCCGTGAGGTCGAGCGCGAGGCGGACGGGTCGTAGGTCCGTGGGCCGCAACGCACCCCCAGATACCGTTGACAGGCATATGAGTGCGCTGTCTGTGCGGGCGCGCGTTCCGGAAGCTCCTGCGTGAACGCGGCCGCCATCGCCTTCGTCGCGCTCTTGTGGACTCTTTCCGGCGTGCTCGCGCTCGCGGAGACGGCGTTCACACGCGTCAATCGCATCCGGCTGCTCGCGCTCGCCGACGACGGCGACCGGCGGGCCCGCCGCGTCGCTCGCCTGCTCGAACGTCCGGAGCAGACGCTGAACAGCATCTTGTTGCTCGTGCTCGGCTGCCAGATGATCGGCGCGACGATCCTCGGCACCGTGCTCGAACCGACACTCGGGGCCGCCGGCATCGCGGTCGGCATCTTCGTCGAGATCTTCGTCGTGTTCACACTGTTCGAAGTGGTGCCGAAGACATTCGCGCTCCAACACAGCGAACGCGTCGCGCTCGCGATCTCGCCACTGTTGTCGTTCGTCACGCGCTTTTGGCCCCTGCGCATGCTGTCGGGGTTGTTCATCGGCTTCGCGAACGTCGTGCTGCCGGGCAAAGGCATGCGTCACGGTCCCTTCACCACCGAGGCCGACATCCTCACGATGGCCGACGTCGCTGCGCAGGAGGACACGATCGAGACCGAGGAGCGCGAGCTCATCCACTCGATCTTCCAGTTCGGCGACACCGTTGTCCGCGAGGTGATGCTGCCCCGTACCGACATGGTCGCGGTCGAAGCCGACGCGACGGTCGACGAGGCGATCGCGATGGCGATCGAAGCCGGCAAGTCGCGCCTGCCCGCGTACGAGGGTACGTACGACGACATCGTCGGACTCGTCTTCTTGAAGGATCTCGTCGCGCGCAGCGCCGCGGGCGAAGGCGCCGAACCGGTGCGGGCGAGCCTGCGCTCCGCGCACGTCGTGCCCGAGTCCAAGCGCGTCGCCGAGCTCCTGCGCGAGATGCAGACGGAGAAGTTCCACATGGCGATCGTCGTCGACGAGTACGGCGGTACGGCCGGACTCGTCACCATGGAGGACCTCCTCGAAGAGATCGTCGGTGAGATCACCGACGAGTACGACGTCGCCGAACCCATCGTCGAGAAGCTCGCGAACGGTGTGCTGCGCGTGCCGGGCCGCACTCCGATCGACGAGGTGAACGAGCTGCTCGACGCCGACCTACCCCGGGACGAGTGGGACACCGTCGGTGGGCTCGTCTTCAACACGCTCGGGCACGTCCCGATCGAGGGCGAATGCCTCCGGGTCGACGGTCTCGAGTTCTGTGCGGAGCGCGTGCAGGGCCGGCGCATCGTCTCCGTCGTCATCACGCGCCTCTCGTCGACGGTCGACCCGACCGATCCCGACTCGCCGGATCGCGGCGACTGAGTGCCCGACGACTCGACCGACACCGAACCCCAGACACCGGGGACCGAATTCCGGTCGGGATTCGTGTCGCTGGCCGGCAGACCCAACGTCGGGAAGTCGACGTTGCTCAACCAGATCATCGGACGCAAGGTGTCGATCGTCTCCGACCGGCCGCAGACGACGCGCACGCAGGTGCGTGGCGTCCGGACCACGTCGAACACCCAGATCGTCTTTCTCGACACGCCCGGTGTGCACCGTCCGCGCACGTTGCTCGGCGAACGCACGAACGACCGGGCGATCACGACGCTCGGCGAGGTCGACGTCGTGTGCTTCCTGATCGAGGCCAATGCGCCGATCGGCCCGGGTGACCGGTTCGTCGCCGCCCGTCTCGCCGAGGTGCGCACGCCCGTCGTGCTCGCCGTCAACAAGATCGATGTTGCCGACCGCGAAGCGATCGTCGATCATCTCGCGCAGGCGTCCGGCGAGCTCGGCGACTTCGCCGCGTTCGTGCCCCTGTCGGCCCGGGAGGGTGACGGTGTCGACGCGCTGCTCGGCGAGCTCGAGTCCCGGCTGCCACCCGGTCCGCACTACTACCCCGAAGGACAGGTATCCGACCAGCCCGAGTCGTTCCTCGCCGCCGAGTTGGTGCGGGAGCAGCTGCTCGCGATGGCGCGCGAGGAGCTGCCGCATTCGATTGCGGTGACTCCCGACGAGGTCGAGGAACGCGAGACGGCCGACGGTCCTCTGCTGTACGTGCGCGTCATCGTCCGGGTGGAGCGCGACTCGCAGAAGGGGATCGTGATCGGCCGCGGCGGATCGGTGCTCAAGGCGGCGGGCACAGCCGCGAGACTCGAGCTGGAAGCCCTGCTCGGGATGCGCGTGCACCTCGAGACGCGGGTCAAGGTCGACCCCGACTGGCAGCGCCGTTCGGGTGCCCTCGACCGCCTCGGCCTCTGACCCACCGCGCCGTCGAACGCCCCGTGCAAACACCCGTTCCGCGCCCGCCGCGCGCTTGTGATCATGCGCTTGACACCACGGTTTGCGGTCGGCGTGCC
Source organism: Actinomycetes bacterium (assembly GCA_025463875.1). Taxonomy (GTDB): domain Bacteria; phylum Actinomycetota; class Acidimicrobiia; order IMCC26256; family PALSA-610; genus PALSA-610. The sequence goes on from JAODBI010000331.1 coordinate 25,851, forward strand.
AGAGTTGAGATCCGGAGAATCGTCGGCTGTAGAGTCCGGCCGATCTCCTTGCAGAGACTCGCCGCCGAGAGAGGCTGATGTTGGACCGCACGCACCGGTTCCGGCGCGCAGGCACGACTGCCGCCATTGCGATCGCCGTCGTCACGCTTGCGAGCTGCGGCGACAGCACGGGACCCGACAACAAGCAGAACGCGCTGCGTCCGCAGGGCAAGTACGCGCGCCAGATCCTTCATCTGACCGAGCCGTTCTTCTGGATCGCCGTGATCGTCGGGCTCGGCGTCATCGCGGGAACCTTCTACGTCGCGCTGCGCTTCCGGGAGAAGCCGGGCGAAGAGCGCGCGGTCAAGCAGGTACACGGCAACTCCGTCCTCGAGATCAGCTGGACGGTCATCCCGGCCCTCATCCTCGCGGTCATGGCCGTGCCCACCGTCGCCACGATCTTCAGCCTGGCGAAGAAACCCACCGGCAACGTGGTCAACGTCACCGTCACCGCCCGGCAGTGGTGGTGGCAGTTCTCGTACACCGACAACGGCGTCGAGACCGCGAACGAGATGCACATCCCGGTCGGGGTTCCCGTCTCGCTCACGCTCCAGGGTCCGCCCAAGTGCTCGCCCGCGCCTTGCTACAACAACGGCGTGATCCACTCGTTCTGGATCCCCGCGCTGAACGGCAAGAAGGACGTCGTTCCCGGCCGCAAGCAGTTCCTCAAGCTCGAGGCCGACAAGCCCGGCGTGTACCTGGGCCAGTGCGCCGAGTACTGCGGTCTCGCCCACGCCGACATGCACATGCGCGTGGTCGCGCAGACCCAACCCGACTACGACGCCTGGGTGAAGAGCCAAAAGGCGATCGTCACGCCGGAAGGCGCGTTGGAGCTCGGCGTCAACAACACGACCTACCAGTGCGCCAGCTGTCACAGCTTCAAGGTCGGCACGCCGGGTGCAGTTGCCCCGAACCTGACCCATCTCGCCGACCGGACCGCCTTTGCCGGCGACAAGTATCTCCTCAACTACGACAATCTCTGGCGTTGGATCTACGACGCGCCGAGCCGTAAACCGATGGGCAAGCTCGTGCAACACATGCCCAACTTCAGCGCAGTGAACATGAGTCAGGCGGAAGCACAGAAGATCGCGTGCTTCTTGCTGACCAAGACCGCCACCAACCCGAACCCGCCTTCGGAGTGTGCAGGCAAATGACAACTGTCGAAGACGCCCCCGCTGTCGTCCAGGCGCCCGAGCGTCACCACCCGCGGATCCTCGACCGGCCGCGCGAGACGACCGGCAAGTTCAGCTGGGTCACCACGGTCGACCACAAGAAGATCGCGATCATGTACGCCACGCTCGCGCTCTGCTTCTTCGTGGTCGGCGGGATCGAGGCGCTGTTCATCCGGCTCCAGCTCGCGCAGCCGAATGGCACGATCCTCAGCGCGGCGCGGTACAACGAGTTCTTCACGATGCACGGCACCACGATGGTGTTCCTGCTCGGTATGCCGATCGCGGCCGCGTTCGGCAACTACCTGGTGCCGCTCATGATCGGCGCGCGCGACGTCGCGTTCCCGCGGCTCAACATGCTCGGGTTCTGGATCTTCGCGTTCGGCGGCATCTTCCTCTACTCGTCGTTCGCGCTCGGCGGCGCGCCCGACGGCGGCTGGTTCGGTTACGCGCCGCTCACGAGCACGCCGCTCGCCCAGGGCTACCTGCCGGGGCGGGGTGCCGACTTCTGGACCGTCGGCCTCATCATGTTGGGCATCGGTTCCGTCGCGACCGCGGTCAACTTCTTGGTGACCATCCTCAACATGCGGGCACCGGGCATGACGTTGATGCGCATGCCGGTCTTCGTGTGGATGATCCTCGTGATCGCGTTCCTCACGCTGTTTGCGATGCCGCCCGTCACCGCCGCGCTGATCATGGTCTTCATGGACCGCAACTTCCACACGAACTTCTTCAATGCGGCGGCCGGCGGCGACCCGTTGATGTACCAGAACCTGTTCTGGATCTTCGGCCATCCGGAGGTGTACATCCTCATTCTCCCGGGCATGGGCATCGTCTCCGAGATCCTCCCGGTCTTCTCGCGCAAGCCGCTGTTCGGCTACTCGATCGTCGTGTTCTCGGGCATCGCGATCGGCTTCCTCGGTTGGGGCGTGTGGGCTCACCACATGTTCGTGTCGGGCCTTGGCCCGGTCGCCGTCTCCGCGTTCGGTCTGTCGACGATGCTCATCGCGATCCCGACCGGCGTGAAGATCTTCAACTGGCTCGCCACGGTGTGGGGCGGCGCAGTTCGGCTGCGAACGCCGATGTTGTTCGCGCTCGGCTTCATCGCGCAGTTCACGATCGGCGGCCTGTCCGGCGTCATGCACTCGATCGTGCCGAGCGACACGCAACAGACCGACACCTACTTCGTCGTCGCGCACTTCCACTACGTGCTGTTCGGCGGCCTCGTGTTCGCGGTGTTCGGCGGCTTCTACTACTGGTGGCCGAAGGTGTTCGGCAAGATGCTCAACGAGAAGATGGGCAAGCTGAACTTCTGGCTCATGGTCATCGGCTTCAACCTGACCTTCTTCCCGATGCACTTCCTCGGCTTCGAGGGCCAGCCCCGCCGCACGTACACGTACCCGTCGGGCATGGGCTGGGACACGCTCAACCTGCTCGCGACGATCGGCGCGTTCATCATCGCCACATCGGTGCTCGTCTTCTTGGTGAACGTCATC
>JAODBI010000383.1 GCA_025463875.1 Actinomycetes bacterium
TGACGACGACACCTTGACGCTGCAGATCATTCGGGCCACCACTCCCGGCTGGTCGACGCTTCCGGGAGTCACGGGTACCGACACTCAACGCCTGCTCGGACACGCGCTCGAGATTGTCGGAGACAACGCCACTCGCAGCCGCATCCTGGCCCGCCTCGCGGTCGATCTGAGTCTGGCTGATCCGCTCGCAGCGGAACATACGGCGGACGAAGCGGTCGCGCTCGCCCGCGAGAGCGACGACCGTACGGCTCTCCTCGAGTCGTTGATGCGCCGCGCTTCCTTCTCGCTCACCCCGCACAGTCTCACGGCCCGTCGCCTCGCACTGCGGGAGATCCTGGAGCTGAGCTCGCGAGCCACCGACGTGGTGACGCGCTACTTCGCACTCAGTGCGAGCGTCGTCGCCGCAATTCAGGCGTCAGATTTTGTCGAAGCCGAAAGTGCGAGCACCGAAGCCGACGCGATCGCGGCGCACTACGACCTCTCGCCGCTGCAGTGGAGTTTCATGGCGCGCCGGGCCTGGCGCGCCGGCCTCGCGGGTCAACTCGACGACGCCGACCAATTCATTCAGGACGCGTGGGACTACGGCAACAAGCACGGGGTCTCCCACGCGGCCGAGGCGGCTCGGCTGCAACGGGTGACCCTGCGCTGGCAAGAGGGCCGCCTCGGTGAGCTCCTGCCGGCAGCTCGCGCCGCGCACGACGACTACGCGCGCCGCGCGCCGGGAATCACGATCATCCTCATCCGAGCGCTCGCGGAACATGCGACAGGTCACGACGAAGCGCGCGCGCTCCTGTCCGACCTGGCCGAGGACAAATTCGGGCAATTGCCGATGGGAACGTTCTGGTCGACTGCGCTCGTCGTGGCCGCGGACGCCGCGTGCATCCTCGAACTTCCCGATGTCAGCAGCACGATTCGAGACCTACTCCTGCCGTTCGTCGACCAAGTGGCCTTCACCGGCCTGTGGGTCACGGCACCCGTCGCCTATGGCGTCGCGCTCGCGTGCGCCGGCAGTGACGACGCTCGGGCACCGAAGTTCTTCCGCCACGCCGCCGAGATCGCGGACTCCATCCGCGCACCCGTCCTCGCGGCCCGGGCACGCGAGCACCCGCTCGCGGCTCGTCGTTGAAGTTCGACCGCTGAAGTTCGACCGCTGAAGTTCGCCCGTTGAAGTTCGCTCGCTGAAGTTCGCGGCCGCGTCGGCATCGGCGAGCGGTGGCAACGAGTCGAGCATCCTGCAACGATGCGGCCATGGCGAAACACGAGGTCAAGCTGAGGCTGAACCAGGGAATCACGATCGAAAACGTCGACGTCACGTTCCCGGTGTGGAGCGACGACGAGTTCCTCGGGCGCCTGCGGGTGAGCAAGGGATCGGTCGACTGGCAACCCGCGCATGGGCAGATGGTGTACCGGCTCGGCTGGGAGAAGTTCGCCGACATGATGGTCGACAACGGTCGCAAGGTGACGGCGACCCGCTAATAGATCTTCACCTCGGTGATCGCGGTCCGGGCGTCGACGCTGTTCCCGTGACCGACTATTCGGACGTACCGCGCCGACGCGTCGGGGATGTCATAGGTCTCGAGCGCGTTCGTCGTGGCGCTGCTGAGGGATCCCAAATGCGTCGTCCACGCGCTTCCGTCGAGAGACGTTTGGATGTCGAACCGCGATGCGCGTTGGTCGCCGAGATCGAATGCGATGCCGACCTTGTCGACGTTCTGCTTTGATCCGAGGTCGTAGCGGATCCACTGACCGTCGCCGGTGGCCGACCAACGGGTCGCGAGGTTGCCGTCGACCGTGTTGGTGGCAGGGAAGCCGTCGGTTGCGCTGGCGGTCACGCCGCTCACGGTGAGCGGTGCGACGGTCGGCGCGAACCAGCGAACTCGAAGCAACGCCTCGACGAAGAAGTAGTCACCGAAGATGAGTCCGGTGTCGTAGTCGTTGTTCTCCTTCTTGAACCGCGTGCCGTGCAGAAGGATTGCCTGGTTGGAGGTGCCATCCGAGCGGTACGCGTGCGACGACAGGGATGTGAGCGTCGCATCAGCGGCGAGCAGATACGTGTTGGCTCGTTGGCCGTCGGGCTCGAGCCGTGCCAATTCGAGCAGACCGGAAGCCGCGATCGCCGCCGCGGAGCTGTCGCGGGGCTCGGTCGATCCGTCGGTGAAATCGAAGTCCCAATACGGCACCATGTCGTCGGGAACATGCGCCAGGTACCAATCAGCCGTGCTCCGCGCGGTCGCGAGGAAGCTCGGGTCACCTGTTTCGCGATACAGCATCGTGAAGCCGTGCATCGCCCACGCCTGTCCGCGCGACCAGGTCGAGTTGTCGCGGTTGCCTTGGAGAGTGCCCTTCCTGAGCACCGAACCCGTCGTCGGGTCGTACCAGACGGCGTGGAAGGTGCTTCCGTCCGCCCGGACGTGATCACGTTGCAGATGCTTGGCGTGGCTGATCGCGATGGTCCGCAACGACGCCGGTCCGCCATGCTTCGACGCCCACAACAGCAACTCGAGATTCATGACCGAATCGATGACGACCTTGAAGTCGGTGTTCGGATTCCCCCACGACAAGAGGCAGCCGACGTCCGGGTCATAGAGCGTCGCGAGCGAGTCGGCCGCGGTCAACAGCACGGACGCGGAGTTCGTGTTGCCCGTGAGGCGATTGCCGTTCCCGAACGAGTCGAAGACCTTGAACCCGATGTCGTGATCGGCGGTGTTGACGTCTTGTGACTCGACGCCCGACTGGCGAACCTGCGCGAGGGCGCGCCAGGCCGTAGAGCCGGTTGCCCGGTACAGCTCCCAGTCGAGCCCGGCGAGGAAGCCGCTCGTCCATATCGAAGGCGGTGTCGTCTTCCACATCCCCGACGCGTCGGTCTCCTGCGGGTAGACCGAACTCGGTACCACCGACTCGGTGGTCGCGACTCGGGCGGCCGCGAAGGAAAGATCGTCTCGGACGAGCCGGTCGAAGGGTGTGTCGACGGGCCGGCACCCCGCGGCGACGACGGCGACGAGCGTGACGACGAGACCGAGTCGTGTCCTTGTGCGCCACGGTCGCGGCCGGTGCCCTGTCCCCGCACGCATCGTCTCCGCCCCCGGACTGTTGCTCGAAGGCTCCTCCGTGAGCGGCACAAAGAACCTGAGCGACGTTGCCATCGCGGCGAAGGCGTGTCAATCGGTCCGAGAGGTTCGGAGGCGATGGGCACGACTCGCAGGGCTCCAACACCACCGCCATGGTCGTCACGATGCGCCGTTTGCGTCGACGCGGTGCAGCAGGCAGGCTGGGAGGGTCAGTACGGCGGCTGTACGCAGGAAACCCGCCTCGACGATCACGGACGTACGACGTTCGGCAGTGGGATGTTCCGAGTCACGTACCTGGTCAGCGATCCCGACGAGAGTCGACACCGAGTCGGCGAGTTGCGCCCGCCGAGCATCGGCGGCGGCGTGCGCATCGTTTCGGCGTTCCAGCACGGGAAGACGGTCGACGTGTACCTCGACGTCGCCAACCACGGCGCCCCGCTCGAAGCGGCCGAGAATCTCGCCCGCCAGCTCGGAGTCACCGAGTACGAGGTGACACAGGTCGAACCGCTGTCGATCGGATCTGCGCCACGCCCGACCGTCGATGGCGGCCTGCACCGCGCGGATGCGATCACCCAGGTGCGTGTGCATCCGGACGACCGCACATTGTCGATCCTGGCGCGGCACCGCCCCCACGAAGCCGTCGAGCGGATCGAGGTCGAACAGACCGAGGACTCCGTCTCGATCACGGTGTTGGTCGCGACGCCCGACGATCACATTCGCAGCCCGTACGCATCGATCACGAACGCCTTCACGTGGAGGGACACCGTCTTGGACCGACCCTTGGGTGACCGCCGCGTGATTCGTTCCGGTCCCAGTGAGAACGCTCCGATGAGAACGGGCCAATGAGGACGTGACGTGACGGCGGCCGGCGCACACCTACGATGCGCACCGTGACCTCACCATTCGACCTTCGCCACATCGAGATTCACGGACATCGTGTCGGCTACCGGTACGCCGGTTCGGGACCGGTCGTGGTGCTCATTCACGGTATGGCCGGAAGCTCGGCGACCTGGCGGTCGGTCATGCCCGCGCTGGCCGAACGTTTCACCGTTGTTGCACCCGACCTCGTCGGCCACGGCGAATCGGAGAAGCCGCGCGGCGACTATTCGTTGGGCGCGTTCGCGAGTGGCGTGCGCGACCTGCTTCTGGCCCTGGGGCACGATCGCGCGACATTGGTCGGGCAGTCGTTGGGCGGCGGGATCGCGATGCAGTTCGCCTACCAGTTTCCGGATCGCTGCGAGCGGCTGGTCCTCGTCTCGAGCGGAGGGCTGGGCGAGGAAGTCAGTGTGCTGTTGCGCCTGCTCACGTTGCCCGGCGCGGAGCTGGTTCTTCCGTTGGCCTGCACGAACTGGGTGCACGGCGCGGGCGTCCGGGTCGCCGGTTGGCTCGGAAGCATCGGGCTGCGCACCAACCCGCACCTCACCGAGATCTGGGACAGCTACGGATCGTTGGCCGACGCGGAGACGCGTACCGCGTTCCTGCACACGCTGCGCGCCGTCGTCGACATCGCGGGCCAACGAGTGAGCGCGGCGGATCGGCTCTACCTCGCCGCGGACGCACCGACGCTCATCGTCTGGGGCGACCGCGACAGCATCATTCCCGTCGAGCAGGGCCGCGCCACGCACGCCGCGATCCCGGGCAGCCGGCTCGAGATCTTCGAAGGCACCGGACACTTCCCCCACTGCGACCAGCCCGACCGC
>JAODBI010000002.1 GCA_025463875.1 Actinomycetes bacterium
GGCGAACAGCAACGGGACGAGCACGCGCAACGGCAGGTCACCGAGCACGACGAACGGCGCGCCGTTCGCGTGGAACTGTGATCGCGCGATGACCGCCGCGCCGGCCGCCAGGCCGAAGTTCGTGACCGGTCCGGCGAGCGAGACGAGCAAGAGATCGCGGCGGCCGTTCCGAAGCCGCGCCGGGTTGATCGGGACCGGCTTCGCCCAGCCGATGACCGGCACGTGGGTGAGCGCGCCGAGCACCGGCAGGAAGATCGACCCGAACGGATCGACGTGGGGGATGGGGTTGAGCGTGAGCCGGCCGGCGCGCTTGGCCGTGTCGTCACCGAACGCGTAAGCCACGACGCCGTGACTGATCTCGTGCAGGATGATCGCGACGATCAGCGCGGTGAAGAAGATGACGGTGACATTGTCGACGTGCACGAAGTGGGGGCGTCAGCGACGCTTCGACGCGCACGCCATGCACGACCGGGCGGCCGGCATCGCCTCGAGGCGCGCGTCGGCGATGTCCTCTCCGCAGGTTTCGCACTGGCCGTAGGTGCCGGCTTCGAGCTTGCCCAGCGCGGTGTTGACCTCGAGCAGCGCCTCGCGCAACGAGCCGACGATGGCGTCGACCTCACCCCGTTCGGCCGTGACCTGACCCGAGTCGGCAAAGCCGTCGTCGTACGAACTGCGGTCGACACCCAGCGCCAGGAGCTCGCGGTCGACCCGCTCGCGCTCGGCCGTCAACTGGGCGCGCCGGTCCGCGTGGGTCGTCTCGGACATGGGCGCATCCTACCTCTCAGACCTCGATCTATCTCCTGGTCGGGCGCTCGGTGCGAGCGCGTTCGGTGGCCACGTGCGCACGAGGATGAGCCGACTCGTAGGCGGCGCGCAGCCGTTCCGGGGACACCTTCGTGTACACCTGTGTCGTCGAGATGCTGGCGTGGCCGAGCAACTCCTGCACGACGCGCAGGTCGGCGCCGTGGTCGAGCATGTGGGTCGCGCACGAGTGCCGCAGGACGTGCGGCGACAGGTGTGCGTCGATGCCACCCCGCTCCCCGGCCCGCCGCACGATGGCCCAACACGACTGTCGGGAGATGCGTCCTCCACGCGCGTTGAGCATGACCGCGTCGGAGTCGCGCACCGCTCGCCTCGCCCGGGCGCTCCGGAGCGCGAGTCGCCCGTCGCGCAGGTACGCCTCGAGCGCGGTCCGCGCCCCGCGGCCGACCGGCACGACCCGCTCCTTCGAACCCTTGCCCAACACACGCAACATGCCGTCGTCGAGATCGAGATCCTGGAGATCGAGGCCGACAGCCTCGCTGATGCGGATCCCGGTGCCGTAGAGCAGTTCGAGCAGCGCCCGGTCTCGCTGCGCCAACGGGGCGTCGCCGGTCACAGCTTCCAACAGCCGGTCGACTTCGTCCTCGTCGAGTGCCTTCGGGATTCCGGCCGGGACCCGGGGCGCGCCGACCTCCTGGCTCGGGTCGCGTTCGACCAGCCCTTCACGCGCGCAGAACCGGTGGAACGAGCGCACCGCGACGACCGCACGCGCGACCGATGACGCCGCGAGCGTGCGACGCCCGTCGTCGTCGACGGACGTCTCGAGATGCCGGACGTACGCGTGCACGACGTCCTCACCGATGTGCGCGGGGTCGGTCTCACCGCGCGCCCGCAGGAATGACGCGTAGCGCCGCAGATCGCGGCGGTACGCGAGCAGCGAGTTGATCGCGAGGCCCCGTTCCACGACGAGCCAGTCGTCGTGTTCCGCCATCAGCTTCGCCAACTCGTCGGGCATCAGCCTCGGGCTAGGTCCCGAGCGCGGGTGCCGTCTCGGCGATGGGGAGCCGGGGCAGGCGGCCGTCGGCGCGCTCGAGCGCCGAGCTGACGAACGCGGCGAACAACGGGTGGGGACGGTTCGGCCGGCTCTTGAACTCCGGGTGCGCCTGCGTCGCGACGAAGAACGGGTGCGTCGACTTCGGCAGCTCGATGAACTCGACGAGCAGATCGTCGGGAGACGTTCCAGACAACACCATCCCGTTCTCCTCGAGGGCCTGGCGGTAACGGTTGTTCAGCTCGTAGCGGTGCCGATGCCGTTCGTACACGACCTCTTCGCCGTAGATCTCGCGCACGACGCTGCCCGCTAGCAACTTCGCCGGGTACGCACCGAGGCGCATCGTGCCGCCCATGTCGACGACCGACTTCTGCTCGTCCATCAGGTCGATGACCGGGTGCGGCGAGCTCGTGTCGAACTCGGAGCTGTTCGCGTTCTCGAGCAGGCACACGTCGCGCGCGAACTCGATCACCGCGCAGTGCAGACCGAGGCACAGACCGAGGAACGGGATGCCGTTGCGACGCGCGTAGCCGGCCGCTTCGATCTTGCCGGGAATGCCGCGCATGCCGAAACCGCCGGGCACGACGATGCCGTCGAGGTCGTGCAACCGTCCCTCGGCGAGCAGTCCCTCGGCGTCGTCGGCGGCAATCCAGTCGATGAGCACGTTCGCGCCGCACGAGTAACCGCCGTGCTTCAGCGCCTCGACCACCGAGAGGTACGCGTCCGGAAGGTTGATGTACTTCCCGACGAGGCCGATGCGCACGTCGTCCTGCGCGGCGCGCACACGGTCGACCAGTGCGGTCCACTCGGTGAGGTCGGCCTCGTGCTGGTCGAGGTGCAGCATCTTGCAGACGTACTCGTCGAAGCCCTCCTCGTGGAGGACGAGCGGGATCTCGTAGAGGATCTCGGCATCCACGGCCGTGACGATGCCTGCCTCCGGCACGTCGCACAGCTGCGAGATCTTCTCCTTCAGCCGCTTGGAGATGGGCCGGTCGCTGCGGCAGACGATCGCGTCGGGCTGAATGCCGCGGCCGCGTAGCTCGGTGACCGAGTGCTGAGTCGGCTTGGTCTTCTGCTCACCGGACGGCCCGATGTACGGCACGAGGGTCACGTGCACGTAGAAGACGTTCTCGCGCCCGACGTCCTTGCGGAACTGGCGGATCGCTTCCAGGAACGGGAGGATCTCGATGTCGCCGACGGTGCCACCCACCTCGGTGATCACGACGTCGACGTCGTCGTTGGCGAGCGCAAGGATGCGCTGCTTGATCTCGTTGGTGATGTGCGGGATCACCTGCACCGTCTCGCCGAGATACTCGCCCCTGCGCTCCTTGGCGAGCACCGACTGGTAGATCGAACCGGTCGTGGCGTTCGAGCGCCGGGTGAGCGGGACGTCGACGAAGCGCTCGTAGTGCCCGAGGTCGAGGTCGGTCTCGCCCTTGTCGTCGGTGACGAACACCTCTCCGTGTTGGAAAGGGTTCATCGTGCCCGGATCGACGTTGATGTAGGGGTCGAGCTTCTGCATCGTGACCTTGAGGCCACGACTCTTCAGGAGTCGCCCGAGCGACGACGCCGTGAGCCCCTTGCCGAGGCTCGATGCAACTCCACCGGTCACGAAGACGTGCTTTGCCAACGCACATGCCCCTTCGGAAGACACCGACACCGCCGGATCGGACGGTAGCACTCGGCTGCGACAGTTTCGGTGATCAGCTCACACCAAAGGGAACACCTCTGCGAACGAGCGAAAACGATCGGATCTCGTCACGCTCCGCGGCCGAGCTCGTCGAGCCGGCGGAGCACCGGAACGCGTTCGATGACCCCGCCGAAGGAGGTCAGCTCACTCGCGAACGTCAACAGCGCAAGGACGACGAGCACCGCGGTGCGCGTCGTCGTACCGCATTCGAGCACGACGGCAAGGCCGAGCACCGCACCGATCGCGTTCGCACCCGTGTCGCCGAGCATCAGATGCTCGCGGAGATCGTCGCCGAGCAATCC
>JAODBI010000021.1 GCA_025463875.1 Actinomycetes bacterium
GGATTGCGCGCCGCGTGCTTCCGGAAGGCGATCGCACAGGTCGCGAGGTTATCGCGCGTGCCGCCGTACTCGTGCCTGTAGCGGCGGGTGAGCATCGCGATCTCGTCGACCGGCCGGATCACACCGAACGGGCGCGACCACTGCTGGCTGTCCGAAAGCCGTGCGGCCGCCTGCGCCCACGGCCGGCTCGCCGCCGATGCGCGCTTGCGGGCCCGCCACGCGACCGCGACCGAGCACTGCCCGGTGGCGACGGCCATCGCGGCCTGACCGACCACGCCGCACCCCGCGCCGCCACCGAACCCGACCTGCGAGAACCACGTGACATCGCCGAACCCCACGTTGCGGGCGACGTCGACCTCGCGGTTGGGCTCCATCGTGTACGACGCGATGCCGTCGACCTCCGACGGTTCGATACCCGCGTCGTCGAGCGCGATCGAGACGGCCTGACACGCGAGCGACAGCTCGGTGTCGGGCAGGCCTTTGCCGAACGTCGTCTGGCCTATGCCCGCGACCGCGGTCCTGTTCTTGATCAACCCCGGTGCCGGTTGAGGCGCCACTCGCTCACCAGCCCTTCCATTCCGGCGCGCGGCGTTCGCGGAACGACGCGACACCTTCGCCCGAATCCACGGTCGAGGAGTTGAGCTCGACCATCATCGCTTCCTCTTCGAGCAGGTCGCGGCGCGACAGCTCCGACGCGTCGTGCAGGAGCTTCTTTCCCCAACCGATCGCCTTGGTCGGCCCGGCCGCGAGCCGCTCCGCCCAGTCCTTCGTCGCGCTGGGCAACTCGGCCGCCGGAACGACCTTGTTGACGATGCCGAGCGTGGCCGCGTCGGCCGCGGAAAGATCGTCGCCGAAGAACATCAGCTCCTTGGCCTTGTGCATGCCCACGACCCGCGGCAACAGATAGGCGACACCGCCGTCGGGCACGAGCCCCCGGCGGACGAACACTTGGATCAGCTTCGCGTTGTCGGCCGCGATGACGAGGTCGGCGGCCAGCACGAGCATCGAACCACCGCCCGCCGCGGTCCCGTTCAACGCGACGATGACCGGCTTTTCGCAGTCCTGGATGGCCGTCATCAGCTGTTGGAAGCCGGCGCGCATCATGTTGATGGCCGATCCGACGACGCGCTCGGGTGCTTCCGGTGGGCGCGTCCCGCGCTGGGGTTGCGGGACCGAGAGGTCGGCGCCGGTGCAGAAGTGACGTTCGCCTGCCGCCGTCAGCACCACCGCGCGCACACCGACGTCCCAGTGCGCGTTGCGGAACGCGTCGATCAGCCGGTCGCGCACGTAGAACGGGATCGCGTTGCCCTTGTCGGCGCGGTTGATCGTCAACCACAACACGCCGTTCTCGAGGCGAGTCAGCAACTCGTCCGGATCACCAACAGCTTCACTCACTGTTTCACCACCAATGCGTCGAGTGCCACCGCGCCGCGGGGCCGGATAACGAGGGGATTGATGTCGAGCTCGCGAACCTCGCCCGCGAGGTCGAGCGCGAGTCGCTGCACCTTCATGACCGTATCGACCAGCGCGTCGACATCGACCGCCGGTTGACCGCGCACGCCCTCGAACATCCTGAAGCCCTTGAGCTCCTCGAGCGCGCGGCGAGCCTCGGCTTCGTCGAAGGGCGGTACCCGGAACGTCACGTCGCCGAGCACTTCGACGAAGATGCCGCCGAGGCCGACGGTGACGACGGGCCCGAACAGTTCGTCGGTCGTCACGCCGATGAGCGTGTCGATGCCGCCGGTCACCATCTCGCACACCATCACGCCGTCGAGGCGGGCGTGCGGGTTGGCCTTCGTGGCCTTGCGGAGAAGCTCGTCGTACGCGGCGCGCACCTCGGCCGCGGAGCCGAGGCCGACCTTGACCACGCCGACATCGCTCTTGTGCAGGAGGTCGGGCGACGAGACCTTCATCACCACCGGGAAGCCGACGGCCTTGGCGGCGCGCACCGCTTCGGCCGCCGACGCGCACAACTCGTCCTTCGACGTCTTGATGCCGTACGCGCGAATCAGCTTCTTGGAGTTCCACTCCGAGAGTGCTTCGCCGGATCGCGCCTCTTCGAGGATCTTGCGGGCCTTGCGCGCCGCGGGAAGCGGCTCGACCGGTGCGCTCGCGAACGGAGACGTGTAGCGAGCGGAGAACGTCCAGTAGTCGGCGTAGCTCTTCACCGCCGCGACACAATTGTGGAAGGTGCGGAACACCGGAAGGCCGCCGTCGAGCAGCCGCTTGTAGTAGGTGTCGTCGGTGCCCGCGGGCGCACCCCACACCACGTACACCGGCTTCGTCGTGGTCTGTGCGGCGGCGATGATGTCACGCGTGAACGGCTCGCTGAACATGACGACTGCGCCGGTGATGGGGATCACCACGATGTCGACGTTCTTGTCGGCGAGGATCACGTCGAGGATCTTGCGGCCGCGCGCGTCGGCGACCGGGGGACCGCCGCAGTCGACGGGATTCGACACGCGCAGGTACGACGGGATCAGGCCGTCGTGCAGTTGCCGTTGCGAATCCTTCGTCAGGTCGGGGAGCCGGAGTCCGGCGTCGGCCAACACGTCGGCCATGTGCGCGCCGGTGCCCCCCGAGATCGCGTAGACACACACGCCGGGTTGTTTGTTCGCCTTCGCCCAGGCCGGCGGCTTCGCCGGTTGGGTGCGCGCGAATGCCATCGACACTTCGAGCAACTCGTCGAGTCCGTCGACGCGCGTCACGCCGAACTGGCGGAACACGGCCGACGTCACCGCGTCGGAGCCCGTGAGGTGCCCGGTGTGCGACTGCGCCATCGAGCGGCCGGCGGCGGTCTTGCCGACCTTCACGATCACGATCGGTTTCTTCAGCTGGGCCGCGTGGTCGGCGGCGAGCATGAGCGTGCGGCCGTCCTTGAAGCCCTCGATGTAACAGGCGATCACGCCGACCTCGGGCTGGTCGGCGAAGTGCCGGGCGAAGTCGGCGAACTCGAGGTCGACCTCGTTGCCGGTCGGGGCCCAGTGCGTGAGGCGGATGCCGACCTCTTGGCCCTGGAAGACGGGGCGACCCTGATGCCCGGACTGCGTGACGAGCGCGATCGACGGACCCTCCAGGTCCTGGCGGAAGTCCTCGAACGCATTGAGGTTCGTGTTCGGGCCGAGTAGGCGCACGTCGCCGCTCTCCACCAACTTCTCGAGGTGCCGTTCGCGCTTCTTGCCCTCGGTGCCCGTCTCCGAGAATCCGGCCGCGAAGATCACGGCGAACTTGGCCTTGCGCTTCAGCACCTCCTCGAAGGTTTCCTCGGCGCGGCCGGTGAGGATGATCGCGAGGTCGATGTCGCCCGGGATGTCGAACACCGACTTGTAACACGTGTATCCGAGCACCGACTCGCGTTCGGGGTGCACCGGATAGAACGTGGCCCCGTTCTTTTCCGCCCACTGCGAGAACTTGCGCGTCATCGCGGTGTTGGGTTTCGCCGATGCCTCCGACGCGCCGATCACGGCGATCGTCGTCGGGTGCAGGAACGCTCCGATGTCGACCTCTCGCAGGTGCAGCGGACGTCCGGAAACATCCAACGCCGACGGGGCGGCAACGGTCGAAGAACCCGACGACGGGGGAGCGGACGGCTTGGGCTTCGGCATGCGGCGGCTCCACTCTGGGGGCGGGCGAGCGGCCGTAAGTATGACGGCCACGTCAGGATTCCGGCCAGTTGGTAGGTTCGACGGGCTATGCGGCCCACTGCGATGAAGTCGGTTGCGATCGTCGGGACGTCGCTCGCGGGGCTGCGGGCAGCCGAGACCTTGCGGCGCGAGGGCTTCGACGGTCGCGTCGTCGCGATCGGCGCCGAACCGCACCTTCCGTACGACCGGCCGCCGCTGTCGAAGGAGCTCCTACGCGGCGACTGGGAACCCGATCAGCTCGTCCTGCGCAAACAGGGTGTCGAGGATCTCGATCTCGACTGGAGGCTCGACGCGCGCGCGGTCGCGCTGCATCCGGGTGCCCATGAGGTCGAGCTGCACGACGGCGAACGCATCGCGTTCGACGGCCTGGTGATCGCGACCGGCGCGACACCGCGCCGCCTCGCGGACCAACCGAATCTCGCCGGGCTCTTCACGCTCCGCACTCTCGACGACGCGCTCGCGCTGCGCGAGCTGCTCGGCGGGAATCCGAAGGTCGTCGTGATCGGCGCCGGGTTCATCGGCGCCGAGATCGCGGCGTCGTGCCGTACCCGCGGGCTCGCGGTGACGGTGCTGGAGATGCTGCCGCAACCGATGGTCCGCGGGCTCGGCCCCGAGCTCGGAGCGGTGATCGCCGCAGTACACCGCGACCACGGCGTCGACCTGCGCACCGGCGTAGAGGTCGCCGGCATCGAGGACGACGGCGCGGGCCAGGTGCGCGGGGTCCGCCTCGGCGACGGTTCGATCGTCGAGGCCGATGTGGTCGTCGTCGGGGTCGGTGTGGTGCCGGAGACGGGTTGGCTGGAGGGGTCGGGGCTCACGCTCGACAACGGTGTGGTGTGCGACGCGACCTGTCTCGCCGCACCCGGGATCGTCGCGGCGGGCGACGTCGCCCGCTGGCCGAACCCGCTCTTCGACGGCGCGCTGATGCGGCTCGAACACTGGACCAACGCGACCGAGCAGGGTGTGCACGCGGCGCGGCGACTCCTCGGACACGAGGAGACGTTCGCCCCGGTTCCCTTCGTGTGGTCCGACCAGTACGACCGCAAGATCCAGACGGTCGGCGTGGTCTCGGTCGCGCCCGACACCGACGTGCACATCGCTCACGGCACGCTCGCCGAGCGCCAATTCGTCGCGCTGTTCGGCCGCGGCGGACGACTGGTCGGAGCACTCGGATTCAACCGGCCGCGCTTCGTCATGCAGTACCGGCGGATCATCTCGGAGCGGGGATCGTGGGAGACGGCACTCCAGCTCGCCCACGCGTGACGGAAGCCGGGGTGGCGGAAGAGCGCGACCGGTTGCTCACGCCGCGCTTCTTGCTCGTGGTGAGCTGCGGGCTCTTCTACTTCCTCGCGCTCGCGATGATGACGCCGGTGCTCCCGCACTACGTCGAGGACTCGCTCGGCGCGGGCAGCGTGGCGGTCGGGATCGCGGTCGGGGCGTTCGCGGTCGGGGCGATCACGTTGCGCCTGTACGCGGGCCGGCTCGGTGATCGCAGCGGTAGGCGCGTCCTGATCATCGGCGGCGCGGTGATCGTCGGCGCGTCGACCCTCCTCTACGGCGTCGTGCACGCGCTC
The DNA here is from genome assembly GCA_025463875.1 of Actinomycetes bacterium. Lineage (GTDB taxonomy): Bacteria > Actinomycetota > Acidimicrobiia > IMCC26256 > PALSA-610 > PALSA-610. Next base: position 5,219 of record JAODBI010000021.1, read on the forward strand.
TGGTGGCTGATCCTGATGCGCGTGGTGACCGGATTCGGGGAAGCAGGCTTCTTCGTGGGCGCGGCGACGATGATCACCGACCTCTCTCCGGCCGATCGTCGGGGCGAGGCCATCTCGTACTGGTCGGTGGCGGTGTACGGCGGGCTCTCGTTCGGGCCCGCGCTGGGCGAATTCCTCCGCGGCACGTCGCGTTTCACATTGACGTTCGTCGTGTCGGCTGCATTGGCGTTCGCCGCCGCGCTCATCGGGCTGTTCACCGTCGAGGTTCCGCGGACCACCACCGCGATCCCGTCCGGTCACTTGTTGCACCGCGCCGCGATCATGCCCGGCACCGTGCTCTTCCTCGGGCTCATCCCGCTCGCGGGCTTCACCGCGTTCATGCCCCTCTACGCGAGCGACGAGCTGCACATCTCGTCGGGTCCGATCTTCGTGATCTACGGGGTGCTGATCCTCGCGGTGCGCATCTTCGGCGCGCGGGTCCCGGATCGGCTCGGCGGACGGAACGCGGGCGCCATCGCGCTGGCCTTCGCCGCGCTCGGCATCGGCATCATCGCCGCGGTCCCGACGGTGGTGGGTCTGATCGCGGGGACGGCCGTGTTCGGCGTGGGTATGTCGTTCATGTATCCCGCGCTCTTGCTGCTCGCGCTGGCGGGCGTGAGCGATGCCGATCGTGCATCCGTGGTCGGAACCTTCTCGTCGTTCTTCGACGGCTCGCAGGGCCTCGGCGCGCTGGTGTGCGGGGCGGTGGTCGCGGTCGCAGGCAACCGCGGCGCGTTCACGACCGGTGCGGTGACGGCGGTGATCGGGTTCGTTCTGCTGCGCGTGCGCACCTCGTA
>JAODBI010000041.1 GCA_025463875.1 Actinomycetes bacterium
GCGTGCCCCAGTACTTGCGCATCTCGTTCCCGGTGGCCTTACCGATCTCATGGCCCTCGAAGTGGATGCTGCCGTGTCGAACCACGTTGCTCGGCAGGAGTCCCATGATCGAGCGGGAGAGCACCGACTTGCCGCAGCCCGACTCACCCACGATGCCGATCGTCTTTCCCCGTTCGAGCGTGAACGAGACGCCGTCGACGGCGTGGACGAGTCCGCGTTCGGTCTTGAACTGCGTCTTGACGTCGGCCACCTCGAGGAGCGAACCGTCGAGCGGAGCGTCGGCGAAGCGTTCGGTGCCCGGAGCCGCCGCCCGTTTGCGACGAGGACTCATATCGCGGCCTCGCGCACATCGAAGCGCGCGCGAACGACGTCGCCGAGATAGTTGAGCGAGAGCACCGTGAGCAGGATCAGTGCCGAGGGAACCATCCACACCGTCGGGGCCGAGTCGGGGTTGCTGATCTGCGACTCGATCATGTTCCCCCATGATGGGCTGGGCGCGGGGATGCTCAGACCGAAGATCGCGAGCGCACCCTCGAGCACGATGACGACCGCCACGCTCAACAGTGCGATCGACAACATCGCCGGGACGACGTTCGGCAGCACCTCCCGGAACATCACGCGCATGTCGGTTGCGCCCTGGGCGCGCGCGGCCATCACGAACTCGCGCTGCGACCACGCCAGCGTGTTCGCGCGCGTGATGCGCCCGAGGATTGGGATCGAGACGATTCCCACGGCGAGGATCACGATCGCGATGCGATGCGACCACCGCGCGCTACTCGTCCCGGGCGGCGAGAAGACCGAAACGAGGGTGAGGGCGAGCACAAGCTGTGGGAACGCCAGGAAGATGTTGAAGAAGGCGCTGATCACCGTGTCGGCGAGGCCGCCCTTGAAGCCGGCGAACAGGCCGAGAAAGCCGCCGATCAAGGTGCCGAACACGATCGATCCGACGCCGATCAGGAGCGACGCCTGCGCTCCCCAGATCACCCGGCTGAACACGTCGTTGCCGGAGTCGTCGGTACCGAAGATGTGGCCGGCTTTGAACAATCCGGCCTTGGTGTTCAGGTAGTCGTACCCGTTGATCGGGTCCTTGATCGGCAGCACCGGCGCGAGGATCGCGGCGCCGACGACGATGACCAACCAGATGATCGCGATCCACGCGACCACCCCGAGGCGCCGCTTGCGCGTGCCGTCGGTGGTTGTCGGTTCCATGCCCGCCAGGGTCCCGGCCCCGGCGGCGGCAGCGAGTTCTGTCTCAGCCGATTCGAGCACCGCGGATCCTCGGGTCGAGTATGCGATACAGGGCATCCACCGCAAAGTTCACGAGCACGTAGACGATGGCGATCACCGCGACGAAGTCCTGCAGCGCGATGTACTGCCGGGTCGCGATCGCCTGCTGCAACTGATATCCGATGCCGTTCAGGTGGAAGATCACCTCGATGATCAGCGCACCGCTGATGAGGCTTCCGACGTTGAGGCCGGCGACGGTGAGGAGCGTGAGGCTCGAGGGCCGGAGCGCGTGCCGCCAAAGGATCCGGCTGTCGCTGATGCCCTTGCTCTTCGCCATCAGGATGTAGTCCTCCTGCAGCGTGGCCACCATGTCGGTTCGCAGCAGGCGGGCGTAAATGGCGAACTGCCCGATGGTGATCGCCAGGACGGGCATCACGAGGTGCTTAAAGTGCTCGAGCGGGCTGGGTGTGATCGCCACCCAGCCCTCGCTTGGTAAGAGATGGTGCTGGACCGAGAGGAACAGGATCATCAAGGTCGCGGCGACGTACGCCGGGATGCTGAACAGCCCGAACGCGATGCCGTTCGCGATGCCGTCGACGCGCGTCCCCGCTCGATAGGCCGTATAGATCCCGAGCGGGACCGCGATCAGCAGCGTCAGGATCTGGACGTAGACCATCAGTAGCAGCGAGCGCGGCAACGACGTCTTCACGATGCCGTACACCGAGGGGCCCTGTACACCGGCGCCCGCGTACTCGCGGCCCATGTCACCCCGGACGAAGTTTCCGAGCCACTGTCCGTACCGCACGACGATGTTCTCGTCCAGACCCAGCGTGTTGCGGATCTCCGCGCGCTGTTGGTCGGTCGCGAACGGGGCGATGGTCTTGACGGGATCGCCCGGAAGGAGAGCGGAAAGGATGGCCGTGAAGAACGTGACGATCACGAGCACGACGACCAGCTGTATGAGTCGTCGGATGATCGCTTCCACGCCGTCCTCTCCCCTCTCCCCTTACATTTTCACGTGTGAGCCGTTCGAACGATCAGCACTTGCCGTTGTCGCACCACACGCCCAGGACCGGGTGCCCGGTCGGAAGCCCGGTGAATGCATCGGCACCGTCGGGGAGTTTCGGACCGAGAACACCGTGGATGTTCGGCGTGTACTCGACCGTCCACAGCACGTACTGACCCCAGAGGTTCCACAGTTCCTTCGCGAACTGCCGGTTGATGTCCTCGTAGAGCTTCGTACGGGTCGCCGGACTCGCCGCCACCCGGGCGTCGTCGAAGGCCTTGTTGATGACCGGGTCGTTGAATCCGCCGAAGTTGACCGGGTTGTCACAGGGCGCGTCGCCGTTCGGGTCGGAGCCCGCGGGCGGCGAGTTGCCACAGTGCCACCACACGTACTGCGTGTCGTCGTCGGCGCCGGGGTGGTTCCTCCACAGCACCGCGTCGAACGACCGGCCGATCGCCAGGTTGATCAACGTGCTCTGGTCGGGCACCGGGCTCAGCGTGATGTTGACGCCGGCATTGCGCTTCAACATCTGTTGGATGAGGACCGCGCTTGCCGTCGTCGCCGGGTCGGCGGAGTGGGTCAGGACGAACGTGAGGTCCTTGCCCGTCTTCTGTTTGTACGCCGCGGCGGCCGCCTTGGCCTTTACGGGATCGAAGTTCGGGAGCCCGGTGTCGGCGAGACTGCCCTGCACGCCCGGAGCGAAGGGTCCGGTCGCGTTCGTCAGGATGCCGTCGTTACGGAGCTTGTTGAACGTGTCTCGATCGACGCCGTACGCAAAAGCCTTGCGCGCGTCGAGGTTGTTGAACGGCGCCTTGGTGGCGTTCAACATCGAGTAGCTGACCTCGGTGAACTTGTCGGACTCGGTCGTAGCCAGCTTCCCGGCCGCGACATCCCTGCGGACCTTCACGATGTCGAGCGGCGCATCGTTCTCGATCATCTTGAAGTCGCCGGCCTGCAGCGCCGAGACGCGCTTGGCGCTGTCCTCCTGCGGCACGAACGTGATCTGGTCGAGGTACGGCAACTGCGTGCCGTTGCTGTCCTTCTGCCAGTAGTTCGGGTTGCGCCTCGCGACGAACTTGTCGCCGACCGTCCACGACACCTTGATGAAGGGGCCGGTTCCGATGAGCTTGGTGTTGCAGGTCTTCGGGTCCTTGACCTGCGCTTCGCCCATGATGCCGAGGCGGGCGCTCGACCACAGGAACCACGGGAACGCCTGCCACGGCCGCTTCATGGTCACCTTGACAGTTGAAGCGTCGACGACAGCCGTCGACTGGATGTCGCTGAAGACGAAGGTGAACAGCAACGGCTTGCGGACCGGCAAGGTTCCCCGGTACGCGTCGAGGTTGTCCTTGACCACTTGCGCGTCGAGCGCGCTGCCATCACTGAACTTGATGCCACTCCGAACCTTGATGGTCCACACGGTTGCGTTCGCGCTCGGGGTCACTGACTCCGCGAGGTACGGGTGGATCTTGCCGTCGGCGCCGGGCGCCGTCAGCGTGTCGTAGATCGCACGCGCGACCTGGATGCCGCCGATCGCGAGTTGCGCTTCGGCGAGGCACCAGCCGCCGCTGGTGTCGGCCTCGATGCCGTAGACGAGGCTGCCGCCCCGCACTCCGGGCCCGGCGTCCTTGCCGCCCTGCACTCCGAGGGTCGTCGTCGGACCGTTATTCGTGTTGCCGGCGCCCTTCTTGCTGCTGCTTCCGCAAGCAGACGCGACCACCGCGAGCGCTGCTACGACGGCGACCGCTGTCGTAACCCGCGTCCTGCGACTCCGTACCACGGTTCCCCCCGATTCCGGCCGGGGCGTTGGCCCCGACGTATCAGACCGATGTTGCGAAAATCTCTGAAATTTGACTCCGTCAGATGTGACCCAGGTCACACCTCGGGAGTGTAACGGTGGAACCTACGGATGGCGTCGCGCCTTGTCAATCATGCCGGGCGCTGGGAGTCAACCATGCAGTGCGCGCGGATCAATCACGCACCGTGTCAGGCTCAACCGCGCACGGTTGCCCGGTTGGCCGTCGCCGGACCGAACGCGCCATCCACGTCCACGGGCTCGAGTCGCACGCGCGCGCCGACCAGCTCTTCCTCTTCGGCACGCCTGCATACGGCAGCCTCCGACGTGGTCGCGTAGGTACGCGCCCCACCGGGCAGGTCGCAGACGAGGACGGCGCGCGTCGCGCCGCCGTCACGCTCGTGGACCACCGAGTACGCGGCCACTGTCGCGGGTCCGTCGTGCGCAGCCACGACCGCCACCTTTTCCGCCGGAGGTGCGTTCGGCGGAGGCACGAGTCTCCCCGGTTCGGTCGAGTACACGCCGAAGACGTGCTTGGTCATGTGCATGCCGACGCCGCTCACCAACCCGAGCGCGCCCGGGTCGCGACGAAGCCGCTCCACCATCGCCGCGATCGCGTGAGTGAGATAGCCGCTCGCCGGGCCCCCGTGATACGCGAGGCCACCGGTGACGGTCAGGCCGCGGGCATCGGTCGGCTCGATCCCGAGCGCGTCGGCCGCGAAATGCAGCGAGCTCGGGAAGCAGGAGTACAGATCCAGGTAGGAGATGTCGTCGATTCCCGCGCCCGCGGTCCGGAGCGCGGCGGAGCTTGCCGTCTGCATCGCGGGCGAGCGCGCGAGGTCCGCATGCTCGGCGACGAGCACGGGATCGTTCGCGCCACACCAACCGCGCAGATAGACGCGCCGCTCCCGCGGGACACCGAGCGCGTCGGCGCGCGCGTGGGTGGCCAGGACGAGCGCGGCTGCCATATCGACGTCCATCACGGCGACCATGTACTTCGTGTAGGGATAGCCGACCATGCGGTTCTGGACGCTCGGTTCGGTGATTTCGGCGGCATCGCGCCGGACGCCGAACCATGCATTCGGATTCGCGGCCGCGACCTCCGTCATCGGAGCGAGCATGCGACCCATGGCCGCGCGGTACTCCTCGAGTCCGACCCCACGGCGTGCGCGCCGGGCGTTGTCGAACAACGAGAAGGTCAACCAGGCCTGGAAGACCTCGTGCGCCACTTCGATCGGATCCGGCGGCGACTCCCATGGGAAGGGTCGTTTCTCGGCCGGCGCGAACGAGTAGGGAAAGCGCTCTCCTCGTTTCTTGAACGCGCGTTGGGTCGCGAGCGCTTCCGCGCTCGTGATCAGCGCGAGATCGAGTTCGCCCGCCAGCATCCGTTCGGCAGTCGCGTCGACGAGTTGTTGTGTCGTGGTGCCGCCGATGCCCGAGTAGTGCCGGTGCGCGGGTGCGGCCCCGAGGCGATCCGCGAGTCGCGAGACCGCGTCGTCGTACTGCCAGGTCTGACAGAACACCACCTGCAGACTCTCGAGCGCTTCGAGCAATCCGGTCGGCGTCGCGTCGGCGGCGGCCGCACGTGCGACCTCTTCCCACATCTCGAGGGGTTCCGGCGCGCCGCCTGCTCCCACATCGCCGGGATGCCAGGTGCGCGCGGCCACTCCGATGACACACGGAGTCCGCGGATCGACGCTCACGTCACTTCGGGCTCATCGGGATCGCCATACGGGCGGACGCTTCTCGGCGAACGCGCGGGGACCTTCCTTGGCGTCGTCCGACCGGAAGATCGCGGACGAGAGCTTCGACTCCTTTTCGAACGGCGTGCGCAGCTCCTCGGCGAGGCGCTCGAGGATCTCGGCGGCCGCCGCGGGTTCGGCGCCGTCGGCAACGGCGTCGCGCAGCCCACGTACCGCCTTGCGCAGCGTTCGAGTCAAGTCTTCGTCGAAGTACAAGCCCTGGAGCGCGCTCTGTTTCGTCGCCTGCACGGCGAGCGGTGCGTTCACGACCATGCGGTGCGCGTATTCGCGCGCCGCGTCGAGCAGTTCCTCTCGGGGGACGATCGCGTTCAGCAGCCCCATCTCGAGCGCGCGCTCGGCCGGGATCAGATCCGCGCACAACAGGAATTCCATGGCCTGCGCCCAGGGGATCTGGCGCGGGAGGCGAACCGTGGTTCCTCCGCCGGCGAAGAGTCCCCGCTTGGGTTCCATCACCGCGAACTTCGCCTCCGGGCACGCCACACGGATGTCGCATCCGCCGAGCATCTCCATGCCACCCGCAGTGCAGAAGCCGTTCACCGCCGCGACGACCGGCTTGTAGAGCGGCCAGTTGCGCAGCACGGCGCGGACGCCGTCGTCGAGACGATATCCGTTCAGTTCGGCGAGACCGCTCGCGGAGATCTCGGCCTGGAGCTTCGTGATCTCCGGGATGTACGTCTTGAGGTCGGCGCCGGAGAAGAACGCCTCGCCGACACCCGTGACGATCGCGACCCACGCTTGATCATCTGCGGCAAAGCGCTCCCATGCCTCGCGCAGCGCTTTGAAGTGCTCCATGTCGCACGCGTTGCGTGTCTCGGGGCGGTCGATCGTGATCAGGACCGCGTGTTCACCGTCTTGCTCGTAGTGAATCGGCATACGTGCTGGCTCCCCCTACACCGGCCGTCAGGGGAGCATCAGATTCTGCGCCGCGGCCAGCGCCGCCGCATTCCCCGACTGATCGACGTTGCCCGCGTCGGTCGTCACCGCGACGACCGAGTACACACCCTTCGAGAACACGACCGCTCCGAACGACGACTGCGTGCTCTCGCTGTGCAAGCCGACCGCCCCCGGGATCAGCACCGGGAAATGCCCGACCGAACCAGCCTGGCCGGCGATCGGCGAGTTCTCGTTCTCGAGTGACACTGCGCGACTCGTCGCGTACTGCGCGGCGCCGGCCGGTGTCTTGAACTTGTACACGAACAGCGTGTTCTGCTTCACGGCATTGGCGTCGGCCCAGGCACGCTGGTAGCCGATCACGAAGCCGGAGCTGCGGAGAGGACCGCCGGCATCGGCGGAGACATCATCCTGGATCGCCTTCGCGAGGTTGGTCGCGCCGGTGTCGGCGAGACGATCCGGCTCCAGAGGAAGACCGCTCGGCACGTTCGTCGGAAGCAATGCCGCGAGCGGGGCGTAGTCGGGGTCGATCGTCGTCGTGGTCGCGGCCGCGCTCGACGACGGCGTGGCGGTCGTCGCGCTGGGATCGGTCGTGGTGCCGATGACGGAGCCGTCGTTGACGGTCGATTCCGAGGTCCCGCCGCCGGCGCCCCCCGAAGAGCACGCGGCGCCGACGACCGAGAGCACACAGACCGCGAGCACGCACGCAAGGTGGCGAAGTCCGCGATTCCGCAATGGTCCGTGCCCCCAGCTCATACGACGCAAAGCCAGACTACGGGCTCGACCGGGCGCGGGCGTGCACGTCCGCGGAGGCCGTCCGCAATCGCCGACGTTCCCGATCCGCCGGTTCGTGTACGAGTAGCTTCGACACGATGAAAGCGCTGGTAACCGGCGGGGCCGGATTCATCGGCTCCCACATCGTCGACGCACTGCTCGAGCGCGGCGACGAGGTCGTGGTGCTCGATGATCTCAACACCGGCTTTCGGCACAACGTCGACGAGCGGGCCCGGCTCGTCATCGGATCGGTCTCCGACGAATACGTCGTCCGGGAGGCGATCGACGGCTGTCAGGTGGTCTTTCATCAGGCTGCCCACAAGGCGGTGCTGCGATCGATCGAACGTCCCCTCCCGACCGACACGGTAAACACGCACGGGACACTGACCGTGTTGCAAGGCGCACTCGACGCGGGAGTCGACCGGTTCGTGCACGCTTCGTCGAGCAGCATCTACGGCGGGGCGGCGCCTCTGCCGACTCCCGAGGATGCCGGCGCGATGCCGCGGTCGCCCTACGCCGTCAGCAAGCTCGCCGCGGAGCACTACTGCCGCGTTTACACCGAGCTTCACGGACTCGAGACGGTCGCGCTCCGGTACTTCAATGTGTACGGACCGCGCCAACGACCCGACGCGACCTACGCCGCAGTGATACCGCTGTTCGTCGACGCGCTGCTGACCGGCCGGGCCCCCGAGGTGCACGGAGACGGGCTTCAGTCACGCGACTTCACATACGTATCGGACGTCGTCGACGCCAACCTCGCCGCGGCCGGCGCGCCGGCGGCCGCGTGCGCGGGGCGGGCCTACAACATCGCGGGCGGCGCGAGCTGGGCTCTGCTGGACATCCTGCGGTCGCTCGGCGAGTTGTTGCACGTCGAGCCGCAGCCGAAATTCGTCGACGCGCGCCCGGGCGATGTCCGGCACAGCCGCGCCGACGCATCGAACGCGGCGCGCGATCTCGGCTTCCGCTGCCGCGTCGGCCTCGACGACGGTCTGCGGCGCACGGTCGACTGGTTGCGTTCGCTTCCCGAGCCGTAACTCTTGACTCTTGGTCGGTCGCGCTGCGCCGCCGAGCGCCCGCGGCCCGATCGCATCGGCCCCGCCTTCGAGCGGCTCCGCGGCCGCTTCTCTTCCGCGACTCAGACCGGAGGCGTCGCGGCCGACTTCGGCTCGCGCCCGCCGAGCAGGCCTTCGAACCGCTCGGCATAGACGAGTGCCGCCGCACGCGCGGAGAAGAGTTCGGCGCGGCTCCGGCCCGCCGCGCTCATCGCGTCTCGCCGCGGCCGATCGCGCAGGAGCTCGACGACCCGCTCCGTCACCGCATCAACCGCGCCGGGCTCGACGAGCAGGCCGGTCACTCCTTGTTCGACGACCGTCGCGATTCCTCCGACACGCATCGCGACGACGGGGCAGCCGGCCAGCAATGCCTCGATGAGCACGCCGGGCACGCCTTCGGACGCGCTCGTCGAGACGAGGACGTCGATCCCGCCGAGCACGGTCGGTATGTCGCGACGCTCGCCGAGCACGTGCACGAAAGGCGTGAGCGCGCGTGTCGCGACGTCGTGCTCGAGTTGCTCCCGGAGGGGTCCGTCGCCCGCAATGACGAGATGCGCCGCCTCTCCCCTCGCGCGGGCTCCGGCAATCACGTCGAGGACGCGTTCCGGACGCTTCTGCTCGACGAGATGTCCGACGAGGCCGATGACCGGCGCGTCGTGCGGAATCCCCAGCTCGACGCGGAGCGCGCCTGCCGCTGCGGCCCGATCGAGAGCGACGAAGGGTTCCGCGTCGCGAAAGTTCTGGACGGTCCAGATCGGGGCTCGGAAGCCGAGCCGGCGCAGCTCCGCCTCGAGCTCGTTGGTCAGGACAACGGCCGCGTCGCCGCGGCGAGCGAGGCGTGTCCACCACATGCGGCGCGGCAGACCCCACATCGTCGCGGGAAAGGGAAGGATCCGTTGCCAGACGACCAGCGGCGCGGGCCCGCGCCGGGCGCCCACCGCGATCTGGAACGGGGTACCGCCGTGCGCGAGCACGACGTCGGCCGGGTGACTCTCGAGGTCGCGGCGCAGCGCGCGGCGCAACGAATACCGGGCTGAGGCGCCCACGTGCGCGCGCACGCCGAGCGGCGGCAGGGCGGGATCGATCGATCCGTCGAAGGCAGGCGCCAGCGCGACAACGCGATCGTCGTGCCCGAGCGCATCGAGTTGCCGAGCGAGCTCGAGCGCGACGATCTCGGCGCCGCGGCGCTGGGAGCGGGTGACGAGATGCAGGATGCGCAACCGCGCCATGTTGCCATGAGCCGGTTGCCACGAGCCGGTTGCCACGAGCCGGTTGCCATGAGCCGGTTGCCATGAGCCGGTTCACGTTCGGATCTGATCTTCTCGACCTCGGTCGCGCCCGCGTCACCCGATACCGTGCGCAGGCATGGGTGCGGAGCGCGCGGGCGCGGTCTTCGTTCTGCCGACCCTCACCTCCGGCCAGCAGGGTCCGGTCGCGGCGTACGTGAGCACCGCGGGCTGGGCGGCCGCCGCCGCGCGCGTGGTCGGAACGTCGTGGATCGTCACACCGTCCGGAACGATCACACCCGACGACGCCCGCCGCCGCGCGTCCGAGTCGAAGCTCTCGTCGCCCGAGGTCGCGTCGTGGCGTCGGCGGCTGCCCGTCGTCGCGAAGACCGCGGTGAAGGACGCGCGCGAGTACCGGCGAGCCCGCGCGTTTCACGTCGCGCCCGACGGCCCGTGGCGCGGCCACGAGTTGGCGTTCGTCTGGCAACGCCACGAGCTCTTCCAGTCCGCCGGCTTCGAGCTCGCGTCGGCCCTCAGGGTTCCGTCCGTCGCGTTCGTCCCTGCGACCCTCGTATGGCAGGCAGGGGTTTGGGGCGTTCGCCGTCCGGGCTGGAGTCACGCGCTCGAGCGGCTCGGAGAGCGCGCACCGCTCCGACGGGCGGACGTCGTCGCGTGCGGCACCGAGGCCGTCGTCGACGAGGTCGTCCGGATCGGCGTCGACCGCGCACGCGTCGTCGTGACGCCGACCGGAGTCGACACCGAGATCTTCACTCCGGCCCAGAACCGCGCCGACGCGCGCGCGCGGCTCGGAGTGGAAGACCGGTTCGTCGTCGGCTGGGTCGGGAGCTTCCGCCGCTTTCACGCCATCGACCAGGCGGTCGCGGCGCTCACGGGCGTCGAGAACGCGACCCTGCTGCTCGTCGGCGACGGTCCGGAACGACGAGGCGTCGAGGAGATCGCGCGCACGGCCGGGGTTGCGGTGGTGTGCACCGGGACGGTCGATCACCGCGAACTCCCTGCATACCTCGCCGCGATGGATGCCGCGCTCGTGCTCTCGCCGCCCGGTGCCCCGTTCCACTACTCCCCCTTGAAACTTGCGGAGTACCTGTCCGCCGGAGTTCCGGTCGTGGCGGCCGCCGCCGGGACACTGCCCGACCGGCTGCGCGCCGGTGTCGACTCCCTGCTCGTCGGGCCCGGCGACACCGCCGGACTCCGGGCGGCGTTGGTGGGGTTGCGGGACGATCCCGGCGAGCGGGAGCGATTGGGACGAGCCGGACGCGAGGCGGCGGTCGAGCGCTGGTCGTGGGACCGATCGGTGCGGATCGTGCTCGAGCACCTCGCCGCTCGTGGTCTGTCCACGCCCGTATCTGAGTAGCATCGGCGCCACACCGCGCATCAATCGCGGGAAGCTCGAATACCGCTCCGGCCGGAAACACGCGGCACGGAACGACCACACTCCGACTCCTCACGAGGCTTTATGGCGGCCGCATCCCGACCTCCGACGGTGTACGAGCCGACGGTGACCGGCCTCCCCGCGCTGCGGCCGTACATCGCCGCGCTCCGGGACCGGCGGCGCCTGATGTGGCACCTCGCGCGCACCGACCTGAAGGCCGAGCACTACGACACCGCGATCGGACAGTTGTGGGTCATCCTCGATCCCCTGCTGACCGCAGCCGTGTACTTCCTGTTCCGGAGCGTCGTCAAGCCCCCGGGGAACACGGCCAACCGCAACCTCATCCTCTCCCACCTCGTGTGGGGGGTGTTCTTCTTCACCTACACGAACAAAGCCATCATGAGCGGCGCCCGTTCCATATTGGGCGGTCGTCAGCTGATCCTGAATGCTTCGTTCCCGCGGGCTGC
>JAODBI010000105.1 GCA_025463875.1 Actinomycetes bacterium
CGGTCGCGTCGTCGTGTTCGTCGACATCGCCGGCAACCGCTGGGATCTCCTTGGCGTATGAGGACTCGGCGGAACGGATGGCGGGAACCACCCTTGCCGGCTCGGCGTCGAAGCATCAGAGTTGACCCGCATACTCCGGAGGTCTTCGTGCGCCGCATGATCGCGTTCCTCGTCGCGCCGTCTACGTGAGTCCGCGTAGCTCGCGCAACGCGACCGAGAGGGTTGCGACGTCGTACACGGCGTGGCCGCGGATCTCGTCGAGCAGCGCCAGGACGCGCGCGGTGACGGTGGCGCGGGGCGCGGCCCACGCCTCGTACGACCCGGCCGTCAACACGGCATCGACGATGCGGCGGAACTGACCGGCCGCGTCCTCGCGCAGCGCGTTCCGGGCGAGCCCGTCCCAACGATCCGCCCGCGGCAGCTCCACGATGCGGTCGCCGAGCCAGTCGAAGCGGAGCTGCGCACCCACTTCGTTGTACACCTCGGCAACGACTTCGACCTCGACGCGGTGCGTGTCGGCCAACTCGGCGACGTCGAGGGCGCGCGGGAGATGATCGAGCGCTGCGATGCGTTTCGCAAGAGTCTCGGGGACGCGCTGCGCCGAATACTGCGCGGCAAGTTCCTCGGCCCGGGGTGCCGCGGCGGCCATCGCTGTCAGACGTGCCACCGGGACCGCAAAGAACTGGACGGTCGTCGCGACCGGCAACGGCTGGGGGCGATTCCGCAGCAGCCACCGGGCTCCCCGTTCGACGAGTCGCCGGCTCGCGAGATACAGCTCGGTCTGCACGTCGACGTCGATCACATCGTCGAGCGCCTCGATGTCGCGCCACACGGCGTCCTGGTCGAAGATGGCGCGCGCCGCCTCGTGGGCGCGGACGACGTCGGGGCCGCGGGCGCCGGTCTCCTCCGCGATACGGAAGGCAAACGTGGTTCCGGCCCGGTTCACGACGCCGTTGACGAGCCCGGTCGCCGTGATCTCGCGCCGCAGGGTGTGGGCACGGATCCGCTCGAGGAACCGTTCGCGCACGGCCGACGGGAACGCCCGAACCAGCTCGGGCACGAAGTCGGGGTCGTCGGGGAGATCCGATTCGAGGAGCTCTTCTTCGAGCGCGATCTTGGCGTAGGCCATCAGCACGGCGAGCTCGGGCGCGGTCAGTCCGTGACCCGTTCGCTGTCGTTCGGCCAGTAGCTCGTCGGCCGGCAGGCGTTCGACGTTGCGGTCGAGGTGTCCCCTCGATTCGAGCGCATGCATGAACCGTTCGTGTACGCCTTCCATGATCAGGGCTTGGGCACGGCCGTTGTCGAGGGCGCGGTTCTGGCGGTAGTTGTCGCGTAGGACGAGGGCAGCGACCTCGTCGGTCATCGTGACGAGCAGCGCGTTGCGGTCGTCTTCGGTCAGGTCTCCGTCGTGTACCGCACCGTCGAGCACGATCTTGATGTTGACCTCGTGGTCGGAGGTGTCGACGCCGGCACTGTTGTCGATCGCGTCGGTGTTGATGCGCCCGCCCGCGAGCGCGTACGCGACCCGGCCGTCCTGGGTGACTCCGAGGTTGCCGCCCTCGACGACGCTCCGGCACCGAAGATCCTCTCCGTCGACGCGCACCGCGTCGTTGGCCTTGTCGCCGACCGCGGCGTTGGTCTCGGCCTGCGCTTTCACGTAGGTGCCGATCCCGCCGTTGTAGAGCAGGTCGACCGGGGCGAGCAGGATCGCCCGGATGAATTCCGCCGGAGTCAGCGCGTCGACACCGTCGCCGAGCTCGAGCCGGGCGCGGACCTCGGGCGTGATCGGGATCGACTTCAACGTGCGCGGGTACACGCCGCCGCCGGCGGAGACGAGCTTGGCGTCGTAGTCGGCCCACGACGAGCGCGGGATTGCGAACAGCCGTTGTCGCTCGCGGAAGGACGCGGCCGCGTCGGGGTCGGGATCGAGGAACACGTGTCGGTGGTCGAAGGCGGCGACGAGTCGTACGTGCTTCGACAGCAGCATCGCGTTGCCGAAGACGTCGCCCGACATGTCGCCGATGCCGGCGACGGTGAAGTCGTCGCGGTCCGGATGAAGTCCGAGGTGGCGGAAGTGACGGCACACCGATTCCCACGCGCCGCGGGCCGTGATGCCCATGGCTTTGTGGTCGTAGCCGTGCTTGCCGCCTGATGCGAAGGCGTCGCCGAGCCAGAAGCCCCGGCTCAACGCGATCTCGTTCGCGACATCCGAGAACGCCGCCGTGCCCTTGTCGGCCGCGACGACGAGGTAGGGATCGTCGCCGTCGAGGCGCACGACCTGAGGGGGCGGGACGACCTTCCCCTCGACCAGGTTGTCGGTGACGTCGAGCAGTGCACCGATGAAGAGGCGGTAGCACGCCTCGACCTCGACGCGCAGCTGGGCCGGATCCGCGGGCGGATGCTTGACGAAGAACCCACCCTTCGCTCCGGCCGGCACGATGACGGTGTTCTTCACCTGCTGCGCCTTCATGAGGCCGAGGATCTCGGTGCGAAAGTCCTCTCGCCGGTCCGACCAGCGGATGCCGCCGCGCGCGACCCTCCCGGCCCGCAGGTGTACTCCTTCGACGCGCGGCGAGTAGACGAAGATCTCGAACATCGGTCGGGGCAAGGGCAGGTCGGGAATCGAGGTCGGGTCGAACTTGAGTGCGACGCAGAGCGGGGGATTGCCGGCCGCGTCGGCATCCTGGAACCAGTTGGTGCGCAGGGTTGCGAGGACGAGGTGGAGCAGCGCCCGCAGGATGCGGTCCTCGTCGAGTGAAGTCACCGCATCGAGCGCGGTCCGAACGTCGTTGGCGAGGCGTTCGCTCGTGTCTCCGTCGGCCCGATCCATCTCGACCGGCGAACGCTCGCCCGCGTTCCACGGATCGAGGCGCGCGACGAACAGCTCGACCAGCCGGCGCGCGATCTCGGTGTGCAGGCTCAGCGCGTCCTCGATATACGTGAGGCTGTAGCGGGTCGTGGCCTGGCGGAGGTAGCGGCAGTACGCGCGCAGGAGCGCCACTTCCCGCCACGAGAGGCCTGCGGTGAGCACGAGGCGATTGAAGCGATCGTCCTCGGCGCGGCCGTCGACGACGGCGAGGAACGCCTCCTCGAAGAGTCGAAGCGATGCGGGGTCGACGGTGGTGCCGTCCGGCACGCGGAGGCGGAACCACTTCACCCACCGGGGGACGAAGTTCTTCGGCCGCACCTCGTACGGATGCTCGTCGTCGACGATCACGCCCATGTTGGTGAGGCGGGGAAGGACGTCGGAAAGCGACGGCTGGATCCCACAGCCGTACAGCTTGAGATCGAGGTGTCCGTCGCCGATCGTGAGGCGCGCCGCGAGTGATCGCTGTTCGTCGAGCTGTTCGAGCCGCGGAAGATCGACCAGCGCCTCCGCGGCGTCGAAGTCGTATTGATAGGCGGCCGGGAAGGCATCGCCCCAGATCCGCAACGCGTCGAGGCCGGTCTCCTCGCCGCGGGCTGCGACCAACGCGTCGCGCAGGTCGTCGACCCACGCCCGGGCCGCGGCGGCGACGGTCTTCTCGAGTGCGGGGACGTCGACCTCGGTCGCGGCGCCGGTCTTCTGGTCGAGGTGTAGGACGTAGTGCAGGCGGGCGAGCACCGACTCCGAGAGCCGCGTGTTCCACTGGTACTCGTCGGTGCTGTACGCGTCGAGCAGCATCCGCGCGATGTGCTCACGAACCTGCGTCGTGTAGCGGTCGCGCGGGATGAACACGAGGCAGGAGACGAACCGCCCGTACGGCTCGTGGTGCACGAATATCCGCACGCGGCGCCGCTCCTGCAACCGCAGGATGCCGGTCGCGCTTTCGAAGAGACGGTCGACATCGATCTGGAACAGGTCGTCTCGCGGATACGTCTCGAGGATCTGGACGAGATCCTTCTGGTCGTGGCTCGTGGGGAGGAACGCGGCCCGGTCGAGAACGGCCGCGACCTTGCGGCGTACCACCGGAATGTCGTACGGGCTGCTCGTATAGGCGGTCGACGCGTACACGCCGATGAAGCGGTATTCGCCGACGACGTTTCCGCCGGCGTCGAAGCGCTTGATCCCGATGTAGTCGAGATGCGTCGGGCGGTGCACCCGCGAGCGGGCGTTCGCCTTGGTCAGCACGAGCAGCGTCGCGTCGCGGGCCTTGGCGCGTACGGCGGGCGGGAGCGACGCGAAGCTCGTCGACGGCTTGACGGGCGCTTTGCGTAACAAGCCGAGTCCGGTACCGGCGACGGGCACGAGCGCATCGTCGGGCGTGAGGTCGTACTCGCGGTACCCGAGGAACGCGAAATGCTGGTCGGCCAGCCAGTCCAACAGCGCCTTCGCTTCTGTGACCTCGCCGGTGCTGCATGGCGTCGGCATGTCGTCGAGCGCGCGCTCGACGCGCTGCACCGCGTCGAGCATCGGCTTCCAGTCGTCGGTCGCGGCCCGCACGTCGCCGAGAACCTCGAGCAACTCGACGCGCACCGATTCGAGAATGTCGGGGCTCGTCTCGCGGTCGATCTCGATGTGCGTCCACGACTCGAGCTCCGACACCTCGCCCGAGCCCACCGTCGTATCGGTGTCCGGGGCAGTGGTTTCCGTCTCGATCGCGAGCAGCGTGCCGTCGGCGGCGCGGCGCACGCGCAGGATGGGATGCACGACGAGGTGGACGCCGAGACTGCGACGATCGAGCGCCATGGTGAGCGAGTCGACGAGAAACGCCATGTCGTCGATCACGACGTCGATCGACGTGTGCCCGTGCTCGGGGGTGTAGACGCGCACGAGCGTTTCGCGCGGGCCGCGCCGCGCACCGAAGTGCAGGTGTTCGAGCGCGGCCTGCGCGAGCTCTTCGGTCGTCCACGTCTCGAGATCGTCGTCGCCGAGCTGCTCGAAGTAGGCGTGGACGAACGCTTTCGCGCCCGCGGGATCCGATGGGGACACGCGTGCGCAGATTTGCGCCATCACGTCGTCGCGACGGGCCACGGCGCCGACCATATCGTCCATCGAGTCCTCATCGACACGTTCGCGGCCTCCCGTATGCTCGGCGCGATGGACACCGCGGAGGCCTTGGAGCTCGCCCTGGAGCTTGCGGATCGCGCCGATCGCATCACGATGGACCGATTCCGCGCGCACGACCTCAAGGTCGCCACGAAGCCCGATCTCACGCCGGTGAGCGAGGCCGACGAAGCCGTGGAACGGGCGATCCGCGAGCGGCTCGCGGCGGCGACGGGCCATGTGGTCCTGGGCGAGGAGTTCGGAACCGACGCGGGCACCGACGACTCCGAGTACCGCTGGATCATCGATCCCATCGACGGCACCAAGAACTACGTACGCGGCGTGCCCATCTGGGCGACGTTGATCGGGCTGGAACGCTCGGGTGAGTTGATCGTCGGCGTCGCGTCGGCGCCCGCACTGGGGATGCGGTGGTGGGCCGGCCGTGGGCTCGGCGCGTTCCGCGACGGCGAGCGCCTCACGGTCTCGTCGGTGTCCGATCTGAGCGACGCGCACCTCTCGTTCGCGTGGGACACCTCCGAGCGCTTCCACGCCGACGGCATCGGACCGAAGCTCGTCGACCTGTCGCATCGCTGCTGGCGCACGCGGGGCGTCGGCGACTTCTGGCAGCACCTGCTCGTCGCGGAGGGCGCGTTCGACGTTGCAATCGATCCCATCGTGTCGCTCTGGGACATCGCCGCACTCGTGCCGATCGTCGCGGAAGCCGGGGGGCGGTGGACCGGTGTCGACGGCAACACCGGCATCGACGCGGGCAGCTTCGTCTGCACGAACGGTTTGCTCCACGACGCAGTCATCGCGGCACTCGCCTAGTGTCGGCCGCCGTGTCGGAGCTCACCGTCGGAATCGACATCGGAACGTCGTCGGTGAAGGCGGTCGCGGTCGACGCCGACGGCAACATCGCGGCGCGCTCGCGTATCCCGCACGACTTCTTCGTACCGACGCCGCTGCGCTTCGAGCACGATGCGAAGACCGCCTGGCACGAAGGTCCGCGCCGCGCGCTCGAAGCCCTCGGCGACGTCGACGCCCGGGGCGTCTCGGTCGCGGCAATGGTGCCCTCGCTCACCTCCGTCGACGCCGACGGCATACCGTGCGCGCCCGGCCTCCTCTACGGCGACGAGCGGGGCCACGCCGACCGGCCGGGCGCGATTGCCGAGGCGGGCGAGCTGGCGCAGTTCCTGCACTGGCAGGCGCACGAGTATCCGGACGCGCGCGGCTACTGGATGGCGCAAGGAGTCGCGAACCACGCGCTGTCGGGCCGGCCCGTGATCTCGTCGACCGTTGCCGCCACTGCGTTTCCTCTGTTCGATTGGACGCAGTGGGACGAGAAGAAGCTGGCCGAGGCCGGCGCGCGACCCGAGCAGATGCCGATCATCGGACCGAGCGGCCATGCGTTGGGCGAGGTCGAGGGTCGCCCGGGTTGCGTGCTCGAGGGCGGGACGATCGACGCAATGGGCGAGCAACTCGTAGCCGGCTGCGACGACGACGGTGACGTACTGGTGATCTGCGGCACCACGTTGATCGTGTGGGCCGTCACTCCCGATCCCGTCGACATCGCGCACCACTACTCGATTCCGCACACTGCCCCGGGCAAGTTCCTCCTGGGTGGACCGAGCAACGCGGGTGGACTCTTTCTCAACTGGGTCGATCGCATGTGCGCGCCGGTTGCCGACGGAGCCGGCGACGGCACGCCCTCGTCGGTCGGCGATCCCGGACGGGTGCCGATCTGGGCTCCGTACCCGCGCGGTGAACGCGTCCCGTTCCAAGACCCCGAACGGCGCGCCCAACTCGTCGACCTCGACCTGACCCACGACGCCGCCTCGATCCGGCGGGCCGGGTTCGAGGCGGCCGGCTTCGTGACGCGTCGGATGATCGACGTGTGTCCCACTCCGGCGCGGCGCATCGTCGCGACGGGCGGTGGCACAAGGGTCGAGGCGTGGATGCAGGCGCTCGCCGATTGCACGGGCCTTCCGGTGCACGTGTGCGCGGTGCCCGAGGGCGGCGCGCTCGGTGCCGCGTTCCTCGCCCGGGTCGCGGCCGGCCTCGAGACGTCGATGAACGACGGGGCGCGCTGGGCGCGCACGTCGCACGTGGTCGATCCCGATCCGGCGTGGGCGAACGCCGCCGCCGACCGGTACGCGCGTTTCTGCGAGGTTGCAGGATGAGGGGCCACGAAATCAGGGACAAGATGAGAGCGAGGTTCTGAGATGGCGCTCGAGATCACGATCAACCGCGAAGCGTGCATGGGTTCGGGCAACTGCTCCTTCTGGGCTCCGGGCGTCTTCGACCTCGACGACGACGGGATCGCGATCCTCGTCGACCCCGCGGCGCAGCCCGAGGACAAGATCGTGCTCGCCGCTCAGGGTTGTCCGACGCAGGCGATCTCCATTACGCGCGACGGCGAGACGATCGTCTGACCACGATGAGCACGGCAGAAGCGGCAATGCCGTTCGTCCTCGTACACGGCGGCGGCCACGGCGCCTGGTGCTGGGAACCCATGTTGCCGTTGCTCGACCGGCCAGTCGTCGCGGTCGATCTGCCGCCGGTCTCCATCCGCGGCGGTGCGGGTCGGCACGAGACTCCGCCCGACCTCGACGCGGTGAGCCTCGCCGACTGGGCCGGTGCGGTACTGGCCGAGGCCGACGAGGCGGGCTTCGATCGTTTCGTCCTCGTCGGGCATTCGCTCGCCGGACTCACGATCGGGGAGGTCGCCCGGCGCGCGCCCGAACGCGTCGCCCATCTCGTGTTCGTGTCGGCACTCGCGCCCGCGCAGGGCGAGAACGGTCTCAGCGCGATGGCGCCCGAGATGATGGAACGGGTCGCGGGTGGCCTGACCGAAGCGGTCGTGATGGAGATGTTCTGCAACGACATGGACGCGACCCAGACGCGCTTCGTGCTCGACCACTTCGGTGGCGACGCCGTGCAGGTGATGCTCGAATCGGTCGACCGTTCGGGCATTCCGGCCGCGATGGCGAAGACCTACGTCCGCCTTCGCCGGGACAACGCGCTGACCCCGGCCGCGCAGGACGCGTCGATCGCGGCGTTGGAGGCGGTACCCGGGGGACGGGTCGCGGTCGTCGACCTCGATACCGGCCACAACGTGATGATCAGTCACCCCGCCGATCTCGCCGCCGTCCTCAACGCCCTCGAATAGCTCTGATGACCGACGCCGCCCAAAACCCTGCCCACTCTTGGCAGGAAAACGTGCGTGTGGCGCCGGAAACCCTGCCCACTGTTGGCAGGAAAAGGGGCTTCGAACTGACGTAGACGTCAGGTACGCGCGACTATCGACGGATGCCGATCGGGATCACCGAAGAACACGAGCACCTCCGCACCGCGGTCCGTCGATTCGTCGACGACCGCATCGACCCGGGGGTGCTCCGCGAGGCGCTCGAGGCGTCGAGTCACGACCGGCCCGCATTCTGGGATGCGCTGACGGAGCCGGGGTGGATCGGTCTCCACCTTGCCGAAGTCCACGGTGGGAGCGGCGTCGGCCTCGTCGAGCAGGCGGTCGTCGTCGAGGAGCTCGGTCGCGCGTGCGCGCCCGGCCCCTACGTGCCGACCGCGATCGTCGCCGCGTTACTTCAGGCCGACGGCGGACCGGCCGCCGACGCGCTCCTCCCGCGCATCGTGAGCGGCGAGCTCACCGGGGCAGTCGCGCTCGACGGTGCGACGCTCGTGACCGGCGGGTCCGTCGCCGACGTCATCGTCTGCGCGGTCGACGGCGCGTGGTACGCGCTCGACGCGGCGGAGGCCGGCGCCAAGGAAGTGAAGAGCATCGACCTCACCCGCCGCCTGGCGCGCATCGACCGCAACGCGGCGACCGCCGCGCGGGCTGCACCCGAGCGGAAGCTGGCGAACCTCGACGACGACCGGGTGCGCTTGATCGCGGCCACGTTGTTCGCGGCGGAGGCCGTCGGCGTCGCGCAATGGTGCGTCGAGACCGCGTCCGAGTACGCCAAGGTGCGCGTGCAGTTCGGCCGGCCCATCGGCCAGTTCCAGGGTGTGAAGCACCGCTGCGCGGAGATGCTGGCGCGCGTCGAGCTCGCCCGCGCCGCGACCTGGGACGCGGCCGCGGCGGCGGACGACCTCACCGACCCCGGCGCGCCGCTGGCCATCGCCGCGGCCGCCGCGCTCGCCTTCGAGGCCGCGTTCGTGAACGCCAAGGACTGCGTGCAGACGTTGGGTGGCATCGGCTTCACCTGGGAACACGACGCGCACATCTACCTGCGCCGCGCGATGACGTTGCACGAGCTCACCGGCACTCCCGACGACTGGCGGGTCCGAGCCGCGCAGGCCGCGATGCACGGTGCGCGCCGCCGGCTGGCGGTCGACCTCGCCGGCAACGGCGCGGGCGACGCGGCCGACGCATTCCGGGCCGAGCTCCGGGAGTTCCTCGCGAGCACCTCGGCGTTGCCTCCGCTCGAGCAACGCGACCGCATTGCGGAAGCGGGCTACATCACGCCGGGATGGCCCGCGCCGTGGGGCCGCGACGCGAAGGCGCTCGAGCTGCTCATCATCGAAGAAGAGTTCCGCGCCGCGAAGATCCCCAAGCCGAACATCGGCGTCGGCGGCTGGGCCCTGCCGAACCTGATCGTGCACGGCACGAAGGAGCAGCAGGAACGCTGGATCATGCCGACGTTGCGGGGCGAGATCGGGTGGTGCCAGCTCTTCAGCGAGCCGGGCGCCGGTTCCGACCTCGCGTCACTCTCGACGAAAGCGACGCGCGTCGAAGGCGGCTGGCTGCTGAACGGCCAGAAGGTGTGGACGTCGATGGCGAAGGAAGCCGAGTGGGGCATCTGCCTGGCGCGCACGAATGCCGACGCGGCCAAGCACGACGGCATCTCGTGCTTCATGGTCGACATGAAGACCCCCGGCATCGACATTCGTCCGCTCCGCGAGCTCACCGGCATGGCGATGTTCAACGAGGTCTTCTTCGACGATGTGTTCGTTCCTGAGGACTGCCTCGTCGGTCGCGAGAACGACGGCTGGCGCGCGGCGCGCACAACGTTGGCCAACGAGCGCGTCTACATGGGTTCCGGCAACACGATCGGCGGCGGAGTCGTCGGGGTGCTGAAGGCCATCGAGGCCCGTGGACGGGGTGAGGATCGCCTCGCGCTCGCCGAGGCCGGCGACCTGGTGGTCACCGGTCACGCGCTGTCGGCGCTGGGCTTTCGCCTGACCCTCGCCGCCCTCGCCGGTGCCGACCCCTCGGGTTCGGAGGCGGCCGTCCGCAAGCTCCTCGGCGTGCAGCACGACCAGCATGTTCAGGAGGTCGGCATGCAGATCGCAGGGATCGAGGCCATGGCGGCCGAGGGCGACGACTCTGCGTGGTCGGCCTCGTTCTTGTTCAACCGGTGCCTGACGATTGCCGGGGGCACCAGCGACGTCCAGCGCAACGTCATCTCGGAGCGTCTGCTCGGTTTGCCTCGGGATCCGTAGCGAATGTCCGAAAAGGACCGGTGGAGGCAACCGGGCTCCTGAACTGGGGCGGCGCGACAGCAGTCGCAACAGTCGCAGTAGTCCGGTTTCGTCCCACCCGGGACCGCGGGCGATCTCGTGTGAAACGGGAACGGATC
>JAODBI010000109.1 GCA_025463875.1 Actinomycetes bacterium
AGCGGCCGTCGAGACGAAGGAACAACTCCGGTGATGCCGAGACGACTGCAACTCCCGGCAGCGCATCTCCGAACACACAGAGCGCGGCATGCGGCGCGGGATTGAGACGGGTCAGCGCCGCGAACAACGCGCTCGGGTCGGGAGTGGCGTCGAACGTCAACCGGCGCGTGAGGTTCACCTGGTAGCACTCACCCGCCGCGAGTAGCTCCTGCACCCGCGCGACGAGCGCCGCGTGCTCGCCGGGATTCAGGCTCGACTCGCCGCGCCCGAGCTCGACCGGCGGCGCCTCGTGGGTGAGCGGACCGGGACGCGGGAGCTCGTCGACGCGCCGGACTTCCTCGAAGCGGACGAATACAAGATCGGGGAGCCCGAGATCGTCGTGGATACGGGGCTCGATGTGCTCGATGGCGCGCCCGGCGTCGTACGCGATGAATCCCACCCAGAACCCGCCCGCGGCGATGTCGTCGAGCGCGGCGAGCGCATCGGCGCCGCGGGCGGTGATCACGCGAGTCGGACGCTCGCAACTGATCCACTTCCCGCCGTCGCGCACGACGGCGTAGCCCTGGCGCGCATCCACGGGACGAACGGTACCGCTGCGACTACCGTCCTCACCGTGGAGTTCGACCCGACGCCCGAACAAGAGCAGTTCCGCGCCGTCGTGCGCGATTTCGCCGACGGGGAGATCGCTCCCCACGCCGAGGCCTGGGATCGCGATCACACGTTTCCCGTCGACACCGTGCGGGGGATGGGCAAACTCGGCCTGTTCGGATTGCCCTTCCCGGAGGAATACGGCGGAAGTGGAGCCGATTACCTCACTTACTGCATCGCGATCGAAGAGGTCGCCCGGGTCGACGCGTCGATGGCGATCACGCTCGAGGCGGGCGTGAGTCTCGGTGCGGCGCCCTTCTTCTACAGCGGGACCGAGGAACAGAAACAGGAGTACCTCGTCCCGATGATCGCGGGCGAGGTCCTCGGTGCATTCGGACTGACCGAAGCCGAGGCGGGATCCGATGCGGGTGCGACGCGCACGAAAGCGACGCTCGACGACGAGGCCGGGGAATGGGTCGTCGACGGCCAGAAGACATTCATCACCAACTCGGGTACGGCGATGACCAAATGCGTGACGATCACGGCTCGCACCGCGCCGCACGAGATTACGAACATCGTCGTCGACTCGGGCACGCCGGGATTCGTCGTGCAGCCTCCGTACCGCAAGATGGGGTGGCACGCCTCCGACACGCACGAGTTGGTGTTCGACGGATGCCGCGTCCCCGAAGACCACGTACTCGGCGCGCGCGGAGAAGGCTTCAAGACCTTCCTGCGCATCCTCGACGACGGCCGCATCGCGATCGCCGCGCTCGCACTCGGCATGGCGCGCGCGTGTCTCGACGCCTCCGTCGCGTACGCGAAGGAACGGCAGGCCTTCGGCGGCCCGATCGGCCGCTACCAGTCGATCGCGTTCAAGTGCGCAGACATGGCGGTCGCGGTCGAGAACGCGCGCAATCTCGTGTACAAGGCCGCGTGGCTGCGCGAGCAGGGCCGACCGATACGGGACGCGGCGGCCATGGCGAAGCTCTACGCGACCGAGATCGCGGTCGACGCGACCCGAGACGCGGTGCAGATCCACGGTGGCTACGGCTATATCGACGACACGCCCGTCAGTCGTTTCTACCGCGACGCCAAGATCCTCGAGATCGGCGAAGGCACGAGCGAGATCCAGCGTCTCGTGCTCGCCCGCGGCCTGGGTCTCCCGGTGGAGTGACGCCGGCCGAATGACTGTTGCCCCGCAGGGGGCGTCCGAATATTCACGGGGGTCGTCAGTACAATCCTCGGTCGCGTGCTCCTCCCTTCGTCCGCGCTTTCCTTTCTTCGCCGTTTCGCGATCGCGCTGCTCGCGGTCGTCGTGATCGCAACGGTCGGTTTCGTCTCCGCCCAGGCGTACGGCAAGCGGGAATTTGCGAAGAGCCGGACCATCCGGATCCCCGACGGCATCCTCACTCCGTCGAAGCCGGGCCAGCCCGCGAACTACCTCCTCATCGGCTCGGACGTGCGGCCTGCGGACGAGACGGCTCAGGAGGCGCAGGCCTACGGCACCGGGAAGGACGTCGGGCCGCAGCACTCCGATGTGATGATCGTGCTGCACGTCGATCCCGCCGCGCACACGGGCATGTTGGTGTCGTTCCCGCGTGACCTCATGGTGCAGATCCCGGGTCACGGTCGCGATCTGCTGAACGCCGCCTTCGCGTACAACGGCGCGCCACTCGTCATCCAGACCCTCGAAGCGAACTTCGCCCCGATGAAGATCAACCACTACCTCGAGGTCGACTTCCGCGGGTTCAAGAAGATCGTCAACGAGATCGGCCACATCCGGATCTATTTCCCCACACCGGCTCACGATCCCTTCACCGGGCTGAACATCGACCAGGCGGGCTGCGTCAGCCTCAACGGAGACCAGGCGCTCGCCTACGCGCGGTCGCGCCACTACTACGTGCCCAAAGACGTCCAGAACCCCGCGCCGTGGCAGTGGAACTACACGCCCGGGATCAAGGACAGCCAGCGCGGCGGTCAGGGATGGGTCGCGACGGGCAGCGACATCGACCGGATCCCGCGTCAGCAGTACTTCCTGCGTACGGTGAGCCAGGCCGCCATCGACAAGTCCGGGAGCGACGTGCTCAAGGTCGCCTCGTTGCTCGACGCGATCTTCGGGAGTCTCGGGCACGATCAGACGCTCAAGCAGAGTGAGTTGAACTCGCTGGCGTTGACGTTCCGCGGGCTCAGCCCGTCGAAGGTGCAGATGTTGACGCTGCCGACGATTCCCGACCCCACGAACGGGAACCGCGTCGTGTCGAAGTTCCCCGACGCGGGCGGCGTGATCGCGTTGCTGTCGACGTTCACGGCTCCTCCGAAGACGCCCGTTGTGAAGCCGCTCGCCGCCAACAAGGTGACGGTGCGGGTCGTCAACGGCTCCGGCGTGAAGGGCGCGGCGACCCGGGTGCTCGATGCCTTCACGGCCGAGGGCTTCAAGTCGGGCGGTGACGCGGTCGACGCCGACAAGAGCGACTACAAGACACAAGTACGATACGCGCCCGGGAAATTCAACCAGGGCTATACGATCGCAACCGCGGTCGGAACCGCGAATCTCGTTCCGGCCGCATCCGAGAAGAACACCCTGGGCGGCGACGCGTTGCTGATCGTCGGGACCGACTACGACTCGCTCACGCACCGTTTCGACCTGATCCCGCGACCGGCCGGAGTGACGATCCCGACGGCTACCACCTCGACCACCGGCGCTTCGGCATCGACCACGAGCACGACCGTCGCCAAGCAGACCGTCGACACGCGCTTCGTCCCGGTCGATCCGAAGACCGGCGGAACGCTGGTCGGTTGTCCGTCCAAGTGAGCGGCGAACGAGCCCGCCCGCGCCTACGGGTGAGCCTCCGCCGGTCGCCATGGACGTCCCGATGAACTCACTGTCATCGCGCGACTTCCTGCATCGCTTCGTCGCCGCATTCGTGATCTCGGCCGTGCTGATGACCGGCCTCATCGCGGGCGCCTATGCCGAGGCGGCGAGCAAGGTCTCGAAGGTCCAGAAAGTCAACATCGACTCGTCGGTGCTGCAATCGGGCGGCAACTTCCTCCTGATCGGCTCCGACTCGCGCGCCTTCGTGAAGGACGCCCAGCAGGCTTCGCACTTCGGGAGCGCGCAGCAGGAGTCGGGGCAGCGTTCCGACACGATCATGGTCGCCCACGTCGACGCCTCGTCCGGCACCGCGCTGCTCGTCTCCTTCCCGCGTGACCTGTGGGTCGCCATCCCGGGGATGGGACACGCCAAAATCAACGCCGCGTTCAACGCCGGGCCCCAGAGGGTCATCGAGACCATCGAGAGCAACTTCGACGTCCCGATCAGCCACTACCTGCAGGTCGACTTCGCCGGTTTCCGCGAGATGGTCAACAAGCTCGGGACGATCCCGATCTTCTTCGCCGCGCCGGCGCGCGACATCAAGAGCGGCCTCAACGTCACGACCGCCGGCTGCGCGCATCTGAACGGCGATCAGGCGCTCGCGTACGTGCGCTCCCGCTACTACGAGTCGTTCGTCAACGGGAAATGGCGGACTGACCCGACCTCCGATCTCGGCCGCATCCAACGTCAGCAGTACTTCCTGCGCACGCTCGCCCAGCAGACGTTGCACGCGGCCACCCGTTCGCCCTGGAAGGCGAGTGGCCTCCTCGATTCGATGCTCAAGGACCTCCAGCGCGACCCGAAGCTCGGGCTCTCGTCGTTGCGGGCGCTCGCGTACGCCTTTCACCGTCCCGGTGGCGTCGAGACCCGGACGCTGCCCGTCAACCGTCACTTCTTCAACGGTCAGGACGCGCTCGAGCTCGACAGCGCGAAGGCGGCTCCGTTGCTCGCGCGCCTCCGCGGTATCGGCAACCCGTCCGCCGGTGGCGGGAGCGGGAAGTCGGTGAAGGCCGTCGACCCCGCGACCATTCATGTCGCGGTCGAGAACGGAAGCGGTCAGACCGGGTTGGGTGCGCGCGTGCACAGTGCGCTCCGCGGGCTCGGCTTCGCGCCGGTCGGCGCCGCGACCAACGCCGATCGCAGCGACTACACCGTGACCGAGGTCCGCTACGGGTCGAATGCGAAGGACAAGGCGGACTTCCTCCTGTCGAAGCTCGGTGGCATCGGCAAGACCGTCCAGCTCCGGGGAAACGCACCGGCGGGCGCCGACGTCGTCCTCGTGCTGGGGACCGACTACAAGGGCCTCACGAGCCCGACGACCGCGGCGTCGAACCGGACGGCTCCACAGACTGCGACCAAGGGCACTTCTGCGCCGAACGGCCCGTCGGCCTCCGGTGCGACTTCTGCCACAGCAGCGCCACAAGTGGGCTGTTAGCTGTTTAGGCCACTTCTCCCGGCACCTAGACTCGATTCTCAATGTCAAGCTCCATCTCTCACC
>JAODBI010000126.1 GCA_025463875.1 Actinomycetes bacterium
GCGGAGCAGGCCGCGACGTGGGGCGGCGAACGCGAGTCGGAGCCGTTCTTCCGCGCGCTGGCCGCGCGCCGTCCAGGCGATGCGCAGCTCGCGAGCGCGGCCGAGATCGCGACCGAGGGTTACGCCCACCTCGCGGCGTACCTGCGCGACGAGTACGCGCCAGCCGGCGAACCGCGCGATCCGGTCGGGCGCGACCGCTACGCGCTGTTCGCCCGCGACTTCAACGGGATCGATCTCGACCTCGAGGAGACGTACGCGTGGGGTTGGGAAGAGCTGCACCGCATCGAGGACGCGATGCGCAAGGTGGGTGAGCGGATCCTGCCCGGCGCGTCGATCGACGAGGTAATCGAACACCTCGACGCCGACGACAACCGCGCGATCGAAGGCGTCGAGGAATTCCGGCGTTGGAACCAGGAACTGATCGACCGGACGATCTCCGATCTCAACGGCACGCACTTCGACATCGCGCCGCCGTTGCAGACGTGCGAAGCGATGATCGCGCCGCCCGGCGGTGCGGCCGCGATGTACTACACGGGCCCGACCGAAGACTTCTCGCGGCCGGGGCGCACGTGGTACCCGACGATGGGCCAGACCCGCTTCCCGCTCTGGAAGGAAGTGAGTACCTGCTACCACGAAGCCGTGCCGGGTCATCATCTGCAGGTCGCGCAGGTCGTCTACATGGCCGAGAAGCTCTCGCGTTTCCAGCGACTCTTCGGTTTCGTCTCCGGGCACGGCGAGGGCTGGGCGCTCTACGCCGAACGCCTCATGGGCGAGCTCGGCTATCTCGAAGATCCCGCATTCGAGATGGGCATGCTCGCGGCGCAGGCCATGCGCGCGGTGCGGGTCGTCGTCGACATCGGCATGCATCTCGAGCTGAAGATCATCGAGGGGGAGCCCCACGCGGGCGAGACCTGGACTCCGGAGCTCGCGCTGCCGTTCGTGATCGAGCGGAGCCGGTTCCCGGAGGTGTTCATGCGGAGTGAGGTCGACCGCTACCTCGGTTGGCCGGGACAGGCGATCAGCTACAAGGTCGGCGAGCGGGTGTGGCTCGAGGCCCGCGCCGACGCGAAGCAACGCAAGGGCGCCGCGTTCGATCTCAAGGAGTTCCACACCTACGCGCTCGACCTCGGGAGCATGGGCCTCGGCCCGCTGCGCGAGGAGCTCGCCCGGTTCTAGTGTCCCCCGCTATGACCGACGCGCTGTCCGGGTTCACCGAGACCGAGTTCGCCCACGACGGCGAGACGCGCACGGTGTACCGCGCCGGCACGGGACCGGGCGTCGTCGTGATGAGCGAGATGCCCGGCATCACGCCGAACGTCGCCGCGTTCGCGCGGCGACTCGTCGACGCCGGCTTCACGGTCGCGATGCCGCAGATGTTCGGGACGCCGGGCCGGCCGCCGTCGGTTCCGTACGTGTTGAAGTCGCTGACCCAGGGCTGCGTCTCGCGCGAGTTCTCGAACTGGGCGCTCAACCGCACGTCGCCGATCATCGGCTGGCTGCGCGCGGTGGCGAGCGACCTGCACGAGAAATGCGGTGGACCGGGCGTGGGCGCAATCGGCATGTGCTTCACGGGCGGGTTCGCGCTCGCCATGGCCGTCGACGACACGATGCTCGCCCCGGTGCTCAGCCAACGGTCCCTGCCGTTCGCAGGGGGCAAGACGCGCAGGCGCGCGCTCGGGCTCTCGGATGCCGATCTCGCCACCGTCGCGGCCCGCGAGGACCTGTGCGTGCTGGCCCTGCGTTTCACCGGTGATCCGGCCGTCCCCGCCGAGCGCTTCCAGCACCTGCGCGAGGTGCTGGGCGACCGTCTCATCGCGGTCGAGATCGAGAATCGCAAGGGACAGAATCCGCACAACTTTCCGCGGGCTGCCCACTCCGTCGTCACGGAGCACCTCGTCGACGAGCCAGGCAACCCGACCCGGGAAGCCCTCGACCGCGTGCTGGTCTTCTTCCAAGAACGCCTCACCGCCTGAGCCGCTATTCCTCCCAACTGTTGGGAGGAAAAGTGGTCCCACGCGCCGTTTTCTCTCCTCACAGTTGGGAGCATTCTGCGCTTCGCTTCAGCAGCAGACGAAGCAGCCGACGTCGGTACGGATGCGGAAGGCACCTTCCCGGTCGATCACGGCTCGCGTGCGACGCTCGACCTCTTCCAGGATCGGTCCCCCGCTCCCGGCGCGTGCGATCGATCCCATGCTGGCGACGTACGCGACGATCGCCTCCGAGTCGGTGACGACCAGCGCGCTCTCGACGTCGTGGCGCACGACGGTTGCGAAATGACGACGGAGCTCGGCCTCACCCGACTCGGACGAGAAGCGGAGATACGCCCGCAGGGACGCAGGGTCGGTTCCGTTGATCTCGTACAGGACCGAACCCACCATCTCGTTGAGCTCTGCGAGATGGCGGTGCGAGTTGGTCAGCGCGAGCGCGACGCCATCGCGACGCAGCACGCGGCGAAATTCGGCGATCGCGAGATCGCGGTCGGGCACGTGGTACAGCATGTGCATCGCGAGGACGCAGTCGAACGACGCGTCGACGAACGGCAACCGCTGCGCGTCGCCGACGAGCAGAGCTGCGTCCGAACGGGCTCGCGCCGCGGTCAGCATCCCGTTCGACAGATCCATTCCGCACACCTCGCCGCGATGCGCGCGCCGGGTGAGCTCGGCCAGGTGCAGCCCGTTGCCGCAGCCGGCGTCGAGGACGCGCTCGTCCCCGACGAGCTGCGCCAGGTCGAGAGCCCACGCCGACGACCGGATCAGTGGCTGCTGAAACCGGTAGATCGCCTGGCGCGCCGACAGGTTGCGGTCGGACGCATACTGCACTCCGGCGAGGTACTGCCGGTCGACGAGGCGGTCACTCACGGGCGGCCGCTCACTCGCCCTGCGCTCACAACTCGCAGACGACTTTGCCGTAGGTGCCGCGCGAACCGAGCCGAGCCAACGCCGCCGGGACCTCGGCCAAGCCGACGCGTTCCGAGATCAGCGGATCGATCTTGCCCGCCTCGAACAGGCGCACGAGCTCGTCGTGCGTCGAACGCACGAGCGCGGGATTCATCACGTTGTACATGCCCCAGTGCACGCCCACGACGGCGTAGTTCTTGATGAGCACGTGGTTCGTGCGGGCCTCCGCGAACCGTCCCCCGGTGAATCCGATGATGAGGATGCGGCCCTCGAACGCGATGCACTTCGTCGACCGGTCGTAGGTGTCGCCCCCGACCGGGTCGTAGATCACGTCGGCACCGCGTCCGTCGGTGAACTCCTTCACCGCGTCGACGAAGTCGTGCTCGCGGTAGTCGAGCGCGAGGTCGGCGCCGAGCTTCTCCAGGACCTTCACCTTCTCGGGTCCGCCCGCGGTCGCGACGACCCGCGCGCCCGCCGCGAGACCGAGCTGGATCGCCGCGCTCCCGACTCCACCTGCGCCGGCGTGGACGAGCAACGTCTCCCCCGCCTGTATGTGAGCGCGCCGATGCAGAGCGAGGTGGCCGGTCTGGTACACGACGTGCAACGCCGCCCCGGCTGCGAACGACATCGACTCCGGAATCGGGAACACGCCGGCCGCCGAGGCTGTGGTCGACTCCGCGAATCCACCGCCGCCGAAGTTCGGTATCGCCAGCACACGATCGCCCACTCGCAGGCCCTCGACACCGTCGCCCAGCTCCTCGATCACGCCCGCGACCTCGGCGCCCGGCGTGAACGGCACCGGCGGCTTGACCTGATATTCGCCCCGGCACATGAGCACGTCGGGAAAATTCAGGGAGGCGGCGTGCACGCGCAGGCGCACGTCACCGGGCCGCACCTGGGGCTCGGGCCGGTCCTCGAGCACCATGACCTGCTCGGGCTCGCCGAGCTCGTGGACCCTCAATGCCAGCATGTCGCGCAGTTCTCGTAGCTCACAATGCGCGAGTCTCGCAGACTTCGCGCAAGACTTCCCGAGTGGAACTGACGGCGACGCGCATGGTTGCCGGCGGTGATGCGCTCGCCCGCGCCGACGACGGCCGGGTCGCGCTGATCGACGGCGCCCTGCCCGACGAACGAGTTCGCATCGAGATCACTGCCGACAAGGCGGACATGCTGCGCGGCCGCGTCGTCGAGGTGCTCGAGGCGTCTCCGGCCCGGGTCGTCCCGCCCTGCGTCCACGCCCGTGAGGGATGCGGCGGTTGCGGCTGGCAGCACGTCGCCACCGAGACCCAGCCGCAGCTGAAGCTCGACATCATCCGCGACGCGCTCAACCGCATCGCCCGCATTCCCGATCCGCCACTCGTCGAACCGGTCCTGTTGCCGACCGAAGGATTCCGCACGACTGTGCGTGCCCTCGTCGTCGACGGGAAGCCCGCGTTCCGCAGGCACCAATCGCACGATCCCGTCCTCATCGAGTCGTGTCTCGTCGCCCACCCGGCGATCGACGAGCTGTTGCGCGAAGGACACTTCGGCCGCGCGTCCGAGGTGACGCTGCGCGTGGGGGTCGGTACCGGCGAACGGGCCGCGCTCGCGGAACCGGCTGACATGATCATGGATCTCCCGCCCGATGTCATGCGGGGCAAGAACGCCATGGTGCACGAGGTCGTCGACGGCCATTCGATGCGCGTGTCGATCAATTCGTTCTTCCAGAGCCGCACCGACGGCGCCGCGACGCTCGCCCGGCTGGTCCGCGACGCCACCGGGCCCGACCGCATCATTGCGGATCTCTATTGCGGGGTCGGGCTCTTTGCGGTGACCGCCGACCAGCCCAAGCGCGTCGTCGCCGTCGAGCGCGGGCGCTCCGCGGTCGCGGACGCGAAGCACAATCTCAAGGGCCGCGACGCGCGCATCGTGCGCTCCGACGTAGGCAAATGGATGGGCAACAAGGTCGACGTCGTCGTCGCCGATCCGAGCCGGGCCGGGCTGGGGCGCGACGGCGCGCGCGCCGCGCTCGCGTGCGATCCCGAGCGCATCGTCCTGGTCTCGTGCGACGCGGCCGCGCTCGCGCGCGACGTCGGTCTACTCGTCGGCGCCGACTACTCGCTCACGTCGGTGACGCTCGTCGATCTGTTCGCACACACGCCGCACATCGAGTGTGTGACAGTGCTCGATCGGTAGTCGCCGCGACGGGTGGCGATACCAGTACGCGAACTACTCGAGCTGCTGCTCGAGCTTGGTGAGCGCCTCTTCTTCGGAGACGTTCAACGCGAAGCTCAACTCGGACACGAGGATGCCGCGGGCGCGGACGAGCATCGCCTTCTCGCCCGCGGACAGACCCTTGGTCACCTCGCGCAATGCGAGGTTCCGCACGACCTCGGCCACCTGGTACACGTCGCCGCTCTTCAGCTTCTCCTGGTGGTTCTTGAACCGCCGGCTCCAGTTGGTCGGCTCGCGCACGTCCTTCTTGGAGAGCAGCTGGAAGAGGTCGTCGATGTCCTCGACCGAGATCGGCGGACGCATGCCGACGTCTTCGGCCTTGTTCGACGGAACGGCGAGCGTGAGGTCGCCGTTCGCGACCCGGAGCACGAGGTACTCGGTCTTCTCGCCGAACGCCTCGCGCATCTCCTTGCGTTCGATCACCGCGGCCCCGTGATGGGGATAAACGACCCGGTCACCGACTTTGAACGCCATGCCACTCCATGATCGAAATTCCGGCGTCGAAATCCGTAAATCGGGACGCCACGCGACTAGTCATGATACCAGGCGACCGGATTGGCCCGGTTCGGCCGGAGGTCAGGCTTTTTTCGCGGCGCGTTCGGCGTCGATCCACGCCTTCACGACGGGTGCGAAATTCGCAGGGTTGTACGCGTCCTCCTCGGACGAGAACTTCATGTCGCCCGCGTACTTGAGGACGGTGAGGTTGTAGGCCTGGTAGATCCCACCGTCACCCGGATCGCGGAAGCGGTTCTCGATCTGGCAGATCCACCAGCCACGCTCCTCGTCGCACACGCACCAGTCGTGCGGGAACTCCTTCATCTCCGAGTTCGGCCACTCGGCCATAGTCTTGGTGATCCACTCGTAGATGTTCTCGCGGCCCTGCATCGTGCCGTAGTGGTGCTCGACGTAGGTCGCGTCCTCGGTGAAGTTGTCGGCCCAGGCGCGCCAGTCGTTCGTGCGGCCCGCTTCCTGCGCGACGTCGTGGTAGTGGTCGTGTGCCCGCTGCAACTCTTCTCGTGTCCATTTGCCCATGGGCACAGCTTCGCCCATCGCCGGGGCGGTTGTCATACTCCGGCCGTCAGGCAGGATCTTCGAGGCGGGGCACGTCGATCAGGTGATGCACGACGTCGTGGAGGGCGTAGCGCGCCAGCGACTCGAGGGTGAACTGCGCGCCGTCGCTCCGTCGCCCGGGCCGGATCCACTGCTCGGCCCGAAGGCCGTCGAAGCGGTCGGCGAAGGCCGAGGCGGCGCCGGCGAGCTCGGCCGCGACGCGCGCCGGATCCTGGGTGTCGTACGCGTCTTCGACGGCCGTCGCATCCTGATCCCAGTTCGGAAACATCGGATCCGCCTCGGCGAGCACGAGGTCGACCCGGCCCGTCATGGTGCGGAACACGTCGCGCACGTGACAGCCGTACTCGAGCGGCGACCAGGTCGCAGCATCGGGTCGCACGTCGACCGCGGCACTCGCGAGGACGCGCTGCCACGCGCCCGCGTTCGCACGCACCATCGGCGCGACCCGGGCGTGCACGATGCTGCGCGCATCGAATCCGCACTCCGGACACGGCCGTTCGAGCACCCACGTCCAGTTCTTGGTGTCCGGCTGGATCGACATGGGCGCGAAAATAGGTCAGGTGACGGCCGCGCACCTGCGCTTTTTTCGACGTAGAGGACGGCCGCGGCGGCGTAGCCGACGGTTTCGTACACCGTGCGCTCCGACGTGATCTGGACGACGGTCAGGATGACCACCCCCACCAGCGCGACGACACCGAAGCTGACGGGCGCGAGCGCGAGAGAAGTCTCTCAGCATCGGCGGTGATTGTCCCACGCCGGCCCGCGTTGCGGCCGAGAGTCCCGCGCGCGCGCCGGAGCGGGTCGGGTGCTCTATTCGGTGGGATTCTGCATCGTCGCGTGCAGCGGACGATGCAGCGACCGCGGTGCCGACGCGTCGGGCACGGCGTGCACCGACTCGACCACGGCTCCGGGGACGACCGCCGACGAGACCTCCGCGCTTCCCGTGATCTCGGTCGGCCACGCTTCGGCAACGCCGACGATCGTC
>JAODBI010000168.1 GCA_025463875.1 Actinomycetes bacterium
GCGTGCAAACAGACGTCCTTCGGAGATGACCGGGGATGAGGACCGCCCGCGGACCACGACATCGAGAAGACCGGCGTCGGCGTCGTAGTCGGCGGTGATCGTGTCTTCGTCGGGAACGAGGAGATCGAGATTCGCGAGGAGGGGATCGACCGACGCGACCACGTGCGCGCCGTCGTCCGGCTCGAGCGACCGAGCCATGGTGAGGTCATCGTCGCGACGGCTTCGACTCGGCCACGAGGTGAGTGCCGCATCGGTCAGCAACTCAGCGGCGACCGCCGCGAACAGCGGATCCCAAGCGCTCACGCTCGGAGAGACGTGCTCGACGACGATGCGCAGTGCCGCGCTGACCGTCGCGTTGACGCGCGCCGCGCCAATGTCGAGCAACGACAATAAGGCGGCCGCAGCCTCGTCGGCGGTGCGTGCGACGCGGTCGCCGGCGCTTTCCCCCAGCGCCTCGGCGAGCACCACGAGATCGATCGCCCACAGATCGGCGGCGCAGGTTGCGTAACCCGCCACGACGGGCGCGGTGGGATTGATCTCGTCGAGCGGGTACCCGCGGCTCGTCTGCTCCGCGAGCGCAAGTCGCCAAGCGTTCAACCGAAACTCCGCGCCTGCTGGGTTCGGTTCGACGTCGTGGCCGCGCCAACCGTCGGCTGGCGTCGCGTGGCCGAAGAGCGCCGCGAGTGTGTGCGCCGCAAGCGGTTCTTCGGGATCGACCGCGTCGACGGCAACAAGGACACCGGGCTCAACAGGATCGAACGCGCATACGACGTTGCCGTCGGCGAGCACCAGCTGCCACGTCTCGTCGCCGACGTCCGGACTCGTCCACGAGTCGAACTGCGTTTGCGGATCGAGTCGGTGTGCGAGGCTCACGCTTCGTCGTCCTTGTTCTCCAGCCCAAAGACTATGCGCACAACGCGCGCTACCTGTTTAGCGGCTCGCCCCATGGTCTGATTTTCGCCGTGTGCTGTGTTGCGTGTCGTCGACCGATCTTTCACACCGATCCGTTCGAACGTTTCCCACATGAAGGGATGAAGGGCGCCGCGAACCTGGCGATTCACGCAATCGATGAGTATCTCAATTGTCGCGTCGCGATCGACTTCCGACTCCAGGCGATGGCATAGCTCGCCGATCAGGATGTCGAAGAAATCCCACACCTTCTCCGTCTGGTGCCGTCCGGGACTGTGCAACACTTCGACGGCCTCAGCGCGTACGCGGGGAGCGAGGGCGCGCAGATCGATCTCGTGTCCGAAATCGTGTGCCTCCGCGCCGTCGGCAGCGCCTGGCTCGTCGATGTCAATCTCGTCTTCGAAGGAACCGGCGACCTCACCGTGCTTCGTCAGCTCCTTCCATGTCTCGCGCTCACGCTCGGCCCCGCGACGGATGCGGTCGTAAAACTCGCTAGCGAAGGAGCGGCTGAACGGCCACCCGTCGTCGAGGCGTTTGGTCATCTCAACGTACGCAACGGCCACCACGTCTTTCGCGTTTGCCGTTACGCCGAGACCCCACGCCATGCGTTCGAGGCGAGACGCGTCTTCGATAAACATACGCTGGAGGTCGGCGCGTTGGCGTTGGACCTTCGCTTGTAGCTGTGGACTGAGCTGTCCTGCGTCGCCCAACTTGTCCATCGCGGCGCGCGGTGACTCTTCGGCGGAGATGAAGAAGTCGGCGAGGACAAGTTGTTGGCGGAAGATCCCGTCGAGGCGGCGCTTGGCAACCTGACGGGCGCGGCCCTGAACCTCGCGCGCGTACCAGAGCGCCTTCAGCGCACCTGCTTGCACCGAGTCCGGCGTGAGTGGGCCGAGATCGAGCACGAGGTCGCGCACGCCGGACCAATGGGCGTCGCGCAACACCGGGACCGGCTCTCCTGCGAACCGATCACGCACGCGCGCCAGAGGGTCTTCGGACTTCGCGGCCATCACCCCTTCCCTACGGGATTGCGGAGCGTAACGCTCCGCGGTGAGGGGGGCGAGCGGTTCCATCACGCAGGCCACGTCGCTCCGGTCGCCTCGACCCACGTTCGTGCGAGTTGCTCGGCCAGCGCGCCCCGTTTCGTCGTGTTCACGTTGATCAACTGGGGATCGGTGTCGCTGCTCATCCTCAATGACGCCGACGACGGCGTAACAACGGCAGTCCGGGTGATCGGTGCCCTCATGTCGGGAGCGAGCGCGAGCTGATCCTTCGGTGCCCCTGGCAGCGCGGCCAGCCACCGCGCCGGCGCATCGGTGAAGACGATTACGAGTCGATCATGCGTCGATTGCAGCTGCGACCACGCCGGATAGAACGCCGCGAGGTTGCGCGGGGTGATGCGCGTCGGTACAGCCAAGCGGGTCGCGAGCGCGTTCGGATCGATCACCGGCGTCGTCGGGTCGAGCGCGTCGCCGAGTCCGTCGCCGGGAATGCCGTACGTCTGGACGTAGTGCGTGAACGCCGCCAACTCGTCGTGCATCGCGGCGTTCTGTCTCGACGACGTGTCGAGGACGAACGCAACGTCGAGCGGCCGGGTCCGCGGCGCGGTCCCTTGCGGTGCCGGCAACACGATCGGCGGGAGCGCGTTGGTCGCGGGAACGAGACCCGGCAGCTGAGCGGTTCCGCCGACGATCGTCGTGTCGTTCATGGTGGCGTGCGACGAGTGCCCGTGCCGGTCGAGGAGATGGCCGGCGAGCGGCACCGCGAGCGTGCCCACGAGCAGCAGGAGCAACCACGGGGAGCACCCGGGCGGCGCACCGCGGCGGCTGGTCCCGTTCGGTTGGTCGACCTCGCGTTCGTCGGCAGGAGGATCCAGCGACTCGGCGACATCGTCCCGCGGGCGTGGTCGCTCCGCGCCCCAGTTCGTAGACGAAACGCAGCTCACGTGCCCGCGGGCAAATTGGTTCGACGCGGCCCGCCGAAGCGCCGGTGGTGTGGCGCACCGGTCGAAGGTTCGGCCGGACGCGGACAGCGCCGCGCCCGACCGAACCACTTCACGCGGCGTTGATCGCGGGGTCAACGTCGCCCTCCTCCTGCAATGAGATGTC
>JAODBI010000196.1 GCA_025463875.1 Actinomycetes bacterium
CAGAGCTCTTCGATCAACTGGTCCGCGGGCACCGGTCGGTTCGGCCGCATTGCGAGCAGCACCAGGAGCTGGCGGGGCTTGGCGCCGCGTAACAGCACCCCGGAGCCGTCGTGACGCACCTCGGTCGGGCCGAGAATTCGAAGCTCCACAGGCGCCCCCGCGCATTCTTACAGCCGGCAGTGACGGTACACCGCCCGGGTTCTGTCGCGTCCGGACCCGCGATCGCCGAGGGTTTGCGTGTTTTACGCCGCGTTTACGGCACTGCCGTAGAAATCATCCCGAGACACGAAAGCGAACGTTCACGCGCAAAGGCGCGTGGGCGCAGCGTGAGGAGCCGCATGTCGTCCAACTCTCCGGAATCGAGCCCGGCGCCCCTACTTCCCAGCAACCCACTGGTCATGGCCTCGAACAAGGCGCTCGCGAACAAGGACTTCCGCGACACCGTGCGGCAGATGCACGCCGAGGGCTATCCCCTCGTGAAGATGGTCGAAGCGCTCGGGCTCGAAGACGACATGACCGCGCGCATCCGCCAGATCCTCGTCGATCTCCCTCCCGACGTCGTCGAGGGAATCCGCAAGGCGACCCTCGAGATGCTCGACTCGGCCGACTACGTCATGCCGCTCGATTGCACCGTCACCGACAAAGAGCTCGAGGAAGGGCTGCCGGTCGACGTCGAGGTGCTGCCCGAAAGCGGCATCGAGACGATTCACGTGCGACCGCTGTTGACGAGCTGACACTCCGGACACCCACTCTCCGGACGCCCACCCTCCGGACGCTGCCACTGAAACGACGATTGGATCGAGCACATGATGGAAGCCACTCGATTGTGCGCTCCGGCGCACCAAGCGGGGGAACGGCACATGACCGGTCGCGATGCCGGAGGCGACACGACGGTTGCACCGATCGGTTCGACCAATCCGATCCGATTGCTGCTC
Organism: Actinomycetes bacterium; assembly: GCA_025463875.1. Taxonomy (GTDB): domain Bacteria; phylum Actinomycetota; class Acidimicrobiia; order IMCC26256; family PALSA-610; genus PALSA-610. The sequence goes on from JAODBI010000196.1 coordinate 936, forward strand.
GTCGACGACAAGCTGATCGTGCGGGAGGGCGTGCGCGCGTTCCTGGAGCAACGGTCGGGATTCGACGTGATCGGGCAGGCGTCGAGCGTCGCCGAGGCGACCGCCTCCGACATCGCTCCGGATGTCGTGATCACCGACCTCGTGCTTCCCGATGCGCGGGGCCGTGATGTCGTCGTCGCCCTGCGGAACCACTTCGCGCGCGCCGCGATCTTCGTGCTGACCGACGTTGACCATCGGTCGCAGGTCGAAACGATCCTCTCGGAAGGCGTCGACGGCTACGTGTTGAAAACGGCGACCGCGGACGAGTTCGTCTCCGGGTTGAGAAGCGCCGCGCTCGGGGTGCCGTATCTGCAGCCGCGGCTACGCGCCGAGATCGAGCGACCGCACGAAACGTCGACCGACACAGCTGCGCCGGACCGCGACCCGGACTCGGTGGTCGCACTGACGACGAAGGAGCGCGAAGTACTACGCCTGCTCGTGCTCGGACACACCAACGCCGAGATCGCGGGGTTCTGCTCGGTCAGCCTGCGAACGGTCGAAGCCCGGCGGGCCCGGTTGCTGCAAAAGCTCGGTGTGCGCACGCGGGCCGAACTCGTCCGGGTCGCGAATCAGCTCGGCGACCTCGAGCTCTAGGCGAGGCACCCGCCGCTCACGAGTGGCCGGTGTGCGTGGAGTTGCCGCGCGCCCGGCATCACGGGTGTACACAAGCGACATAGCGACGCCGCTCCGCTGACTCCTTGCCGTGTGTCGCGAGTGACACGAGTTGCCCGGAGCATGGACGCCCGGTGCGCGGAGTGGCTCGCACGATGTGATCTTCGTCTCAGCGGAGCAGTGAGCCCGTCGGGTTCATCAAGAGGTGTGAGGCGCGCGGTCGTTGCAATGACATGGCCATTGCTCCCTTGTCTCTGCCGCCGTCCGTGCGTCGCGGCGGCCGCCGCGTGCTGTTCGCCGACGACGACCCCGGCATGCGCGCAATCGTTCTCCTCAACCTGCAAGCCGAAGGCTTCGAGGTCACCGCCGTCGAGGACGGCGAAGAGGCGTTGCGCGAGGCCGAACGCCTCCGGCCCGACCTCATCGTGCTCGACGTGATGATGCCCGGGCGTGACGGATTCGAGGTGCTGCGCGCCTTGAAGGCCGGCGAGGAAACCGCTGCGATCCCGGTGGTGCTGCTCACGGCCAAGGCCACGGATTCCGACGTGTGGGAAGGCTGGAAGTCGGGCGCGGACTACTACATGACGAAGCCGTTCAATCCCGAAGACCTGGCGCGGTTCGCAAATCACGTACTCGGGTTCGGCGACCTCTGATGCGTTGCCCGCGCTTCGCCCGACCGGCACGGCTGTCGGCCGTCTGCACCCTCGTGGCAGTGAGCTTCGCCGCGACACCGGCCGCGCACGCGAGCGAGGACGGGCCCGCCGTGCCGGTCATCGTCGAGGCCTCGAGCGTCGCGGCCGCGACCGCGGCGGTCGACGGGGTGGGCGGAACGGTCGATCTCGCGCTTCCCGTCGTCGCCGGTGTCGCGGCGCACGTGCCCGCCGGCCGGCTCGCCGCGCTCGACGCCGAGCCGACAGTGCGCGTGCTGCAGGACGCAACGCTCCATCCGACCGGAGGGTCGTTCGGTCCCTCGCCCGCCGATCGCACGTCGGCACCCGACCCCAAGCACGACGACACCAAGCACGACGGGTCGGGACACGACACGCCGCCGCCCGCCGTCGACCCGCAACTCGCGGCGCTCCACCTCTCCGGCGACTGGTCACCCGCCGCCGGCCGCGGTACCGCGGTTGCGCTCGTCGACACCGGCGTCTCGGCAACGCCCGATCTGCAGGGAAGCCGCCTCGTGCGCGGTCCCGACCTCTCGGGCGAGGGCGACGGCGTCGACCATTACGGCCACGGAACCTTCATGGCCGGTCTGATCGCGGGCGATGGAACGGCGAGCGCCGGCACCGGGACGCCTCACTACGGCGTCGCGCCGGCAGCAACGGTCGTCTCGGTCAAGGTTGCGGGCGCGGACGGATCAACCACGGTCTCGCGTGTCATCGCCGGCATCGGTTGGGTGATCGCGAACCGCGATACCTACGGCATCGGCGTACTGAATCTGTCGTTCGGCGTCGACGCACCGATGCCCTACCGCTTCAATCCGCTCTCGGCCGCGGTGGAAGCGGCGTGGGCATCCGGGATAACCGTCGTCGTGTCGGCGGGAAACGACGGTGACGGGCACGTCACGTCGCCGGGCAGCGATCCCTACGTGGTGACGGTCGGCGCGATCGACAACGCGGGCACCGCTCAGACCGCCGACGACGTCGTGCCGGCGTGGTCGGGCCGCGATCGTTTCCGCCACTACTCCAAGCCCGAGGTCGTGGCATCGGGCGTCTCCGTCATCTCACTGCGGGCACCCGGCTCGACCGTCGACGTCACTCACCCCGAGGGACGCGTCGGTGACGTCTACTTCCGGGGCAGCGGCACTTCGATGAGCACGGCGCTCGTCTCCGGTGTTGCCGCCCTTCTCCTCGCGCACCATCCGGCCGCGACCCCCGACGACGTCAAGGGTGCGCTGGTCGACGGTGGCGCCGACGTTCGCCGGAGCGCGCCCGAAGTCGACGCCGACCGCGCCGATCACGCCGACGCGCGGCCCGACTGGTGGCAGCACTACCGCGTCGCGTTCGACGGCCTCGACCGCGGTCTCGACGACGGCATGCCGTGGACCTCGACCCGCTGGACCTCGACTCGCTGGACCGCGATCCGTTGGACCTCGACCCGCTGGACCTCGACCCGCTGGACCGAGGCCGAGTGGACGGCCACGCGCTGGTCGTCGACGAGTTGGGACTCCACCCGGTGGACCTCGACGCGCTGGACCGCCGAAGCGTGGCCGTCGCAGGGCTGGGGATGAGCGCGAGCGCGCCGACGCGTGTCCGGGAGCCGTCGCGACTGCAGCGGCGCGTGCAGGCGCTCATCGGCGCGCAGCTGGCCGGCGCCGTCGCCCTCGCGCTCCTGGCCGTGATCCGCGGTAGCGCCTTCGGCGACCCGTGGGCGGTGGCGATCCTTGCGCTCGTCTTCGCACTTACCGGGTTCTTCGGCATGACGCTCGAGTTCCACCGCTACCGCTTCACCTTCACTCCGGCCGAAGCGGTGCTCGCAGTCGGCTTCTTCTTCGTCGGCCCGATCGGTCTCGCGGTGGCGGCCGCGGTCGGCGAGTGCGTGAACATGCTCGTGCAGCGGCACGCCCCGTTGAAGGTGGCCTACAACATCTCGAACCGCCTCGCGGCGACGACTGCCGCCGGCGTTGCGTTCGCAGTCCTCGGCCGGACCGACATGCACGAAGCCGGGGCATGGGGCGCGGCGCTGGGCGCGGCGCTCTGCTTCTCGATCCTCGACGTCGTCTCCACTTCCGCCGTACTCTCCATCGTCGAAGAGACCCGCTTTCACGATGTCTTCGTGCGCACGGCGTCGACGGGGCTGCTCGCGACGCTCACCGCGGCCCCGGTCGGCCTCGTCGCGCTCGACCTCGCCGAGCACGGCCCGTTCGTTTCTTTTCTGCTCGTCCCGATCACGGTCGCGGTTGCCTTGAATGCTCGCTACGCGGTGGCGCAGCGCGACGAGCACTTGCGTTTCGAACGTTTGTACGAGTCGTCGGCCCGCACCGCGAGCCTCGTCGCGCTCGACGACTCGCTGCGCGTACTCGCGGCCGAAACCCGCGCGCTCGGCACCGGCATGGCGGCACTCTGTTGCGCCACCGACGCGGCCGGTGAATGGCGGGGTGCGTTCTCCGACGACGACGGCGAACGACTCGCGTCGCCCGCGACCGTCGCGCTGGCGGTCGCGCTCGCCGAGCGCGCCGCCGGCGAGGAGGTCGACGCGGTCGACGCGCCCGAGGTGGGACGCATCGCTCCGGCATGCAAGCGCGCGGTGGTCGTGTCGTCGGAACACGAGCGCGTCGGACGCATCGTGCTGATCGTTCTGCGCGACGGCGCGGGCAATGCCGGCGCGCGGAGCCGCGTCGAGACGCTCGCCGCGTTCGCGCACAACGCGGCGCTCATCGTCTCCAACGCTCTGCTCCACGAAGAGCGGGAGGTCGCACTCGCCCGCCAGGTCGACCTCAACCGCCAGAAGAGTGACTTCGTCGCGGCCGTCTCGCACGAGCTCCGCACCCCACTCGCGGTGATGCTCGGATCCGTGCACACGCTGGAACGGCTCGACGGCCGCATGACGGACGAACAACGCAGCCAACTGTTCGACATGGCGGTCGACCAGGGCGGCCGGCTCCAGCGACTGATCGACGAGCTCCTCCTGGTTGCCGCGGCCGAGCACGCCGAGGTGCAGTTGCAATCGGAACGCATCGAGATCGACGAGCTCATCGGATCGATCGTCTCCGCCACCGCGGCTGCGGCCGCGGGCCGTCTCGTCACGAGGAACGAGACGGGTAGCGACGCTGCAATGCCCGACGATCAGCGACCGAGCTCGATCGTGTGCGACCCGTCGAAGGTCGAACGCATCCTGATCAACCTCGTCGAGAACGCGGCGAAGTACGCGCCCGATGCCCCCATCGAGCTCTGCACCGAGTTCGTCGACACTGACGTGCGCTTCTCGGTCGTCGACCATGGTCCGGGCATCCCCGACCGCGACCGCGAGCGCGTGTTCGAGCAGTTCGTACAGCTCGATCAGTCGTCGACGCGGCGCCAGGGCGGCACGGGTCTCGGGCTCCATCTCTGCCGGCAGCTCGCGGAGCTCGTCGAGGGTCACCTCGCGCTGGAGGAGACGCAAGGTGGCGGTTGCACCTTCTCCCTGACGATCCCCGCGGCCGGCGCGAGCGGAGCCATGGCGGTCGACTTCGCAGACCGCGGCCTCGCCTGCGAGACAGTGGCTCACGTGCCGCCGTCGCCCTTCGGTACAGCGTTGTCCCGTCCGGCCGAGCTTTCACCGCCTCGAAAGCAGCCGGTGCCGTGATCCGCGATCTCCGCGCCGCGCAATGGCGCACGACGACTCCGCCCTCGCGCTCGCTCGCGTTCGCACGCGACGACATCACCCGCGGCACGATCCTCTCGTCTGTCGTCGCGGGCGCGAAGACCGAACGCGCGCTGACCGTCGCGGTAACCGCACCGCGCATGATCACCTGCAAGCGGGGCTTCGCCGCGAATTTCGCCGCGCACCTCGCCGCGCGCGTCTCCGCCGGAGGATCGTCGGTATGCCTCGTCGACACCGACCTCGAGTCCCGCGACGTCGGTATCCGTTTCGACGTCTCGGCTCCCACGTTCCTGGAGATCGCGAACGACCTGGATCTGCGCGACGGTCGCCGCCGTTTCACCGACGCGATCGCGAAGGTCGACCCTCCCGGTCTGCACGTCCTCCCCACCCGACTCCCGCAGAGCGCGTTGGTGCCACTCCTGCACAGCAAGACGGCTCCGCTGCTGAGCTCACTGCGCGCCGCGTTCGACTTCGTCGTCATCGACGCGCCCGTCGCGGTCGGCCTCGGGACGTTCGACTGGGAGCGCACCATGCTGCGCCAGGTCGACGTGCTGATCGTCGCCGTCACGGCCGAGGCGTCGTCGCTCGGCGGCGTCCTGCGCTACCTGAACGCGATCGCGGCCGCGAAGAACAACGGCGCGCTCGCGGAGACCTTCGATGCCCACGTCGTGCTCACGGGACGCGACGAGGACGGCACGCGGTCGCTCCTCGGCGAGCACGACATCGAGCGCAAGCTGCGGGGCATCCCGGTCACCGCGTCGGTGCCGCAGTTGTGGGGTCGCCAGCGACCCGACACCGCGCTCGACCTCGACCTCCACGCCGGGCTGCACCGCGAGTTCGCCGGCATCGTCGATCGGGTCACCGAAGCCCGCAACAGCCGTACCGCGGACTGACGCCGAAATCCGCTCTGCCGGCGCGACGCCGGGGGTAGGAAAGCCGGTATGCCGGTCGCGGACGAGAGTCGCGCCATGAGGGTCGCACGATGAAGGCGTGGTGGGTGCACGAGCCCGCCCCGCTCGTCGACGGCGCGCCCGGCCGCGGGCCGCTCGTCTTCGGCCAACGCGCCGATCCCGAGCCCGGCCCGCACGAGATCCGCGTCCGCGTCTCCTGCTGCGGGGTCTGTCGCACGGATCTACATCTCGCCGAAGGTGACCTGCCGGTCCACCGACCCGACACGATCCCGGGACACGAAGTCGTGGGCATCGTCGATCGTCTCGGCGACGGCGCGTCGCGGTTCGCGCTCGGCGCCCGCGTCGGCATCCCGTGGTTGCGGCACACGTGCGGTGTGTGCCGGTTCTGCCGGCGGGGCGCGGAGAACCTGTGCATCGATCCCCGCTTCACGGGCTGGGACGCCGACGGTGGTTTCGCCGAGCGGGCGGTGATCGACGAGGACTTCGCCTACGCGCTGCCCGACGAGTTCGGCGACGAGGAAGCCGCGCCTCTGCTGTGCGCGGGGATCATCGGCTACCGGGCCTGGCACCGCGCCGAGCTCCCCCGCCGCGGCCGGCTCGGCATCTACGGATACGGCGCCTCGGCCCATCTCGCCGCGCAGGTCGCGCTCCACGAGGGTGCGCAGGTCCACGTGCTCACGCGTTCGCCCGACGCGCGCCGCCTGGCGCTCGACCTCGGCGCCGCGTCGGCCGGGGACGCGTACGACGCGCCCCCCGTGCCCCTCGACGCGGCCATCCTCTTCGCGCCCGTGGGCGATCTCGTTCCCGTGGCGCTGCGGGCGCTCGACCGCGGCGGCACGCTCGCGATCGCCGGGATCCATCTCACCGACATCCCACCGCTGCACTACGAGACCGAACTCTTCGAGGAGCGGCAGGTACGCAGCGTCACCGCCAACACGCGGCGCGACGGCGAGGAATTCCTGGCGCTCGCGAAGCGGATCCCGATCCGGCCGGTGGTGACGCGCTACCCGTTCACCGCAGTTGCCGATGCGCTCGCGGATGTCGCGTTCGACCGGCTGACCGGTGCGGCGGTCGTCGACTGCAGGGGCTGATCCGCCCCCGCAGAACCCGAACGTATCTAGGCGCGCCGGTGATTGCGGCGGCTCTTCACGACTGCAAGCGCACCCGCACCGGCGCACGCGGCACCGATCCAGACGAGCTGCACGTCGTTGCCACCGGTGAACGGCAGCGAGCCCGACGAGTTGGACGAGTTGGACGACGCCGGCTGCGTTACCGCAGTGGCCGCCGAGCTGGGCGCCGTGACGTTGGACGCCTCGGTGTTCACCGATCCGGTCGTGGGCGGGTAGTCACGAGCCGCCGCCGCGGTCGCCGTCCCGACAATTGCCATTGTCGAAAGGGCCAGCACGGCACCCATCCTGCGTATCGACATCCCGCGTTCCTCCCTCACCAGCACTTCGCCCAAGAACACTCTCGGTGACGACCCTATCACCGAGACTGACGAAAACCCAGCGAACGCACAACATCGCACCCGGAACGTGACCAATCCGACACTGAGGCCCATCGATCCGGGTCAAATCGCCCGACCGCGGCGCCCCGGAGCGTACTCGTCGTCGGGTGCAGGTAGTTCAGCGGCGCAGCCGCACGTCGAGATCCCAGCGGCCCTCGGACCTCGGCACACTCAGGTTCACCGAACGCGCGCGGCGCGTGACGGCCGCGCCCGTGCTGACGGGTGCGGTCGACGTCGCATCGGTGGGGTGGCCGTTCGCGACCTCGAGGTCGACGCTGACCGAGTCCGGGTTCGCCAGCACCTGGGGCAGGTACGCGAACCGGTAGTCACCGCCCGCGACGGCGCTCCCGGTCAGGTCGATCACGACGGTCGAGGTGCCGCCCTGGGGGATGTCGATGATCGCCATCCAGACATTTCGACCGAGCTCTCGCCGGGCCTGGAGCTGGAGCGGCTTTCCGTCGACCGTCGCGCCCCGCAACGCATAGGGCGAATAGAGCGAGAGGATCGTCCGGTTGGTACCGGGGCGCACGTGGAACGGGTTGCCGATGACATACGGGGGTTCGCCGTCGCGCGGCGCGTCGTTCCTCAGGGTAAGGGTGGCCCGGGCGTCGACGTGACCGGTCCGGGCGTCGAGGTGCGCGACGTAGTGCACCGTTCGGTGCAGGAAATAGTCGATCTTGCTGCCCGCGCCGTTCTGCACGGTCGCGCCGAACGAGTCGCCGGGCGCCGCCGGTGGTACCGCGCCGTCACCGCCGATGCGATCGACGAACCGCTCGCCGGCCGCGTCGCGCAACCAGAACGCGAGCTGCTGCGCGCGCACGACGGGACTCATGATCTTCGAGATCTGCGCGGGCTGCTTCGACGTGCCCGACGTCAACTTGTCGAACGTCGCCCGCGCGACGTCGCCGAGCAGGTTGGCGCGCTGTTGCTGGTCGGTGATCTTCGTGTACTCGTCGTGCAGGAGGAACTGCACGATGTTGTGCTCGTTGAGATCGAACTGCAGGCCGGGAATGTGGATCGGTCCCGACAACGCGAGCAGACCGGCCATGCCGTGCGGGCCGACCTCCATCACACCGTCGATCTTCTCGCCGCCCGACTTCGGGTAGAGCTGCGCGATCACCTGCGCGACCGTCGGGAAGTCGGGCGACATCGTGACGTTCGCCCAGGTGTTCGCGACGTCGAACTGGTTGTAGCGGGCCTGATAGTCGGTGAGGCCGGTCAGGTGCTTCGGGTTCGTGCCCTCGAAGTCGAGGTCGGGGGCGCGCCCGACATGGTCGAGATGGATCCGCCCGTCCTTGGCGCGCAGGATGCCGTAGTTCGCGATCAAGCCTCCCGAGCCGCGCGCTTCGGCGGGCGTGACGAACGCGATGAAGTAGGTGCGCGGGCCATCGCGCCCGAGGATCGACGGCGCGAGTGCGAGCGCGTCGGTCGCGGTGTGCGCGCTGTCGCCGGCCGACTTCACCACCGTCTCGAAGCGGGTGATCGCGTGCTGGATCGGTGGCGCGAGCCACATGCCCGAGAGATTCGCGAGCCGCTTCTGGATCGCGTCGGTGCGGCGGGCCGCGTCGGCGAAGACGACGTGATCGCGCGCCACCGCCGCGAGGTCGAGACGCCCGTCGACGAAGCGCAGCTGGTTGGGGTCGACTTGCGCGACCGCTTCCCGGGCGACGTCGACCGCCTCCGCTCCCACCGACGACACCTGGTCGAGCGAACGCAGCTGCGGCGCGAGCACGGGGACGGCGCGCCCGGGCCACGCCCACCACGACCGCGCGAAATGCCGGGCGCGGCGGAACTCGCCCCCGGCGGCTTGGAACGCGGCGGAAGCCTTGGCGCGATCACCGTCGCGCACGGCCGCGACCCCGGCCCGGGCATCGTGCTGCGCCTCGTCGAGGATCTCGTCGGTTCGCAGCGCGACGTAGCCGGCGCCGACGAGGAAAATCCCGCCGACCACGACGACGAGCGCCACGATCCGCCGGCGCAGCTTGTTGCGCCCCGCGGAGACGCGCCACACCGCCGAGGCCAGCAGCGGCACGAGGCCGAGGGCCGCGACGGCCGCGGAACCACGCGCGGGCGAATCCCATGGCAACCGCAGCAGACCTTGCACGAGCACGCCCGCGATCACGGCCGCCGCGAGCGGACTGAGCTGGTCGCGCGCGATCAGCACGACCATCGCGACGACGAGCACCAGGCCGAGGCCGTGCCACAGCCACGAGTCGCCGGCCACCAGCAACACCAGCACGCCGAACGAGAGCGTCCGGGTCGACGCGCGCGTCGCCGCCCACGCCGCGGCGGCCGCGAGCAGCCCGGCGAGGAGATGGTCGACGACCGCCAACCCGGTCGGCGCACACGGCACGGCCGCGCCCACGAGACCGGCAACGACGATGATGGCGAGTACCGGAGCGGACGCGCGCGGACCCTGCGTTCGCGTCGCCGGCACGGAGGTCACGCTATCGGGATCGACTGCACCGCTCGCGACATGAGCCCTTCGCGCGACCGGCAGGCGAGTTCAGATCCGAATGGCTCCCGCACCGGTCCGCGCGCCGTTCGAAATCCGGGCCAACTCGACGGCTTCGAGGCGCGCCGAGTCGCGAACGACGTGCTGCTGTTGTTCCGCGAACGCGGGCTCGTCGTCTGAACTACGCGGAGTGCGCGACGCTCAGGACACTCAATTCGCGCGGCGTGGCTTTACCGACATCGACTCGCTGTTGCGGGCGATGGCGCGCCGGACGACCGGATCCTCACGGCTGAAACGGGTCGCGTCGCGGACCGCACGTATCTCGCGCAGGGCGCCGAAGTTCTCGTCGAGCTCGCGCTCGACGACCTTCAGGCGGTTCTGGTCCACGACCGAGAGGCCGAAGCTGCTTCCGGAACGCGTGAAGAGCGTGGTGCGCTCCGACGCGAGACGGGCGACGTTGCGCTCGATGCTGCTTCGATCGGTGTTCATGCGAGGGCTCCTTGGTCGCAATGCGCGAATGCTGCAGAAGAAACGGTCGTCAACGTCGAGGACGCGCGACACGTTGGGGCGCTCGGCGCGCCGGCGCAGCCTCCTTCGAGTCGGCTGCATCCGACTCGGAGTCCGGTGCTCGCTCCGCGCTCAAGCGGTAGAGGCGTTTGCCGTCCACCGCGCTGTAGAAGACGTCGCCCGTGCGGTGCGCCAGGCTCTCGCCCGACTCGGCGGCGATCAGCCAGCCATGGGACTCGTGCGCCCAGAGCCGGTCGTCACCCGCCCGAAAGAAATCGCGCCGGCCGGGCGCGTACGCGAACAACGTGTTCTCGTCGTCAGCCGTATACAGATAACGCATCATGCGCCTACCGATGATCGCTTCCGCCACGACTCAACACTAGCACTCGAATACCGGAAGTTAATTGCTACCATTACCGGCGTGAAGCAGTGGAGTTTCCTGACGAATCACGCCCGCGTACTCGTCTGTATCGCGAACGACCCCGGACTGCGGTTGCGCGACATGGCCGATGTGCTCGACATCACGGAACGCAGTGCCTACGCCATCGTCGCCGACCTGACCGACGCCGGCTACGTGCTGAAGGAACGCGATGGGCGTCGGAACCGCTACTCGATCCAGCGCCACATGCCACTTCCCGACTCGACCAACCACGAGCGGACCGTCGGTGAAGTGCTGAATCTCCTCGTCGGGACCAAGTCGCCGCGGCGAAACTCTGCGAACGGATCCAAGGTCCGCGCTACGGCGCCGGGCCCGCGCAAGCCGCGCGTTGCGCGCCGCGCGTGACCTCGCTCCCCGAAGGCGCGTATGCCGGTGCACGCCGTACACTGCAAGGGCTTCTTCGCCGGGCAGATGGTTCGCCGACCGAGGCTGAGATCGGTCGTGCAGACATGGATGGCTCGCTCGCCGTCGAAAACCGCGAAACCGAACGGCCGATGCTCATCGCCGCCCCGACGGGAGATCGACGGACCGCAACTTCGATCTCCCGAGTGCGCGTTCTTCAGGCCGTCGGGCGTCGTTCGCTTCCCTCACTGATCGAAGCGACGATCATTCCCGCGGTTCTGCTGTATGTCTTCCTCGTGACGCTCGGCCCCACGCCCGCGATGCTCGCGGTGCTGTTGTGGTCGTACGGCGCGGTGATCCGGCGCTTGGTCAGTGGTCACGGCGTACCCGGCATTCTTCAGCTCGCGGTCGTCGGGCTGACGGTACGCACGATCGTCGGCATCGCGAGCGGCACGTTCATGTATTTCCTGCAGCCGGTTGCGACCACGCTCGCCCTGGCGCTCGTGTTCCTCGGCTCGCTCACGTTCGGGCGCCCGATGATCGCGCGCATGGCTTCCGACTTCTGCCCGCTCGCACCGGACATCGCCTGCCGGCCCGGCGTCGTGCGGCTGTTCAGTGGACTCACACTGCTCTGGGCCGGAGTGCATCTCCTCAGCGCGGCGACCACCTTCACGCTGTTGGTCAGCCTGCCGACGACCACGTTCGTCGCCGTGAAGAGCTTCGTGAGCCTCGCGATAACGATCAGCGCGATCGTGCTCACCGTTTCCTGGTCGATCCGGACCGCGCGCGCAGAAGATCTCGTGTTCGCGCGCGTCGCGCAATGAACACTGCGCAATGAACACTGCGCAATGAACGGCGCGTAGGAGAGGTTCCGCGGTGAACATCGTCCACGTGCAGTTCTCCGTCGACGACCGGGCACGCGGTGACGAGATCGCGGCGGAGTTGCTGAACGAGCGTCTCGTGGCGTGTGTGCAAACCGTTGGTCCGGTGACGAGCCGGTACTGGTGGCAAGGCTCGGTCAACGAGGCCCAAGAGTGGCTCTTCGTCTGCAAGACCACGCGCGAACGTTCCGCCGAGGTCTTCGACCTCGTTCGGCGGAGCCATCCGTACGAGCTCCCCGAGATCGTCGAGTACGACGTCACGAGCGACGAGCCCTATGCGGCGTGGGTCGCCACCGAGACCCGGCGCAAGCCGCCCGGCGCCGGCGCTGGCTGAGACCGAGTTCCGACGGAGGTGCGCGGTCCCGTGCGCTCCGGACCGGCGGCGGTCCTGCGCGTCAGGCGACGCGTATTGCGAACACTGCGAGGCGATGGTCGTGCGTGCCGAGGCGCGTGTCGAAGTCGCCGGCGCACGTGACGAGAGTCAGGTGCGCGCGACGGTCGGCCGACGCCTGCGGAGTCGTTCCCGCGACGGGACCGACGCCGTAGATCTGACGGAGCACGTCTTTCTGCGTCGTCTGGGCGAGCGTGAAATCGGCGGTGCGCGTCACCACGAACCGGACGTCGAGCCCACGGCGCGGATCGTGCACGACGATCGCGTCGCCGGGCCGGAGCCGGTCGATGTGACCGAACACTCCCTCAGTACCGCGCGGTCCGTTGACGTGGCCGGCTATCACCGCAGTGCTGAGCACTCCGGGAACCGCGCTGCCGCGGTACCAGAACGCCTGTTGCCATACCGGGTCGTTGATCGGACCCTCCGGGGCGTCCATGACGTCGTTCGGCAGCACTCCGACGCCGATCACCGTCGCGTCGACATGCAACGACGGGATACGGAGTTGGATGGGAATGGGGACCGGCCCCGAGCGGATATCGAGGCCGGGCGCGAAGAGCCGCGCGGGAACCGGCAACGCGGGAACGGGGCGAGAGCGCACCGCGGCGCGCGCGGCCGCCGCGATCCGAGTCGTCGTCGACGGGACCGTGCCTACCTTCGAGCTCGCACAGGCGCCGAGCGCCGCCGCCGTGGCGACGATCGCGATCGCGATCGACCTCGATCGCGGGGCGCGGGACCGGTGTCGGCTCGATCGCCGAATCAACGGCCGATCGGCCGCGCGCCGGCGGCGTGCAACCGGCGCCGTACGACGACACCCGTCGTCGCCGCGCCTGCGACTCCGAGCAGAGTCAGCGCGGGCCACGGGAAGTTGTTCGACGACGGCAAGGGCGCGACTCCCGTGCGCGGAGGGCCGGCGATCCCGACCGTCAGACCGAGCGTCGTGGTCGTGGCCGCTCCCCCACCGGGAATCGTCGGGCCGCTCCCGCCGCCCGCGATCGTCGACGTGGTGACTCCACCGCCGGGCAGCGTGGGGGTCGGGGCGCCCGCGCCGGGCAGGGCCGTCGTTGTCGTCGTAGGAAGGGACGTCGCGCAGGTGGGCGCGGTGAAGTGGTCGTTGATGAGGGTGATCCCCGCGTTGCGCGCGAGGGCCCGGCCGTGGACCGTCACGTTGTTCTGCATGGTGATCGTGGTCAGGGCGAGGATGTTGCCCACGAACGTCGAATTACTGCCGAGATTCGCCGAGCTCAGCACCTCCCAGTACACGTTGCATTCCTGGGCGCCGTTGACGAGATTGACGTGGCTGTTGGAAAACGTGGTGAGCGTCGAGTCGGTCTGGAACACGAATACGGTGTTGGGGTCTCCTCCACCGTCGAGCGTCAGGGTCGAGTTCACGGGCAAGATGAGCGCCGCCCGCGCGGTCGCGTGGTACACGCCACCTTGCAGCGTGAGCCCGGAGAGGTCGGGACCCTTGATCGCGGTGAGCGTGCGCGACGCGGCATCCGTGAAGGCAGCCGTGAGATCGAGTTGCGCCTGCGCGGCACCCAGCTGGTCTTTGACGCCCGGCAGGTTCACGAGCCCCGGGGGAAAGCCGGTGATCGCGGGCGCGAGCCCCGGGGAGACGCCGAGGTCCTCGTTCATCGTGGTGAGACCGACGTTGCTGACCGACGGACCGGCAAGCACGGAGTAGTTCGCGGCGGTGCCCAGGAGGACATTCGGCACGACCGCCGCGCCCGCGGTATTGGCAAACGCCAGCAGGAGAACACCGGCAAGCGCGAGTGAGGTGAGGGCCACTCCGCTCCGGCGCGCGAACGCGTCGTGGTGATGCATCAGGTAGTCCTCGTTTCGTACGGGCAAGCGTTGCCATCAAGGACGCCGCCGCACGGGGATGGACCCATGTACGTACGAACTGCTGACCAGAGGTCTGCGGGAAGGACACCCGGGGGACACCGGGCACTTCGGGATCGGCCGGCTCATGACCAGATGCCGGGGACCCCTGTTGTCCTATCGGCAAAGCGTTCGCAGAAGGTGAGCGCGGCCCGAGATTCCCGTCACCGATTGCGTCAACCGTGTCGGACGCGTCTCCGGGACTGTTCGGGATCGCTCAGGACGGCGGGAGGAACCCCTTGTCCTGCAACACCTGCCGGCCGCCACCGGTCGCGATCTCCTCGACGAACGCAGCGGCCGCGGCCGCGTGCTTCGACGCCTTCAGCACCGCGATCGGGTACACCGCCACGACGTTCTGGGCGTCGGGGATCGTGACCCCTTCGACCTTGTCGCCCGCAGCCTTCACGTCGGTCACGTAGACGACGACCGCGTCGGCCTCGCCGAGTGTGAGCTTCGACAACACCGATTTGACGTCGAGCTCGTCCGACACCGGCTTGGGCGCGGGGAGGCCGGCCTCGGTGAATGCCTGGCGCGCGTACTTGCCCGCGGGCACCGACACGTCGGCGAGAACCAGGGTCACCCCGGGCTTCTCGAGGTCGGCGAGACTGGTGATGTGCTTCGGGTTGCCGGGCGCGACCGCGATCTCGAGCTTGTTGCGGGCGAACGTCTTCGGCGGGTCGACGAGACCGGCGTCCTCGAGCTTCTTCATGTTCTTGGTGTCGGCCGACGCGAACACGTCGATGTCGGCGCCCTGTTGGATCTGCGTCACGAGCGCCTGCGACCCCGCGAAGTTGAAGGTGAGCGTGAGGCCGGAGTTCCTCGTCTTCAGGTTCGCCTGCTCCGCCTTGAACGCCTCGGTCAGCGACGATGCCGCGAACACGTTCAACGGACCGCTGAGCGCCGAGTGCGACGACCCGGACACGGTCGTCGACGACGACGTCGACGGCTTGCTGCTGGTGCCGCACGCGGCCGCACCGAGCACCAGGAACACGGCTACGAGTGCCGATCGACGACGAGCAGCCATTGCCATCCGAACCCCCGGGAACCCTCGCCGCGGCATTTAGTCGCACCCGGACTAGTGAGACGATTGGGAAGGTACCATGCCGCCGACACGACGTCTTGGAGGTGTTTCGTGAACGTGCACGAGAAGCTGTTCATCGGCGGGGAATGGGTCGAGCCGGCCGGCGACACCGTCATCGAGGTGATCTCACCGCACACCGAAGAGATCATCGGACGGGTACCCGAGGCCACGATCGCCGACGTCGACCGTGCCGTCGCAACGGCTCGCGCCGAGTTCGACGACGGCGACTGGCCGCGCCGCTCGCCGGAGGAACGGATCGCCGCCGTCGAGCGCTTCGCGAATGCGTACGCGGCCCGCCTCCCGGAGATGGCCGAGATCATCACGGCCGAGATGGGCTCACCGATCTCGTTCTCGAACCTGGGCCAGGCGCCCGCCGCGTGGATGGTGCTCAACACGTTCGTGGGCATCGCGCAGCAGTTCCCCTGGGAGGACACGCGCACCGGCATGATGGGCACCGATGTCATCGTCCGCCACGAGCCGGTGGGCGTCGTGGCCGGCATCGTTCCGTGGAACGTGCCGCAGTTCGTCACGATGGCGAAGCTCGCGCCCGCGCTGTTGACCGGGTGCACGATCATCATCAAGCCCGCTCCTGAGACTCCCCTCGACGCCTACCTGATGGCGGAGCTTCTCGAAGAGGCCGAGATCCCGAAGGGTGTCGTGTCGATCCTGCCCGCGGGTCGAGAGGTCGGCGAGCACCTCGTTCGCCACCCGGGCATCGACAAGGTCGCGTTCACCGGCTCCACGGCGGCCGGACGGCGCATCGCGTCGATCTGCGGCGACCAGCTCAAGCGCGTGAGCCTCGAGCTCGGCGGGAAGTCAGCCGCGATCATCCTCGACGACGCGGATCTCGCGGCCACCGTCGAGGGCCTGAAGATGGCCTCGTTGATGAACAACGGTCAGGCGTGCGTCGCGCAGACGCGCATCCTCGCCAGCCGCGGCCGCTACGACGAGGTCGTCGACGCGATCGCGACCATGGTCGGCGGGCTCGAGGTCGGCGATCCGTCGGTCGCCACCACCGAGATCGGTCCGCTCGTGGCCAAGCGCCAGCAGGAGCGCGTCGAGAAGTACATCGCGCTCGGCCAGGAAGAGGGGGCACGCGTCGTCGTCGGCGGCAACGGCCTGCCCGCCGGCATCGAGCGCGGTTGGTACGTGCAGCCCACGGTGTTCTCGAACGCGAACAACGACATGCGGATCGCGCGCGAGGAGATCTTCGGGCCCGTCCTGACCGTCATCCCCTTCGACGACGTGCGCGACGCCGTCCGCATTGCGAACGACAGTGAGTACGGCCTGGCCGGATCCGTCTGGACGGGCGACATCGAACTGGGCATGGACATCGCTCGTCGGGTCCGCACCGGCACGTACGCGGTCAACCAGTACACGATGGACTTCATGGCGCCGTTCGGTGGCTACAAGGCGTCGGGCATCGGCCGCGAATTCGGTAAGGAAGGCCTCGAGCACTACGTCGAGCTCAAGGCGATCATCCCGCCCGGCGGGGGCATCGTGGCCGCCGGCTGAACCGGCCCGCGTCGGCGGCCGGTGACACGCCTACGTAGATGCCCGCAGATAACGTCCCTCCGATCGTCGTCAGCCGTGACGAAGTACACGTGAGAACATGGGGTGAGGCGTTGCGGCTGGTTGCGACTCATCCGTGGTCACTCTGGAATCGAGTATCCACGGCCGAGAGTCCGGGGGACGGGGATCGCAGGATGCGACATCAAGCGCGAGGACGATTCCTGACCGCGGGCGTCAGCGTGGTCGTGATTGCCGCGGCACTTATACCCGTGGGTCTCGCGGCTGCGGGTCCGGCCGCCGCCACGCCGGTCAGCGTTGCGCCGACGTCTGCAATCTCCCGCGGGGGCCGGGGCCAGAAGCTGTCACCCCGACTCGCGGCCCTGGCCGCCACGCCATCGGTCGCGCCGCGCGCCTCGGCGCTGAGCCTCCCCGGCTCCGGAGTGGGCAGCCTGGTGCGCCGCCCGAACGGCATGCTGCTCGTGGAGATCCGCACGCACGACGTCGCGACTCCCACCCTCGCACGCCTGCGCGCGGCCGGGGCCCGGGTCGTGAACGTGAGCCCCGCGTATTCGACGGTGACCGCCGATGTCGCTCCCGCGTCGTTGCGCGCAGTCGCGGCCGACTCGGGCGTCGCCTACGTCACCGAGGTGTTGGCACCCCGCGTCGGTGCGGTCGGTACGACCGCGTCGGTTGCCGCGTCGGCTGCACCACCGCAGACAGCTACCGCCAACCCGCAATGCGGATCGACCACCTCGGAAGCCGACACGCTCATGCACGCAGCCGACGCGCGCGCGGCCGGCAATGTCGACGGCGCGGGAACGACGGTCGGCATCCTCTCCGACTCGTACGACACCGCTTCCGGCGCGGCGACCACCGCCGCGAATGATGTCGCGAGCGGCGACCTCCCCGGGCCGGCCAACCCCTGCGGCTATCCCACGCCCGTGACGGTGCAGTCGGAGTCGACCGGTGCCGGAGGAGCGGACGAGGGCCGCGCGATGGCCCAGCTCGTCCACGATCTCGCGCCCGGCGCCAAGCTCGCGTTCGCGTCGGCATTCAACGGCGATCTCGATTTCGCGTCACAGATCACCAAGCTGCGCACGACGAATCACGCGAGGGTCATCGTCGACGACGTGTCGTATCTCAACGAGCCGTTCTTCCAGAACGGCCCGATCGCCAACGCCGCAAATCTGTCGACCGCGTCCGGCGTGCCGTACTTCTCCGCGGCGGGGAACGACAACACGTTCGTCTCCGGCGCCAACGTATCGTCGTACGAAGCACCGGCGTTCCGACCGGTGTCGTGCCCGGCATCCGTTATCGCCCTCGAGTCGGTACAGAGCTGTCACGATTTTGCCACCGGTACCGGAACCGACAACGGCGACGACATCACGCTTCGCGCGGGAGGGGGCTTCGGCCTCGATCTGCAGTGGGCGCAGCCGTGGGGCGGAGTCACCACCGACTTCGACGTGTTCGTGTTGGATTCGACCGGCGCAATCGTCGGCGGGACCAACGTCGACAACCTCGCGTCGAAGCAACCGTTCGAATACTTCGGCTACTCGAACTCGACCGGTAGCGCGCAGACGGTCCGCGTCGTGATCGCGAAGTTCTCGGGTGCGGCCAACCCGCGGCTGAAGTTCGTGTTCGCCGGCGCGGCCGGCATCAGCGCGGTCCAGTACCACGCGTCCACTGGTGGCGACACCGTCGGTCCGTCGATCTTCGGTCACAACGGCGCCGAGGGCGTGGGCAGCACCGCCGCGATCCCCTACACCGACGCGACCACTCCCGAAAACTTCTCGTCGCGCGGTCCGGTGACGTTGTATCTCGCCGACACTCCGGGCCAGTCGGCGCTGCCGTCACCTCAGGTCCTCGCCAAGCCCGACTTCGCGGCCACCGACGGTGTGCAGACCACATTCTTCGCGCAATCCGTGAGTGGTGTCTGGCGTTTCTACGGAACGTCAGCCGCCGCGCCGCAGGCCGCGGCCGTCGGCGCGTTGCTCGAGGAGTACGACCCCGCGCTCAGTGCGAATCAGATCTTCGCGGTTCTGCACGACACCGCCCGCGCGGTCGCCACCAACGGAACGCCCGCCGACGTGGGCGGCGGTTACATCGACGCGAGCGCGGCGCTGGCGAGCGTCGTGCCGAAACCGGGCGCGCCGCAGAACGCATCCGCGGTGACCGGCGACGGTCAGGCGACGGTGAGCTGGACCGCGCCGGCCACGAACCCGGACCTACCGTTGACCGGCTACACGGTGACGCCGTCGAGCGGCGGCGTTCCGCAGTCACCACAGTCGTTCGGCAGCGGCGTGACGAGCGCGACCGTCACCGGTCTCGCCAACGGCCAGACGTACACGTTCCAGGTGACGGCCTCCAACGCGAACGGTCCTGGGCCCGCCTCGGACGCCACGGCCCCGATCGTCGTCGGCGTGCCCTCCCCGCCTGCCGCGCCGTCGGCGGTGCCGGGCAACAGCGACGCGGTGGTCACGTGGACCGCGCCGGCTGCGACCAACGGCTCGCCGACCACGGGCTACACCGTGACACCCTTCTGGGGCACAGCGCCGTTGACACCACGGACATTCATGTCGACGGCCACCACCCAGACCGTCACCGGCCTCGCGAACGCGCTGACACTCACGTTCCGCGTCGCGGCGATCAACGCGAACGGAACCGGGGTCGGGTCACCCGCGTCCGGACCCATCGTCGTCGGCGCGCCCGTCGCTCCCACCGACGTCCGGGCATCCCCCGGTAACGGCGCGGTCGCCGTGTACTGGTCGGCACCGCCGTCGAACAACGGTGCCGCGGTAACCGGGTACGCCGTCACCCGATTCGACGCGGGGATCGCGCAGTCGACGCAGACCTTCGCCTCGACCGCGACGATGCAGGTGTTGAGCGGACTGGTCAACGGCAAGACATTCCAGTTCAAGGTCGCCGCGATCAACGGACGCGGAACGGGTCCGATGAGCGCCGGAGCCGGGGCGCAGGTGACGATCGGCGCACCCAAAGCCGTCGCGCCGCCGGTCGCGACCGCAGGCAACGGCGCCGCGACCCTCACCTGGAACGCGGCGGTCGACAACGGCTCGGCGGTCACTCAGTATCTGGTCACCCCGTTCCTCGACGGAGTGCAACAGTCGGGTCATCTCTTCGCCTCGGGTGCGACGACCCAGTCGGTGACCGGTCTCGCGAACGGCGGGTCGTACACGTTCACGGTCGCGG
The DNA here is from genome assembly GCA_025463875.1 of Actinomycetes bacterium. GTDB lineage: Bacteria > Actinomycetota > Acidimicrobiia > IMCC26256 > PALSA-610 > PALSA-610. The sequence goes on from JAODBI010000196.1 coordinate 21,006, forward strand.
CCGGCAACGCGAACGGCTCGGGCCCCACATCGGTTGCTTCGGCGCCGACGATCGTCGGCACACCCCTCGCGCCGACCGGAATCAGTGGTACGCCGGGCAACGCGGTAGCCGTCGTGACGTGGGTGGCACCCGCGAACAACGGCGCACCAGTGACCGGGTACGTCGTCACGCCTTACCTCGCCGGCGTCGCGCAAACGGTGCGCACGTTCGCATCGACGGCGACGTCCCAGACCGTCACCGGGCTGGTCAATGCGAAGATCTACACGTTCCGGGTCGCCGCGACGAACAGCCGCGGAACCGGACCGGTATCGGCCGCGAGCAACGCGGTGACGGTCGGCGCCCCGGGCGCGCCCACGGCCGTCGTCGCGACGGCGGGCCCGAAGCGTGCGACCCTGCACTGGAAAGCACCCGCGGTCACCAACGGCGCCGCGGTCGTCGGCTACATCGTCGTCTCCTACATCGGAACGGTCGCGCAGACCTTCATCTCCCTCAACTCCGCCGCGACGACCACAACGGTGACCGGGCTCGGCACCGGCAAGTCGTACACGTTCACCGTCGCCGCCCGGAACTCACGCGGCTCCGGCCCCGCGTCGGCGAAGTCGAACGCGGTCAAGCCGACCTAGCAGGCGGCCGGGTGACCGATCGCGAGGGTCTCCGGTTGCGACGGTGTTGCAGGCGGTCAGTCGGGGCGAATGAGCCCGATGTCGTAGAGCACGCGGTCGAGAAGTGCACCGGCTTCGATCGTGCCGTAACGCAACGGGTGCGCGTCGTCGACGCACGTGGGTAGCGGTGCAAGGGAGAACCACGGCGCGGGATGGCAGAACTGCACGACCGAGAACCGTTCGGTCGCGGCGCCGTCGTCGCCGGCCACGACCCGATGCACGCCCGCCGGGATGCGGCCGTTGCTCAGTCGTTCGAGCATCATGCCCGAGTTCATGACGACGTGACCCTCGGGCGGCACGACGTCGTGCCAACCGGCAGCCGTCTTCAGCTGGAGACCACGATCGGTCGCACGCGGCAATGCGGTGACGAGGTTGATGTCGGAGTGGGCGTCGGCCCACACGTACTCGGCGTTGGGGGCGTTCTTCATGGGCGGGTAGTGGATCGCGCGCGTGAGGTGCGAGCCGTCGGCGAGGAGGTCGTCGAAGTACGCGTCGTCGACGCGGAGACCGGCGGCCACGATCCGTAGGAAGCGCGTCTGGAGGTCGACGAGTCGTTCGTGGAACGCGGCCAGCACCGTAGTGATGCCGGGCACCGCGACCTCGGGGAAGATCTGGTCGAGGTACCGGTGCGGGTAGCGCGTTCGCAGTGGATGGTGCCGGGGAACCTCGGCGCCCCAGTTGTACATCTCCTTCCAGTCGGCGACCTCGCTCCCCGCCGCGGTCTCGACCGCCAGCCCGGTGTAGCCCGTCTGGCCGTGACTCTCGGGAACGTTCCAGCGGTTCTTCTCTTCCGCCGCCAACGCGAAGAACTGCTTCAACATCGCGTAGGCGTCGTCCATCAGGTCGGGCGGGATGTCGTGACTGGTGAACACGAATCCGGTTCCGAGGCTGCGCATCACACCGTCGACGACGGCGCGCCGCTGGGCGTCAGTCCCCTGCTCGAACTCCAGGAGGTCGACATCGAGGACGTCGGTCACGCGTCGAGCGCTCCCGGTTCGTCGTCGCCGTTGCCGTCGTCGACGGCTGGTTCCCGGATGCCTCGTTGCGCTGTGATAGCCGTGTACATCTCGGGGCGCCGGTAGCGATCGAAGTCGAACACCGTGCGCTTGTAGTCGTTGCAGAGATCGAGATCACACTGCGCGACGACGACCTCGTCGCCCTCGGTCACCGCGCGGGCGACGACCTCACCCGACGGCGCGATGATCTGGCTGTCGCAGAGTCCTTCGACGCCCTCCTCGAGACCGCCCTTGGCGACACCGACGACCCACGTGGCGTTCTCGTACGCCCCACTGGCCATCACCAGGTTGTTGTGGAACGCGGCGAGGCGATCCTGGCCGGGATCGGGCGCGTAGTGGATCGGCGTGTTGTAACCGATGCAGACGAGCTCGACGCCTTGCAGGCCGAGCACGCGATACGTCTCGGGCCAGCGCCGGTCATTGCAGATCGCGACGCCGACGACTCCGCCGAAGGCGCGCCGCGCGCGAAACGTCTCCGGCCCCGGTTCGAAGTAACGGCGTTCGAGATGCTGGAACGGACGCCAAGGCTCGGGCTCCTCGTGGCCGGGCAGGTGCACCTTGCGATACTTCGCGACGATGCTCCCATCGCGCTCGACCAGCATCGCGGTGTTGTAGCGATGGCCGTCCGGCGTCAGCTCCGCGTATCCGAGGTGGAAGCCGACGCCCAGCCGTTCCGCCGCGTCGAAGAGGGGCGCGGTCTCGGCACTCGGCATCTCGCGCTCGAAGAAGCCGAGCAGCTCGGCGTCGGGCAGATCCCAGCGCGGGAAGAACGTGGTGAGCGCGAGCTCCGGGAACACGACGAGCTCGGCGCCGCGATCGGCCGCCTCGTGCAGCATCGCGAGCAGTCGTTCGACGACCTGTTTGCGCGTCTCGGCGCGGGCGACCGGTCCCATCTGGGCGGCCGCGATCGTGAGCAGCCGGCTCATGGTTCGGCGGAGGCGAGGCGCAACAACACGTGTAACAGTACGTTGGCGCCCGCTTCGAGATCGGCGTCGGACGTGAGCTCGGCCGGGTTGTGGCTGATGCCGCGCACGCTCGGTACGAACACCATCCCGGCCGGGCACACGCGCGCGAGCATCTGGGCGTCGTGTCCCGCACCCGAGGGCATCCGCTTCGTCGACAGCCCGCGCCCCCGGGCTACTTCCTCGACCAGCGCGATCATCGCCTCGTCGAAGTCGACCGGCGCGAACCGCGCGAGGGTACGCGCTTCGATCGTCACGCCTTCTCGTCCTGCGAGCTCGGCGCAGAAGGCTGCGAGCCGTTGTTCCGACTCGCTGACCAGCGCGTCGTCGGTGTTGCGCAGATCGACGGTGACGGTGGCCCGCGCCGCGACGACGTTCACCAGGTTCGGGTGCACGTCGATGCGCCCCACCGTGGCGACCTGCGGTGGCCCCATGTCCGTCGCAAGCCCCCGCACGAAGGTCGCGATCTCGGCGGCCGCGTACCCGGCGTCGTGGCGCATCGACATCGGAGTCGTGCCCGCGTGGTTCGACTGGCCGGCGATCGCGAGCTCGGTCCACGAGATTCCCTGCACTCCCGTCACCGCGCCGATCGTCACCGCCTCGGCTTCGAGCACGGGGCCCTGCTCGATGTGCAGCTCGACGTACGCGTGCGGAGGGCGCGCCGGGCAGGGCTGCGGTCCGGCGTAGCCGATGCGGAGCAGCTCCTCGCCGAGCACGGCGTCGTCGAAGCCGCGGATCGCGAGCGCATCTTCGAGCGGCATTCCGCCCGCGAAGACGAGGCTGCCGAGCATGTCGGGTGCGAACCGGCTCCCCTCCTCGTCGGTGAAGAACGCGACGGCCAACGGCCGCGTGAGGTCGACGCCGGCGGTGATGATCGTCTCGAGCACCTCGATGCCGGCGAGCACGCCGAGCGTGCCGTCGAAGCGTCCACCGGTCGCGACGGTGTCGATGTGACTGCCGGTCATGACCGGCGCGTCGATGCTGTCGGCGGGCCAGGTGCCGACGACGTTGCCGATCTCGTCGACGTCGACGCGCAGACCGAGGTCGCGCATCCAGCTCACGACGAGATCGCGACCGAGACGATCGGCGTCGGTCAGCGCGAGCCGCGCGCACCCGCCGTTCTCGATCGCGCCGATCTCGGCGAGCGCGCCGAGACGCGCGCGCAGGCGGGGAAACGAGATCGAGAGATCGGCGTTCCCGGTGCCGGTCGTCACTCGAGCCTGCAGGTCACATCAGCCATCACGAACCATCACGAGCCATTGGGGACATCACGTCAAGTCGCGGGGCCGGACGGGAACGCGTGTGCAGGGCGCACCGGTCGCGGCGCGGATTGCGGCCACGATGGCCGGGGTCGACGAGATCGTCGGCGGCTCGCCCACTCCCTTCGCGCCGAACGGTGCGCCCGGCTCGGGCTCCTCGATCAGCGTCGCCTCGACCGTCGGCGCGTCGAGCGCGGTCGGGATCAGGTAGTCCGTGAAGCTCGCGTTGCGCACGTGCCCATCTTGGACGATGAGCTCTTCCATCACCGCGAGCCCGACGCCCTGGGCGATACCGCCTTCGATCTGGCCGGTGACCTGCAGCGGATTGAGCACCCGGCCGACATCCTGCGCGGTTGCGAGGTGCACGACCCGCACGAGCCCGAGCTCGGGGTCGACGTCGACGACCGCGCGGTGCGCGGCGCAGGCGAACGACACGTGCGCGTCGCCCTGGCCGTCGGCGTCGAGCGGATGCGTCAAGCGGTGGTTGAACTCCTCGGTCACGTCGATCGCTTCACGGGTCGTGAGCGCCACGATGTCGATGCCCCCCGGATTCGGCCCCCGTGCGCCCGGCTCGACGGCCGCGCGCGCTTCCAACTCGGCGCGCGCCGCGCGGCAGGCCTGCTCGACCGCGCCGCCCGACATCATCGTCTGCCGGCTCGCCGAGGTCGAGCCGGCGGAACCGATCGTCGTGTCGGCGGGCGCGACGATCACGTCGTCGACCTCGAGCACCGTTCGCGCGATCTGCTGCACGAGGGTGACGAAGCCCTGGCCGACCTCCGCGGCCGCGCACGTGATCGTCACGACGCCGGCATCAATGCGGCAGCGCGCGACCGAGCCGTCCATGTATCCCTCGGCGTACATCAGGTTCTTGAACCCCACCGCGAAGCCGACACCGCGCCGGACATCGGCCGCGTCGGCGGTGCGGCCCGCGCCGCCGGGGCGCGCAAGTACATCGTCGGCGGCCGGCGCGGGTAACGGCAACGCCGCGCACGCGCGGATGACGTCGGCTACCGGCAGCGTTCCCTCGATCCGCTGACCGGTGAGCAACTCGTCGCCGGGCGCGAGAGCGTTGCGTAGTCGGAGCTCGACCGGGTCGATCTCGCACGCGGCGGCGAGGAGATCCATCTGCGCCTCGTGCGCGAAGCACGACTGCACGACACCGAAGCCGCGCATGGCGCCGCACGGCGGGTTGTTCGTGCGAACCGCGACCGCGTGCACATGCCCGTTGGGAACGCGGTACGGTCCGGCCGCGAAACAGGCGGCATTCGCGGTGACGTGGTAGCTCGACGAGCGATACGCGCCGCCGTCGAGAAGTATGCGCGACTCGACGCTCACGATCTCGCCGCCGGGACGAGCCGTGTGCCGCATCCAGATGCGCGCCGGATGCCGGTGCACGTGGCCGAGGAACGACTCGGCGCGGGAGTAGACGATCTTCACCGGGCGCCCGGTCCTCGTCGCCAGCAGGCACGCGTGCACGTGGAGGCTCACGTCTTCGCGCGCCCCGAACGCACCGCCCACACCACCGAGCGAGAGTTGCACTAGCGCGGGGGCGAGCCCGAGGCACTCCGCGATCTGGTCACGGTCGTTGTGCAACCACTGGGTGGAGACGACGAGATCGACCCCGCCGTCGCTTGTGGGCGTGGCCAGCCCGGCCTCCGGGCCCATGAACGCCTGGTCCTGCATGCCGATCTCGTAGGTGCCCTCCACGGCGATCGGCCCGCGCGCCTCGACGTCGCCGCGCCGGATGACGAGATCTCGGAACACGTTGCCGTCGGGATGTATCGCCGGCGCGTCGATCGCGTTCTCCGGGTCGACGAGCGGCGCGAGTATCTCGTAGTCGACGACGATGGCCGCGCACGCGCGGCGCGCGGTCTCGGGGTGGTCGGCGGCGACGACCGCGACCGGCTCGCCCGTGTAGCGGACGATGTCGTCGGCCAGCACCGGCTGGTCACGGTGCTCGAGGCCGTAGCGGTTCACGGGAATGTCGGCCCCGGTGAGGACGGCGTGCACTCCGTTGATCGCGAGCGCGGGGCTGATGTCGATGGACCGGATACGCGCGGACGGATGCGGAGAGCGCAGGGCCTGGCCCCAGAGCATGCCCTCGGCCCAGAGGTCGCCCGAGAACGAGTATTCGCCGCGCACCTTGGCGACGCCGTCGGGCCGGATCGCGCGCTGGCCGATGCCACCCGCGACCCCCGCCCCGGCGCGCACGTCGACCGTCATCGTCCCGGCCCTCTCGCTCCACCCGCACCGGCTCCATCCGGGCCTCCGGATCTGCGCCTGGCCGCGACTTCGACCGCTTCGAGGATGCGCCCGTAGCCCGTACAGCGGCAGAGGTTCCCCGAGATGGCCTCGCGCACGACGAGGTCGGACGGTTCGGGATCCTGATCGAGCAGCGCGTGCACCGCCATGATCAACCCGGGAGTGCAGAAGCCGCACTGCACCGCGCCCGTCTCCACGAACGCGCGTTGCACGTCGCTCATGGCTCCGCGTTCCGCCGGTTGCAGGCCTTCGACGGTGACGATCTCCGCGTCGACGGCCGACGCGGCGAGCACCAGGCACGCGCAGACGAGGACGCCGTCGACCAGCACCGAGCACGACCCGCACTCGCCTTGCTCACACCCGGCCTTGGCTCCCGGGAAACCGAGGCGTTCGCGCAGCACGTATAGGAGGCTCTCGCCCAACCACGCGTCGGCGACCGCGTACTCCTCGCCGTTCACGTGCAGTACATAGGCCTCGCTCACCGCGCACATCTCCGGAGGGCGCGGCCCGCCATCACGCGCACTGCGTTGCGCCGGTACTCGGCGGTGCCGCGATGATCATCGATGGGCCGGGCCGCCGCCGCGACCCGGTCGGCGAACTCGGTGGCGTCGCCCGGATCAACGGTGACGTGGTCGGTATCCCAGCGCGCCCGGTCCGCGATCCACTCGCACGCGTCGGGCGCGGCCAGAGGTGTCGGACCGACCGAGCCGAGTCCGACCCCGACGGAATGCGCTTCGAGATCGACCGCGATCGCGAGCGACGCCACCGCGATGACCATCGCGTTGCGCACACCGACCTTCAGATAGTCCTGCGGCCCGCGCCGCACCGGGACATGTACGGCGACGACGAGCTCACCGGGCGCGAGGGCCGAACGCTTCGGGCCGGTGAAGAACTCGTTGATCGGAATGCGGCGCCGGCCGTCCGGACCGGCGACCTCGAGCGTGGCGCCGAGCGCGACGAGGACTGGAAGCGAGTCGCCGGCCGGCGATGCCGTCGCAAGATTGCCGCCGATCGTGGCGGCGTTGCGGATCTGCGGAGATCCGACGGTACGGGCCGCGTACGCGAGCGCCGGTGCGAGCTCCGCGACCGTTCCGCGCTCGAGGCGCGCGAACGTCGCCGCGGCGCCGATGACGATCGTCGCTCCTTGGGTGTGACCGTCGACCCGGATCCCGGCCAGCTCCGCGACGCGCCCGACGGCGATGACCTGCGACGGAATCCGGCGCCCGTCGTTGACCTCGACCATCAGGTCGGTTCCTCCCGCGAGCACGGTCGCGTCCGGATGCTCGGTGAGCGCGGCGAGGGCGTGTTCGACGGAGTCGGCGACGATGACGGGCATGGCGCTCACAGGTTCGGTCGCAATTCAACAAACTGTCAATGCAGACCCGTGAACACACCGTGAATCGCCCCGCCCGACCCGCATCCTGCCCACAGTTGGCAGGGAAACGGGCGCCACGCGCCGGAAATCCTGCCCACAGTTGGCAGGGGAAACGGGGGGTCACTCGGGGCGGGTGATCTGGAGGGAGACCCGGGTCGCGCCCGCGGCCATCGCGGCCCGGACGACGGAGTCGGCCGCGGCCAGGACCTGATCGTCGTCGCCCTCGACCGAGCTGCCGAACGGACCGAAGTCGACGGGTAGCCCGGCCGCGCTCGCGGCCTCGACCGCCGCGTGCACGTGCGGCCCGGGCGTGCCGTCGCGGAACGGCTCGACGGTGAATTCGATTCGCAACGCCATCGCGGTGCACCCTAACTCCCGTGCTGCTGCGCGGCGGGACCGTCCTCGACGTCGACGGCGAACGCCGCGCCGACCTCCGTATCGGGCGCGACGGGCGCGTCGCCGCCGTCGCACCCGCGCTCGACGCCGACTCGGACGAGACCGTCATCGAGTGCGCGGGCCGGCTGCTCGTGCCCGGCGGTGTCGACGTACACACGCACCTGCACCTGCCCGTCGGCGATCTGCAGGTGAGCGACGACTTCCTCACGGGAACCGTCGCCGCCGCGATCGGAGGCACCACGACCATCGTCGACTACGTGACCGCGTATCGAGGCGAGGATCCGATGGACGCGCTGGCGACGTGGCGTGCATGGGCCGAACCCGCGTGAGTCGACTACGGGTTGCACATGACCTTCACCGAACGCGTGCCCGAGCGCGCGATTGCAGCGTGCGTCGAAGCGGGCATCACGT
>JAODBI010000208.1 GCA_025463875.1 Actinomycetes bacterium
GGCGGCCGCGGACGTCCGGGCGGACCTCCGCAACGGCGGCGGAAGAAGCGTCGTCGCGACCGCGCCGAGCTCGAACCGGCGTCGCAGCGGCTCACCCCGGTCGACGCGCCCGTCCCCGAAGGCGAGATCGTCGTCGCCCGCGGCAGCACGATCCAGGAGTACGCGCCCAAGCTGAACCGCACGCCCGCCGATCTCGTGCGGATCTTGTTCGAGGCCGGCGAGATGATGACGGCAACCGCGTCGCTCGCCGACGAGATGATCGAGCTGATCGCCGAGGCGCTCGGTGCCCAGATCCTCATCGTGGAGCCCGGCAGCGAGCAGGAGATCGAGCTGATCGCCCTGCTGACCGCCGACGACGACGAAGACGACGAGGCACTGCTCGAGCCGCGCGCGCCCGTCATCACGGTGATGGGTCACGTCGACCACGGCAAGACCACGCTGCTCGACCGCATCCGGCACGCCAACGTCGTGGCCGGTGAGGCGGGTGGCATCACCCAGCACATCGGCGCGTACCAAGTGGTCCGCGACGGTCGTCGCATCACGTTCATCGACACTCCCGGCCACGAGGCGTTCACCGCAATGCGGTCGCGCGGCGCACAGATCACCGACATCGCCATCCTCGTGGTGGCGGCCGACGACGGTGTCATGCCGCAGACGGTCGAGGCGATCAATCACGCCAAGGCCGCCGAGGTGCCGATCGTGGTCGCGGTCACCAAGACCGACCGCGAAGACGCCGATCCCACCCGTGTGCGCCAGCAGCTCACCGAGCAGGAGTTGGTGCCGGAGGAATGGGGCGGCACGACGATCGTGCGCGACGTCTCGGCCCCGACCGGTCAGGGCGTCGAGGAGTTGCTCGACGCGCTGCTGCTCGTCGCCGACTTCGAGATCGCCGAAGACCTCGTCGCGAACCCGAAGCGGCCGGCCAAGGCCTACGTGCTCGAGTCGTTCCTCGACCAGGGTCGCGGTCCCGTCGTCACGGCTCTGGTGGAAGAAGGCACGCTCCGCGTCGGTGATCAGATCGTCGCCGGTCCCGCGTGGGGACGTGTGCGCGCGATGTTCGACGAGCACGGCAAGCAGGTGAGCGAGGCCGGTCCGTCGGTTCCGGTCGAGGTGCTCGGTCTCGACGACGTCCCCCTCGCGGGCGACGAGCTGCGTGTCGCGCCCTCCGACAAGGTGGCCCGCACGGTCGCCGAGGCCCGCTCGCACCGGCGCAAGGTGGCCGCGCAACGCAACCCGATGATGTTGGGTGGCGGTGCACGGCTCGAGGACATCTTCGCGATGGTGCAGCGTGGCGAGGTCGCGACGTTGAACCTCATCGTGAAGGCCGACGTGAACGGTTCGCTCGAAGCGCTCACCGACGCGTTGAAGAAACTCGACGCCGAGCACGACGAGGTCCGCCTGTCGTTCGTGCACCGCGGTGTCGGTGGCATCACGGCCTCCGATCTCGACCTGGCGGCCGTGTCGAACGCGACCGTGATCGGCTTCAACGTGCGTCCCGACCGCAAGGCCCGCGAAGTGGCAGAGCGCGAAGGCGTGGAGATCCGCACCTACGAGGTCATCTACGGGGTGCTCGACGACGTCCGCAATGCGCTCGTGGGCATGCTCAAGCCCGAGTACGAAGAGGTCGTCACCGGCGACGCGGAGGTCCGCGAGGTCTTCTCGGTGCCGCGGGTCGGCAAGGTCGCGGGCTGCTACGTCACGAGTGGCGTGATCACCCGTGGTTCCAAGGTGCGGTTCCTGCGCGAGGGCACGATCATCTGGAAGGGCGCGATCGCGACGCTGCGCCGGTTCAAGGACGACGTGCGCGAGGTCCGCGACGGTTTCGAGTGCGGTATCGGGCTCGAGAACTACCAGGACCTCAAGCCGGGCGACGTGATCGAGACGTTCGAGGAACGCGAGATCGCCCGGGTCTGAGCCGACTGATCGCCGGAGGGCCAGGCGGAGATCCGGAGGCCCGGTCCCCGGAGCTGTCGCGGCGGAGTTGGAGGGCCGGAGGTCGTAGCCGCATGAGTACGACGTGAGCGTCCTCGCCGTCGGGCTCCTTGCGGTCGGCCTCGTCGGGGCGCTCGCGCGACCGAGGAGCGTCCCGGCGTGGTTGCTGCCGCTCGGTGCGGCGCTCGCGGCGGTCGCGGCCGGCGTCGTCGACCGCTCGGATCTGCACAACGTGCTGCGTCCGCTGGCGGCGCCCCTCGCATTCGTACTCGTCGCCGTCCCGCTCGCGGCCTCACTCGACGACGTCGGCGTGTTCGACGAGCTCGCGTCGTTCGCGGCGCGGAGCCGCCACGTCGTCGGCGCGCTGTGGATCCTCGCGGGTCTCGTGGTCGCGTTGTTGAACCTCGACGCCGCGGTCGTGCTCCTCACGCCGATCTACGTGCGGACCGCGTTGCTCGTCGACGTCGATCCCGTCGCGCTCGCGTTCCAGCCGGTGCTGCTTGCGTCGCTCGCCAGCAGCGCGCTCGTCGTCTCCAACCTGACGAATCTCATCGCGGCGTCGCACCTGTCGTTGCACAACACCGACTTCCTCCGTCATCTCGCGCTGCCGTCGCTCGTGGCTTCGGTCGTCGGTTGGTTCGCGTACCGGCGCGTGTTCCGGATTCGCGCGCAGGCGGCGATCATCGAGCGCGCACCCGACCGGCGCGCGCTGGTCGTCGGTGTCGGTGCCATCGCGCTGTTCCTCGCGCTGCTGCTCGGTGGCGAGCAGTTCGGGTTGCCGGCGTGGGTGGCCGCGCTCGCGACCGAGGTCGTCCTGATCGGCTTCACCCGGCGGCCGCCGTGGCGTCACATCCCCGTCGGGACGGTCGTCCTCGCGGCCGCGCTCGCCCTGCTGGCCGCGGGGGTCGCGGCCGAGGTGCCGCGGGCGTTCGCGAGCCTCGGCGAGGGCGGCATCCGGGGCTTCACCGCCGGCGTCGTTTCCGCCAACGTCCTCAACAACCTGCCCGCGGTGCTCGTCGGGCTCGGGCACATCTCGGCGCCCGCCCGGGTGTGGCCGTTGCTGCTCGGCGTCAACCTCGGGCCCACACTCTTGATCACGGGATCGCTCGCCGGTCTGCTCTGGCAGGCGGGCGCCCGGCGGGCCGGGGTCGAGATCGACGCCCGGCGCTACAGCCGGGTCGGGGCCGCGGTCGGGCTACCGGCGATGGTCGCGGCCGCGTTGGTTCTGCGCCTCCTGGGATGACTTCTTGCGTGACGACTTCGTATCCGGATCGATTCGCCACCGCGAGTGGCGCGACAATGGCGGCATGTACGCGGCCGCGGTCCGTTTCGACCTGCACATCCCCCAGAGCCGGTCGCTCAAGGTGAAGCGCGCCGCCATCCGGCCCATCGTCGACGGGCTGCGCCACCGGTTCCGCGTGTCGGTCGCCGAGGTCGACCATCACGACCAGTGGCAGCGGGCGGGGATCGCCGTGGCCGTCGTCGCGGGCAGCGAGTCGCAGGTGCGCGACATCCTCGACTCGATCGAGCGGTTCGTCGCCACCGCCGCCGACATCGAGTTGCTCGACGTGGAGACCGCTTGGCTCGAGAGCGAACGGGCGTAACGCCATGGCCTCGCCCAAGCGCTACCCGCGCACCGCGCGGGTCAACGAGGTGATGCTCGAAGTGCTCGCCGACGAGCTCGAGCGGATGAGCGATCCGCGGCTGGAGCTGGTGACGCTCACCGGCGTCGATGTGAGTCGCGACCTCGCCCACGCGAAGGTGTATTTCTCGACGCTCACCGCGGCGGCGGCCGACGCGCGCGCGTCGGTTCCCGAGGAGGCGGCTACTGCGTTGACGGCGGCGGGCTCGCACCTCCGCGGTGTCGTCGGGCGCCAGATGCGCATCCGCCAGGTGCCGAAGCTGACGTTTCACGTCGACCCGGGGATCGTCTCCGGGCAACGCATCGAAGATCTCCTGCGCGAGATCCACCAACGCGACGCGTCTACCGACGAGCATGGGGGCCAGGCTTTCGGCGACGAGCCTGCGGGCACGGGCGATGGGGAGGACTCGTGATCGACGATCTTCCGGTCGAGGAGGCGCTCACCCGCGCGGCACGCGCGATCCTGTCCGCGCCCGAAGTCAGTCTCGCGTGCCATATCAGCCCCGATGGCGACGCCCTGGGCTCGATGCTCGCCCTTCACCACGTCCTGAGGGCGGCCGGGATTCGTAGCGTCGCCTCGTTCTCCGAACCGTTCGTCGTCGCACCGCACTACCGCGAGCTACCCGGCCTCGATCTCCTCACCGCACCCGACGCGTTCCCGCGCGAGCCGCGCGTCATGGTCACCTTCGACTGTGGGTCGCTCGCCCGGCTCGGCGATCTCGAGCCGCCGGCCAAAGCCGCGGGCGAGCTGGTCGTCATCGACCATCACGTCTCGAACCAGCGCTACGGCACCATCAACGTGATCGACCCCGCGGCGGCGGCCAGCGGAGTGCTCGTCCGCAAGCTGATCGACCGGCTCGGGTTCCCGGTGAACCGCGACGCGGCGGTGTGCCTGTACGCGGCGCTCGTGTGCGACACGGGTCGTTTCCAGTACGAGTCGACGACGCCCGCGGTGTTCGAGCTCGCACGCGAGCTCTCGTGCTTCGACGTCCCGATCCCGGAGCTCTCGCGCACGCTCTTCGAGGAGCACCGGTTCGCGTACCTCCAATTGCTCGCCGAGGCGTTGCAGAACGCCGTCCTCGTCCCCGAGAAGCAGTTCGTCTGGACCAAGGTGAGCCAGGTCGACCTCGCGTGCCACGATGTGACCTTCGACGAGGTCGAGGGTCTCATCGACGTCCTGCGCCGCACGCGCGAAGCGCAGGTCGCGTGCGTGTTGAAGCAGGGCCCCGACGCGACATGGCGCGTGAGCCTGCGGTCGTTGGGGAGTGTCGACGTTCGGCACATCGCGGAGCGCCAGGGCGGCGGCGGGCATCGGTTCGCGGCGGGCTTCACGAGCGACGATTCGGCCGAGGCGATCGTCGCGCAGATCCTCAGCGCCCTGTGACCCGGCGCTCGTGACCTGACAGGGTTTCACGATGCGGGATGGATTGGTCGTCGTCGACAAGGCCCCGGGTTGGACGAGCCACGATGTCGTGGCCAAGCTGCGCGGTGTCTACGGGCAGAAGCGGGTCGGCCACGCGGGCACGCTCGACCCCGATGCGACGGGGGTGCTCCTCGTCGGGCTGGGGCGGGTGACACGCCTGCTGCGCTACCTGCAGGAGGCCGGGAAGGAGTATCGCGGTCGCGTTGTCTTCGGCGTCGCGACCGACACGCTCGACGGCGCGGGCGCGGTGCTGCAACGGACCGAGATGTCGTTCACGCGCGCGCAGCTCGATGCGGTCGCGCGTGGTTTCGTCGGTGACATCGAGCAGGTGCCGCCGATGGTGTCCGCGTTGAAGGTCGGGGGTAGACGCCTGTACGAACTGGCGCGCGCCGGCGAGGAAGTCGAGCGGGCCGCGCGTCCCGTGCACATCGGGGAGCTCGTCGTGGAAGATCTGGAACCCGGCGCATACCCCGAGGCGACGATCCGGGTCGCGTGCTCGAGCGGCACCTACATCCGCACGCTCGCCGCCGACCTCGGTGCCGCGCTCGGAGGACCCGCGCACCTCGGAACGCTCCGGCGCCTGCGGGTCGGTAGCTTCACGCTCGACGAGGCGCGTCCGATCGAGTCCGTCGAAGCCGATCCCGAGGCCGCCGTCCTCGCTCCCGCGGTTGCCGTGCGCGACCTGGAGCGGGTCGTGGTCGACGGGGAACGCGCCCGCGCGGTCGCGCACGGCGCGACGTTCGCGGCGCCCGCCCTGGTAGGCGACAGCGAAGGCGCCGGGCCCTTCGCAGTGGTCGACGAAGACCACGCGCTGCTCGCCGTGTACGAGCGCCGCGCCGGGGGAGTCAAGCCCTCGGTCGTCGTCGTGCCGGAGGCCGCGATCTCATGAAGATCTACCGCGACCCGACCGAGATCCCGCGCAACGGACCGGGTCGAGCCGTGACGATCGGTGCGTTCGACGGTGTCCATCTCGGCCACCAGGCGGTGTTGCGTCTGGTGCGCGAGCTCGCGGTCGCGCGCGGGCTGTCGGCGACCGTGCTCACGTTCGACCGCCACCCCGCCGAAGTGGTCCGTCCCGGTTCCGCACCGAAGTTGCTGACCACCCTCGAACAGAAGCTCGAGCTGTTGGAGGCGACCGGCGCCGTCGACGAGTGCCTCGTTCTCCCGTTCGACGCGACGCGCAGCAAGGAACCCGCGGAACAGTTCGTCGAGGAGCTCCTCGCGAGCGCGCTGCTGGCGCGCCTCGTCGTCGTGGGCGCCGACTTCCACTTCGGCTACCGCCGTCACGGTGACGTCCCGTTGCTGCAACTGATGGGTGCCGAGCTCGGGTTCGAGACGATCGGTCTCGGCCTCGTGGCGGCGGCCGACCGCGACGCGGGCGTGCCCTACTCCTCCACGCGCATCCGTCAGCTCATCGCCGCGGGCGACGTCGAAGGCGCGGCCGCGATGCTCGGTCGCCCGCACGAGGTGCGCGGCACGGTCGAGCGGGGCGACGCGCGCGGTCGCGAGCTCGGGTTCCCGACTGCGAACGTCGGCGTTCCCGAGAACGTCTGCCTCCCGGCCGACGGCGTGTACGCCGGCACGTTCACGGGCGCCGACGGCGTCGAGCGGCTCGCCGCGATCTCGGCCGGCCGCCGACCGACGTTCTACGCCGAGGCCGGCATGTTCCTCCTCGAGGCGTACGTCCTCGATTTCGACGGCGACCTGTACGAGCAGTCGGCCCGGGTCCGGTTCACGCGTCGCATCCGCGGCCAGGAGCGCTTCGAGAACGTCGACGACCTGATCGCCCAGATGCACCGTGACGTCGAAGAAGTCCGCCGGCACGGCTGAGGCGGCAGCGAGCATGCCCGCGGATCCGCCCCACCGAGACCGGCGGCGCCGGCTCGAGGCCCTGCGGGTCGAAGCGCGCCGGCACGGCCGCCTTGCCCGTGACCTGGCCGACGTCCGACGCGAGCTGATCCGTAGTCTCGTCGCCGAGGGTGTCTCCCAGGCTGCGATCGCGCGTCGACTCGGAGTGTCCCGCGGGGCCATCCAGCGGTTGCTCGCCGGTTGAGCGCTCCGGACCTGTCCGGAACCCTTTCCCGACGCAGACGGGGCGGTATGGGCAGGTCTGGTAGCGTCGTCAGCTGAATCCGTATCGAATGACTGCCGGATCGAAGGTTCGAACGCACGCATGCCCGACAAGGCCGCAACGATCAGCGACAACAAGCTCCACGAGACCGACACCGGTTCCGCGGAGGTGCAGATCGCACTCCTCACCGAGCGCATCCGCCATCTCACCGAGCACATGAAGGTCCACAAGAAGGACTTTCACACGCAACGTGGACTGTTGATGCTCGTCGGCCGCCGTCGGCGGATGCTCGACTACCTCCGACGCAACAACGTCGAGCGGTATCGAGCGCTCATCGCCAAGCTCGGCATCCGTCGATAGGGATTCGCACGAGGAGCGGTCAACCGCTCCTCGCCGAAATTTCAAGACAATTGACATTCGAAGCCATGCCGAGAGGGCATGTCGGTTGTCAGTCGCGAACGCCTGAGTCCTCAGCGACTCCGACGCTCACAACTGGGAACCGGTGCCTCTCGCCAAACAGAGAGGAACCGTCGCGTGAGTGACGCAATTTCGGTTTCCGGTCCTATCAATGCCGCAGGTCTCGAGATGACGCTCGAGACAGGCAAGCTCGCATCGCTTGCAGCCGGCGCAGTCGTCGTCAAGGTCGGCGGCACCACGTTGCTGTCGACGGTCGCCACGTCGAAGCCCCGCGAGGGCATCGACTTCTTCCCGCTGACGGTCGACGTCGAAGAGCGCGCCTACGCCGCGGGAAAGATCCCCGGCTCGTTCTTCCGGCGTGAAGGTCGCCCCGGTGAGCTCGCGATCCTGACCTGTCGCCTGACCGACCGGCCGTTGCGCCCGTCGTTCCCGGCCGACTTCCGTAACGAAGTTCAGGTCATCGCGACCATCCTCGGCGTCGACCTCGAGAACCCGCACGACGTCGCGTCGATCAACGGCGCGTCCGCGGCGCTGACCGTCTCGGGCATCCCGTTCGACGGCCCGATCGGTGCCGTGCGCCTCGCGCACCACAACGGTGAGTGGATCGCGCACCCCACGTTCCAAGAGGGCGACGACTCCACGTTCGAGATCGTCGTGGCCGGTCGTCAGCTCGACGACGGCGACGTCGCGATCATGATGGTCGAGGCCGGCGGCACCGAACGCACGTGGGAGCTCTACGAAGAGGGCGCGCCCAAGATGACCGAGGAGCTCATCGCGGGCGGCCTCGAGGAATCGAAGAAGTGGATCTCCGCCTCGATCGAGCTCCAGAAGAAGCTGCGGGAGGAGTTCATCAAGGCGCGCGGTCCGATCACGCCTATCGAGTACATGCCGAACGTCGACTACACCCCCGCGGTCTACGCCTCGGTGAAGGCGCACGCGGAAGCGGAAACCGACGCGGCGATGAAGATCGCCGACAAGACCGACCGCAACAACAAGCTCGACGAGATCCTCGTGGGCATCCAGGTCGCGCTGATCGGCACTCCCGAAAAGCCCGGCGTCCACGCCGAGCAGGCGGCCGAGGTGAAGAAGGCCTTCCGTTCGCTGCAGAAGGAAGTCGTCCGCCGGCGCATCGTCAACGAAGGCGTGCGCATCGACGGTCGCGGACCGGCCGACATCCGGTCGCTGTCGGCCGAGGTCGGGGTGCTCGACACCGCACACGGCTCGTCCCTATTCCAGCGGGGCGAGACGCAGGTGCTCGACGTCGCGACGCTTGCCATGCCGCGCATGGAGCAGATGCTCGACACCATCACGCTCGAGACCCGCAAGAAGTACATGCACCACTACAACTTCCCGCCGTTCTCCACCGGCGAGACGGGCCGGGTCGGTTCGCCGAAGCGGCGTGAGATCGGTCACGGTGCGCTGGCCGAGCGGGCGTTGATCCCGGTGCTGCCGAGCAGTATCGAGTGGCCGTACACGATGCGCGTGGTCTCCGACGTGCTCGCGTCGAACGGGTCCACGTCGATGGCGTCGGTCTGCGGCTCGACCCTTTCGTTGATGGACGCCGGTGTGCCGATCAAGGCTCCCGTTGCCGGTATCGCGATGGGCCTCGTGTTCGCGGAGGGCAAGTACACGACCCTCACCGACATCCTCGGGCAGGAAGACGCGTTCGGCGACATGGACTTCAAGGTCGCCGGTACGTCGGAGTTCGTCACCGCGTTGCAGCTCGACACGAAGATCGCCGGCATCCCGGCCGACGTGCTCGCGGCCGCATTGCTGCAGGCGAAGGAAGCCCGGCTCAAGATCCTCGAGGTCATGGCCGGCGCGATCGCCGAGCCGCGCGAAGAGGTGCGCAACACCGCACCGAAGATCGTGAGCTTCGAGATCCCGGTCGACAAGATCGGTGAGGTGATCGGCCCGAAGGGCAAGGTCATCAACACCATCCAGCAGGAGACGGGTGCCGACATCTCGGTGCAGGACGCCGACGGCGTCGGCATCGTGTCGATCGGTTCGAAGGACGGCATCGCCGTCGCCGAGGCGCAGCGTCGGATCGAGCTCATCCTCGACCCGCCGACGGCCGAGGTGGGCACGGTCTACGAGGGCCGCGTCGTCAACATCACGAAGTTCGGTGCGTTCGTCAACATCCTGCCGGGCCGGGACGGCCTGATCCACATTTCCAAGCTCGGGCGCGGCAAGCGCATCGAGCGCGTGGAGGACGTGCTGGCGTTGGGCGACGAGCTCTCGGTCCGCGTCGACGACATCGACCAGAACGGCAAGCTGTCGCTCTCGCTGCTCGGTGACGACGGCGACGACTCCGGGGGCGACGACTCCGGCGGCGGTGGGGGCAACGCAAGTGGCCCGCGCGACCGCGACCGTGAGTCCCGGGCGCCGAGAGGTGACCGTCCGCCCCGCGAGTCGCGCGACTCGGGCGGCTCGAGTGAGTCGTCCGGTGCACCCGCCCGGGTAACGGCGTCGTTCGAGTCGGCCTGGGAAGAGCAGGCCCGCGAGGAGTTCGGCGACCTCGGCCCCGCCCCCGAGCCGGAGAAGTCCGGCGCGGGTGGCGACCGCGGTCGTGGCGGTCGCGGCGGACGTGGTGGCGGTGCCCGGCGCGGTGGTCCGCGGCGTTAGTCGCGGCCGCTCCGTCCCGAGCACCCGAGTTGAGCGACATGGCTCGGTGACCAATATCGAGCGGACGCGGCGCGCGTCCGGACTACGGGTCGTGACCGAGGCTCTTCCTGAGCTGCATTCGGTGACGCTCGGCGCGTGGGTCGGCAGCGGCTCGCGCGACGAGCAAGGTGCAGAATGGGGAGCAAGTCACTTCCTCGAGCACCTGTTGTTCAAGGGCACCGCCCAGCGCAGTGCTCGCGAGATTGCGGAGTCGATCGAGTCGGTCGGCGGCGAGATGAACGCGTTCACGACCCACGAGCAGACCGTGTTCTACGTGCGCGTTCCCGACGTGCAACTGGAGCCCGCGTTCGAGGTGCTCGCCGACGTGTTGTGGAACCCCGCGTTCCGGGTCGACGACGTGGAGTCCGAACGGCGCGTCATCCTCGAAGAGATCGGAATGCGCGACGACACCCCCGACGATCTGGTCCACGACCTCTTCGCCGGTGCGATCTTTCCCGACCACCCGCTCGGACGAGAGGTCCTCGGGAGCGACGAATCGATCACCCGAATGGCGCGCGACGACATCGCCGCCTACCACGCCGCGCACTACAAACCGTCGAACGTCGTCTTCGCCGCCGCCGGCAACCTCACTCACGACAAGGTGCTCGCGCTCGCCGACGCGTATTTTCCGGACGGCGCCGAGGTGCGCCCGCCGCGGCCCCGACCTGATGCGAACGCGCCGCGGCCTGTCGTCGTGTTGCATCGCGACACCGAGCAGACCCACGTCGTCACGGGCATCCGCGCGCTGCCCTCCCTCGATCCGGATCGCTACGCGCTGACCGTCGTCAACCAGGTGCTCGGCGGTGGCATGTCGTCGCGTCTCTTCCAGGAGATCCGGGAGACGCGCGGCCTCGCGTACTCCGTGTTCTCGTACAGCGCGAGCTTCGACGACGCCGGGTATCTCGCGATCTACGCCGGAACGGCGTCCGACCGCGTGCCCGAGACCCTCGAGGTGATCGGTGCCGAGCTCGACCGGCTGGTGAAGGACGGCCTCTCCGACTCCGAGATCGCAGGCGCGAAGGGTCATCTCGTCGGTTCCCTGGCGATGTCGCTCGAGACGTCGGCGAGCCGGATGCGTCGGCTCGGGCGAGCGGAGTTGGTCGAAGGCGAGATCCCGAGCCTCGATGATCTCGTCGACCGCGTCGACGCGGTGACGGCCGTCGACGTCTCCCGCGTGATCGAACGGGTCCTGGTCGACGCACCGCGAACGCTCGCGGTCGTCGGACCGCACTCCGCATCCGATTTCTAGGCGCCGACCTCCACGTTCCGGGTTCTAGGCTGCGGCCGATGATCCGGGTCGGTGTCTTCGGCGCAGGCGGGCGTATGGGCTCGACCGTGTGCCGGGCGGTCGGCGAGGCACCCGACATGGAGCTCGTCGCCGCCGTCGATCCCGTGTACGCGGGCGCGGAGTCCGGCGAGATTCCGGTCGCGGCGGAGGCGCATCAACTCGAAGTCGCGGGCGCGCAGGTCGCCGTCGACTTCACGGTGCTCGCCGCGGCCCGCGAGAACCTTCGCTGGTGCGCCGCGCACGGTGTGCACGCAGTGGTGGGCACGACCGGGTTCGGCGAGGACGAGCTCGTGAAGTTCGCCGAGCTGTTCGCGAGCTCGCCGGCGAACGCGGTGATCGTGCCGAACTTCGCGATCGGGGCGGTGCTCATGATGCGCTTCGCGGAGATGGCGGCGCCGTTCTTCGAGACCGCGGAGATCATGGAACTGCACCACGACCGCAAGATCGACGCCCCCTCCGGTACCGCGGCGCTGACGGCACAGCGGATGAGCGCGGCGTCGAAGGACTGGGCCGACGATCCGACGACCACCGTGATCGCCGAGGGCGCCCGGGGCGGGCTGATCGACGGGATTCCCGTGCACTCGCTGCGCATCCGGGGCATGGTCGCCCATCAGGAGGTCTTGCTGGGTACGACCGGACAGACCCTGTCGATCCGGCACGACTCCTACGATCGCGCGTCGTTCATGCCCGGTGTACTGCTCGCAGTCCGCAAGATCGCCGAGACGCCAGGCCTCACCATCGGGCTCGACTCGCTCCTGGGCCTATGACCCGTTGGTGTGGCGAATGGTGTGACGGCGTGAAGGTGTTTGGTACGCGGGCACTTTGCGTCTAACTTCCGGTTTCAGGGGGGACGGCTCGTGGCGTTGTTGTCGGTAGAGAACGTGCGGGTCGAGTTCGGCGGCATCGTCGCGCTCGCCGACCTGTCGTTCACGATCGATCCGGGCCAGATCTGCGCGTTGATCGGGCCGAACGGCGCCGGCAAGACGACGCTGTTCAACTGCGTGAGCCGGCTGTACGAGGTGACCAGCGGTCGCA
>JAODBI010000245.1 GCA_025463875.1 Actinomycetes bacterium
GCCCGCGCCGAACGTCGCCGCATCGGGCACCTCTCCGAAGCGACCCTGGAACGCATCGCGTGTGACGGGCACCTGAGCCGGGTGATCATGTTCGGCACATCCGAGGTCCTCGACGTCGGCCGCACCGCCCGCACCGCCACCAACGCCCAGTTCCGGGCGCTCATCGCCCGCGACCGCCACTGCACAGCCCCCGGCTGCCACGAACCACCCAACCGATGTCAAGCCCACCACACACGGCACTGGACCCACGGCGGACCCACCAACCTCGACAACCTGCAGCTCTTGTGTTGGCACCACCACCGCCAACGCCACCTCGACGACGCGCGCGCCCGCGACGGATAACGGCGAACGGACATTCGTTGACCATCCAATCTCTCCACGCGTTGTGGACTTTCATGAGATCGCTGACAGGTATGTCGCGGGACATCGCTGACACCGGATTGTGGTCATACGAGACCGGGGAACGCGATTCTTCCGAGCTCTGACACCGCGCGAGAACCGAGCCGTTACGCCTGAACGTTCATCCGCCGATGAGATGCTCGCGGCCGCGACCTGCGAACCGTGACCGAAGCCCGGCAGCCGCTTCCGCGGACAGGAGCTCGAACTCCGAAGCACGATCCGGTCGCCACCACACCGGATCCTCGCACTCCCAATGCTCGTGGCGGAGCACGCGCTTCAACACTTTCTGAGTGGCCGTCGACGGCAGTCTCTCCGTCACACGTACGAAGCGCGGAATCGACTTGGGTGAGAGATCCGACTGCGCTCGGAGGAACGTGGCGAACTCGGCGGGATCGAACGCGGCACCGACGCGGAGATGGAGGGCGGTCATGACCTCGTCTCCGACCTCTACCGACGGAACCGCGTAGACCGCGGCGAGCACGACATCCGGGTGCCGCGCGAGCACCAACTCGACCGGCGTCGCCGCGAAGTTCTCCCCGTCGACGCGCAGCCAGTCTCCGGACCGGCCCGCGAAGTAGAAGAACCCCTGCGCGTCGCGGAAGCCCAGGTCGCCGGTCCAGTAGACCCCGTCGCGCACGCGCTCGGCGTCGGCTTCGGGGTTGTTGTAGTAGCCCTCGAACCCGCCACCCCCGTCGGGGTTCACGATCTCGCCGATCGCGACCTCGGCGTTGACGAGCCGTCCGGTCTCGTCGAACCGCGCGGGCGGGCATTCCCGCGACGTGTCGGGATCGAGGATCAGCGCCCGGATCGGAGCGACGGGAAGCCCGAGCGAACCCTTCGGGGTGTCGGGCGTCCGGCTCATGTTGAGGCCGCCCTCGGTCGAGCCGTATCCGTCGGCGACGACGCAGCCGAAGCGTTGCGCGAACCGGTCGATGTCGAGGGGCGCGGCTTCGTTCCCGAACGCGATCCGCAGCGAATTGTCCGCGTCCTCCGGCTGTTCCGGAGTCGCGAGGATGTAGCTGAGGGGCTTGCCGACGTAGTTGAAGAACGTCACTCCGTGCCGGCGGACATCGGGAAGGAAGTTCGTCGCCGAGAACCGGCGGCGCAACACGCCGGTCGCACCCGCCGCGAGGATGTTCGCGAAGCCGGCGACGGCCGCGTTCGAGTGGAAGAGCGGCATAACGGAGTAACAGACGTCGTCCGGACCCAGCGCGAACATCTCGGCGAGCTTGCCGCCGTAGGCCGCGAGCCGCGCGTGCCCCATCCGCACCGCCTTCGGGGCGCCCGTGGTACCGGAGGTGAAGATCAACATGAAGGTGTCGGCGGGAGCGGGGCCGTTCCCGGGCATCTCGGCGCCCGCGAAGGGTGCGATCGCTTCGGTCCAGTCTGTCGAATCGACGACGTAAACCCCGCCCGGCGTCGCGACGGTGCCCGCAACCTCGAACAGATCGAGCTGCGCGGTCTCGGTCAGGACGAACGCGCAATCGGTGTGCGCAATGTCGCGCGCGAGCTCCGCGCCCCGCCGGGTGGGGTTGATCCCGACGACGGTCGCGCCCGCGAGTGCCGCCCCGCAGAGCGTGAACCAGAACTCCGGAATGTTGTCGAGCAAGACGCCGACATGGAACGGCGCATCGGCCGGCGCGTGGGCGAGGAAGAACGCGGCGCGCTGTACCGCGTGGTCGACGATCTCCGCCCACGTCCACGAGGAGTCCTCGAACCGCAACCCGACGCGCTCGTCACCGGCCCGGGCGCGTACCAGCTCTCCTATCGTCAGCACCGACGCATGATGCCAGGCGACCGCTTCACCGGCCGGGTTTGCGGCCCCACGCGGTGACCGAGATCGGCGACAAGATCGCAAATTCGGGCTCCCGCGCCTGCGCGATCGCGGCCCGGGGATCGAAGCCGGGTGGGAACACCTCGGCCGGCACCACGTCGAGGGCACGGTCGAGAGCCGCGACGTACCACTCCGCGGAATCGGTGCCGCCGCGCATCGTCCACACCTCGCCGCGACCGTTCACGTCGCTCAGTCCGCGGGCACCCAGCGCGCCGACCAACATCCGGCCCCACGTGCCGTCGTATCCGTGCTGACTACTACTGAGCTCGCGCAGGACGCGAGAGAGCGTGCCGAACGGTTCCGGCACCGGCTGCGCGTCGTATTGGATCCAGTCGACGTCGCTGACGACGACCCAACCGCCCGGCTTCGCGGCCCTGATCATCGAGTCGAGGACGGCCTCCCGCTGCGCAAGGTGCTGCAACACGGCCCGGGCGTGCACGACGTCGAACTCGTTGTCGCCGATCGAATCGCAGGTCACGTCGACCGTGCGCACCTCGATCACGCCCGCGCTCGGCGCCTGGAAGCGGGTGTCGACGTCGAGCGACACCACGCGACCCGACGGCCCGACCTGGTCGGCCATCCACGCCGCGATCAGGCCCGCGCCGGAACCGATGTCGCAGCAGTGCCAACCCGGCGCGATGCCGACGTCGGTCAGCGCGCGATGTGTGCGGCCGTCGGCCACCCGGGAGAGCATGCGCAGCCGGTCCTGTTCCCGGCGGACCTGGTCCGGTTCGTCGTTGATGCGGTACGACTCCGGTGGCTCAGCCACGAGCCGTCACCAACTCGCGATACGACCGCTCACGGTCGACCCGCGGCTCCGGAGGCAGTCCGAGCACGCGTTCCCCGATCATCGTCCGGTGCACCTCGTTCGTTCCCCCGCCGATCGTCCCCGTGAACTGTTCGAGCAATTGCGTCGTCCAGTCGCTGTCGAGCGCGCCTGCTCCACCGAGGAGAGCGACGCCGAGCTCGGCGCGTTCACGACGCGCCTCGGACCAGAGCACTTTCATCACCGACCCGTCGATGTCGGGCCGACCACCGTCGCGCAGCGACTGCTGAATTCGCTGCTTCATGTACTGCAGGATCCGTTCGCGCGTGAAGGCACGCGCCAGCCGTTGCCGGACGACCATCTCGTGCGCGCGGTCGAGCTCGCGCGCCAACGCCAGGAGCGCCGCATATCCGGCCGCCGCCGCGTTGCCAGCGCCGATGACCGATGCCTCGTGCGCAAGGACGGCCCGGGCCGGCGCCCATCCCCCGTCGATCTCGCCGACCACGTTCTCGAGCGGAACGCGCACGTCGGTGAGGAAGACTTCGTTGAAGTGAGCCGCGCCGGTGATCTGGCGCAGGGGTCGAACCTCGATACCCGGTGTGCGGAGATCGACGAGAAGGAACGTGATCCCGCGATGCTTCGGTGCGTCGGGGTTCGTCCGGACCAACAAGATCGCCAAGTCGCACAGATGCGCGTTCGACGTCCATACC
>JAODBI010000257.1 GCA_025463875.1 Actinomycetes bacterium
CGGTTGCGCGTCACCGTGTCCGCCGCACACAGCAAGGCCCAGGTCGACCACCTGCTACGAGCGCTCACCGCCGTCCTCGGATCCGTCCCGGTCCGTTGACGTTCGTCGCGGTCGCGGGAACGGGAACGGGCGTCGGCAAGACGTACGTCGGCGCCGCCCTGCTCCGCAGGCTGCGCGGACGCGGACACGTCGTGGCGGCACGGAAGCCGGTGCAGTCGTTCGCACCCGACGATCCGTCGAACGATGCCGACATCCTCGCGGGCGCCTCCGCAGAAGATCCGAAAGTAGTGTTCCCTGCGCCGCGTTGGTTGCGCGTGCCGATCGCACCGCCGATGGCGGCGGCCGCGCTCGGGCTTCCTCCGTTCACGATCGCCGATCTCACGGCCGACGTGCGCGCGACGGTGCCGCCGGACACGTTCGTGCTCGTCGAGACCGCGGGTGGCGTCCGCTCCCCCATCGCCGACGACGGTGACTCGGCCGCGCTCATCGACGCGCTCGCGCCCGCGCTCGTCGTGCTCGTCGCGGACGCCGGGCTCGGCACGATCAACGTCGTCCGTTTGAGCGTCGAAGCGCTGCGGCCGCAGCCGGTCGTCGTCTATCTCAACAACTTCGACCACGGATCGAAACTGCACGTCCGCAACGCGGAATGGCTGCGGACGCGGGAGGGCCTCGAGGTCGTCACCGACATCGAGGCCCTCACGACACGCGTCGAACCGCTCGCACGAGCTCGCGGTTAGCTGTTCAAGAGCGACTTGGGCGCGAGCGACGCCGTCTTGCCGTCGAGGTCGGTGAGCGAACCGATCTTCTCGGTGTGACCCGCGGCCTTGTTGTACTTGACGAGCTGGAACGTCTCACCGATGAACCAGTCGTCCTTGTTCGTGTTCCACTTCGAGCCGGGTAGCTGGAGACCGACGCCGGAAACATCCTTCAGCGTGCGCGCCGTCTCCATCACCGACACCCGGTCGAGCTTCGGCGACGATTCCAGGATCTTCTGCAGGAGCGCCGCGGTCGACCAGCCGTAGGCGACGATGCCGTCGGCGGTGTCGGCATCCGGCGCGTACTTCTTCACCTGATTCTTGTAGAGCTGCACCGCGGCGCTGCTCGCGTTGGCGGGGTCGCCCGGGTCCATCAGCGGCGTCACGCTGAGCACGCCATCGGCCCCGTCGCCGCCGAGGCCGAACAGCAGCTTCGAGACGCACGTGCCCGACATGTAGATCAGGGGCTTCCAACCGGCATCGTGCGCCGCGTTCAGCGCGTTCGGACAGGCGAGGAGGGTTCCACCGAGCACGAACGTATCGGCCTTCGACGCGGCGAGGCTGGTGACCTGCGCCTTCACGTCCGAGCCCTCGGCGTTGTAGCTCGCCTCTTTGACGATCGCGAGGCTGGTGTTGTTCACGAGATCCTTGAGCGTGTCCCGGTACGACTGACCGAAGTCGTCGTTCGCGTAGAGCAACGCGATCTTGGCGTTGGGCTTGTTCTTCTTCAGGTAGTCGACGAACACCTGCATCTCGTCCGGGTAGGGCACGAGCTCCGAACCGAGCATGAACGGATACTGGGTGTTCCCCCACTGCACCGCGCCCGACGCGATCACGAGGTCGGGTACGCAGTTCGGGTAGGTCACCGACTCGCGAATGCCGAGGTTGTTCTTCGTCCCGACCACGTTGAACAACCCGAACACCTTGTCACTGTTGATCAGCGTGTCGACATTGCTCGACGTCCTGGCCGCGTCGTACGCGTCGTCCTTGCTGACGAGCTGGATCTTGTACTTCTTGCCGGCGACCGTCACCCCGCCGAGCGCGTTGACGTACGAGAAGTACGACGACTCGCCCTTCAGGATCGCGTTGAACGGCGAATAGGTGCCGGACAGCGGAAGGCTGGTGCCGATCTTGATCGTGTCGCCCGTGACGCCCTGGGTCAGATTCGACGTGCACTGCGACGCATCGACGACCGTCGACGAGCCCGGCGTACTTGATCCGCCGGGCGTGGTGTTTGCCGTCGAAGTCGGAGCACTACGACCGCTTCCGCACGCGGCGACGACGAGGACGAAGGCGACTCCGAGCGCCGCCGCTCGCAACCTTCGGGCACCTGCTCCACGCCGAACGTCCGTCATGAGGTTCCTTTCATTTCGTCGTGAAGAAGGTTCACGTCGAGGCCGGGGAAGTCTTCCCGCGCCGCAGACTCCGCAACCGGGAATTCAGGATGCGCCGGCCGCCGCCGACGATGCCGTCGGGCAGCACGTACATGAGCAGAATCAGCCCGATGCCGAAGATGGCCGGCGACAGCAGATTCTTCACGGATTCGTTGATGTGCCAGAACAAGATGGTGCTCGGGAACGACTCGCTGATCCAGCGACCGGTGAACACCACGATGATGCCACCGATGAAGGGTCCGAGAACGGTCGCGGTGCCTCCTATGACGACCGCGACGAGGAACTCGATCGAGAACTGGAACACCGAGACCGACGATGCCGTTGCGAGCCGCTTCACGAGGACGAAGCACGAGCCGGCGACGCCCGCGTAGAGCGCGCTCGTGGCGAACGCGATGACCTTGACCCGGGCGATGTTGATGCCGACCGTCTCCGCCGCGGCTTCGTGGTCGCGTACCGCGATGAGGGCCCGGCCGAAGCGGCTGCGGACGATGAGGTACATCGCGACGATTCCGATGACGGCGATGGTGAGGGTGGCGTAGTACGCCCACTGGTCGGGATATTTGATGAACGTCGGCGTCCACGACGGCGGGAGCAGCTTGACCGCTTTCAACTCGCCGACCTGCGAGGTACCGCAGGTCTTGCACAGGTCGTGCGGGACGAAGCGATTCGTCAACTGGGGGAACAGCACCGCCAGCCCGAGCGTGACGAGCGCGAGGTACAGGCCCTTGACCCGCAGGGCCGGAAAGCCGACGAGCACGCCCACGCCGAACGAGAGCGCGGCCACCACCGGCAGAGTCTCGGTGAACGACCAGTCGTGCGACTGCATGAGGATCGCCGTGGTGTACATGCCGAGCGCGAAGAAGGCTCCGTGCCCGATGGACACCTGGCCGTTGTAACCGGTCAGCAGGTTGAGACCCATCGCGGCGACGCCGATGTACAGCGCTTCGGCCCAGAGGTATGTGGTTCCCTGCTCATGGAACTGCGGGATGTACCAGCCGAAGATGTACACCGCCGCGATCAGAACGCCGAACGCGACCACGAGGCGGATGATGCGCGCGCGGTCGGCCGTCACACCCGCTCCACGCGGCGCGAGCCGAAGAGTCCGGACGGGCGGACCAGCAACACGAGAAGGATGAGCCCGAACGGCACGACGAGCTCGATGTCGTGCACGGCGTGCAGGTACTGCGTGGTCATCGTCCCCGCGACCCCCACGATCAATCCGGCGACGACGGCGCCGAGCGGACTGTCGAATCCACCGAGCGCGGCGGCCGCGAACGAGTACACGAGGATCTCCTGCATGCTCGCACCCTGAAGCCCGACCGGCGCGATGACGAGCGCACCGGCGAGCGCGCCGATCGCGGCCGCCATCGCCCAGCCCAACATCAGCATGCGCCCGACCGGCACGCCCGCGAGCCGACTCGATTCGGGATTCGACGCGACCGCGCGGAACGCGAGTCCGATGCGCGTGCGGTTGAGCAGGACATAGAGGATCAGGCATTCGGCGAGGAGAACGCCGACGAGCACCAGCGTGTCGCTCGAGATCTGCACGCCCCCGGGCAACCACGTCTTGTTGGGATAGGCGCGCGGCAAGATCTTGATGTCGTTGCCGAACTGCACCTGCGCGATGGAGTTGATCGCGAGGAACATGCCGATGGTCACGATCACCAACACGAGCGGCGAAGCCTTCTCCACCGGCCGGATGAGGATCCGCTCGATCAGGGCACCCCCGATGAACGAGATGATCATCGCCAGAAGAATGGCGATCCAGACCGGCACGCTGCGCTGGGTGAAGAACCACACGAGATACGTGGAGTAGAGCGCCATCTCGCCCTGGGCGAAGTTCAAGATCCCCGTGGTGCGGAAGACCAGGACGAGCGCGAGGGCGATCGAGGCGTAGACCGCGCCGCTCCCGATGCCGTTCATCAGCTGGGTCAGGAAGAGCGCCATCAGATCCCCAGGTACGCGCGGCGCATGTCGTCGTTGCCCGCGAGGTCGGCGGCCGATCCGGAGGTGACGATCGTGCCCGTCTCGAGCACGTACCCGCGCGATGCGAGCTTCAGCGCGAGGCCGGCGTTCTGCTCGACGATCAGCATCGAGATGCCGTCGGCCCGATTGAGCTCGCCGAGCGTCCGTAACAGCTCCTGGGTGATGAGGGGCGCGAGG
>JAODBI010000259.1 GCA_025463875.1 Actinomycetes bacterium
CCAACCCGACCTCGCCGAGTCGTTGGACAACCTCCGGGGCGGCCGCGGGCGGCACACTCAGATAGTGGAGCCGCGCGACGTCGCCGCCGAGCTCGTCCTCGAGCTCCAACACGATCTTGGCCAACGCTTCGTTGCCCGCCGACTGGCACACGTAGAACAGGCCGGCCGCGAACTCCTCCCACTCGTCGTCGAGCACACCGTGGTGCGCGAAGTCGTCGAGCGCGGCGCGCGCGTACGCGCGGAAGCCTGCGTCGTCGAGATCGTCGAGCGACGTTCCGACGATCCGGCACTTGGGCAACAGCCCGGCCTGCGCGAGATGGAACAATCCGGGGAGCAGCTTGCGGCGCGCGAGATCGCCGGTGGCACCGAACAGCACCATGACGTGCGGACGCAGCGGCGAGATCAAGTTCGAGTTGATGTCGGTCGGTTCAGAGCGCATGGACGAGCCCCTTGGTGAACCCTACGAACACAGCCATTTCCCGGGCATTTCATGCGGTGGGCGGCCGCGTGAACCCACCCTTATCGGCCCGAGCCGGGCCTTGTGAACCGCCTGGGTGAACTACCTGGGTGCACTACCTGGGTGCACTACCTGGGTGAATTGTTGGGAGCTGCATTTCGCACCGCGTGACTGAACCATTTGAGTTCCTTTGAGTGCCGCACATTGTCGTCTTCGAAGGATCAGAGTCCGGCACACAACTGCGGGAGGTGCGCAAGTTGGGCAAGCGTGCGATCCCCGCCGTCGGTAGCCCCGGTTCGTCACCGCGGTTACGTTTGCGTCGCCCGGCCGTCCGGAGGAGTTTCCGATGGTTCAACCTGCACCTTCCGCCTCGGCGGAGGCGCCCGATGAACAGGAGCTACGGCTGGCGCTCGTGATGACGGGCGGTGTGAGCCTGGCGATTTGGATCGGCGGCGCGGCCTACGAGATCTACCGCGCCGAGCGCGCTCGTGACGACCGACCCGACCGCGAGCACAGTTACGTGTACCAGAAACTGCTCGAGCTGACTCAGTGCACGATCCAGGTCGATGTGGTGAGCGGCGCCAGCGCGGGCGGCATCAATGGCGCGCTGTACAGCTTCGCGAAGTCACGCAACGTCGCGATCGACGACTTCGGCCAACTTCGTGATCTTTGGCGCGATGACGCGTCGATGGAGAAGCTCCTGCGGCGGCCTACGGAGCGGAATCCACCTTCGTTGCTCGACGGCGACAAGTACTTCAAGCCCAGGCTCGTGCGCGCGTTGAAGAATTTGAACGCGGCCGGGGTCGGGTCGGCGCATGACGCGCCCACACTCCATATCGCGGTCACTCTCCTGAACCCGCAGTCGAGGCGGTTTACGGACGACCTCGGTTCGCCGTTCGCCGAAGTCGACCACGCCGGCTTGTTCAAGTTCCCGGCGAGCGCCTTCGATGGCGACGCCATCGTGGAACAGCTCGCACTGGCCGCGCGCAGCTCCTCCTCGTTTCCAGGAGCGTTCGAAGCGTCATTCGTTCCAGTCGGTCCGGCGGACGCCACGAGCATCGACGGCCGGCCGAACATGGCCGCTCTGGCGACGTTTGACACGAGCCGATTCACCGTCGATGGCGGGGTGCTGCTCAACGAGCCGATCGCCCCCGCGCTCGAAGCGATCGCGGAGCAGCCCTCGAGCAAGGAGGTGCGGCGTGTCCTCGCGTTTGTCGACCCGAGTCCGGCGGCCGCCGAGACCGACATCGCCGACGACGCGAAGTCGGCGCCGACGCTCGGCACGGTCCTGTGGAAGAGCCTTCTGACGATCCCGCGCGTCCAGTCCGTCACAGCGCAGATCGACACAATCCGAAACAACAATCGACGCGTCCTGGCACAAGGCGCGACGCGACGGGTCGTTGCGTCCGGCGACCCCAGTGTCGTGGCGCGGGCGTTGTGGCCGCTCTACCGATCTCGGCGCATCGACGGGTCCGTTCGCGCAATTCAGGACGTGCTCAGGCGCCAGGCCCTGCTCAAGCCGCACTACGAGGACGACGACCCGACATGGCGCGCGCTGACGGCCTCGATCGAGCGCTGGCGCAGTGAATGGCTCCCCCAGGAGTTCCCCGAGCATCCGGAACAGTGGACGAGTCCAGGCTGGGCGGCTGCGGCCGCGCAAGACGGCGCCAACCCGTGGCCCTGGGGTATCGACCCGCTGTCGTACGCGGTCTCCGCCGGCCTCGACGTCGTTCGTTCCGCGTTCTCGCTCGCTCCTCGCGGCTCGGACGATCCCGTCGCGAGCACCTATCGAGTGCAGCTCGGCGCGTCTCGCGAGGCGTTGCACGACTTGCGCCGGGACCTGCGCGTGCTCACTGAGTTGAACGATCAGTTCTGGCGCGAACGCGCCGTGGTCGCGTCTGCTTCGCTCAGAAGCGCGGTGCTCAACGATGACGCCGCGATCATCGACCTGTGGGCGAAGGAGTCTTTTGCCAGTTGGCCCGGCGCACCCGATGTCTACACGGACTCGGAAGACGCCACGAACGGGTGGAGCGCATTCGTCACGCTTTTGAGCCGCTACGAGATACCCACGCCGGCGACGCCCGCACCTTGGTTCCTGCCGGCGTACCAGCTGCAGCGGCGGATCGCGGACGCCATCGTCGACAAGCTGGTCGGGCTCGGCGTCTCCATCGGGCAGTTCGCTCGCTCCTGGCGTCCGGGCGGTGAGCCGCTTCCGCCCGAGCACGAGATCTACGAGGTAGCTCAGCTCGCAAAGGCGCTCACCGGCAACCTGGTCCTCGATGACGAACTGGACGAGCGCCGACGACAGCTGGCGTTGCAGGCTCTCCTGTCGTTCTACGCGGTTCAGGTCACGACGGGGAACGACCCGAGCGTCGTCGAGCAGCCCGTGGAGCTGGTCCTCGTTTCGGCCGACGCCCCGTGCGCCCTCGACGCCACGCGCGATACACACAAGAAGCTCGCCGGTCTGCAGCTCGACCACTTCGGAGCGTTCCTGAAGGAATCCTGGCGCGCGAATGACTGGATGTGGGGCCGCCTCGATGCCGCGGCGGTGATCGTCCGCATGTTGCTCTCCCCCCGTCGGCTGTTTCAGCTGAAGGTCAGCGCGGCGGAGGTGAGCACCGCGCTCCATGACATGCTCGTCCACGGCACCGCAGGCGACGACACCGATTACCTCGAGCGCGAATGGGACGCGCACGCGCTCTCGCTCCAATTGGAGCTCGCGCCCCTCGACGACAGTGATCCTGCTCGCGTGCCGACGCAGCTGCCGATCGCGACGAGCATCGCGACGCTCGCGATCCAGCTTCACATCGCGCGCAAAGAGCTGCTCAACGTCAACGAAGCGATGGCGCAGAGCAAGGACGATGGCGCGGGCACGCCGCACGCCGCGCGCGCCTTCTCGACGTACATCGCTCGGCTGCAGAAGGACGACGACGGATTGCATATCGCTGACGTCGTCGGCGCGTTCACGAAGTGCGAGGTCGGATCGGAGCTCATCGGAGAGGAGATCGGCCAGGACCAAACGACGCGCGTCGCGGCGCAGGCGACACTCGTCGCTACCAACGCGATCTCCGGTGCGCGGGCCGGACTCGGGCCGCTGAAAGGGGCCGTAGCCGTCGCACGCGGAGGGATCGTGGTCGCGTATCTGGTGGTGCAGGCCGCGATGACGCGAACCCGCACGGGATTCGCGGCGCTCGTCCTCGCGCTTGCCGCGGCCGGTTCGGTACTCGGGGTGCGCCTCGCCGGCGTAAGCACCCCTGCTTGGCTGCTGTTCGTTGCCGTCGCCACGCTCGGAACGTGGGCGCTCGTCGAGGCCCTCACTGCGGGGTTCTGGCGCGCCGGGCTCTCGCTCGCCGTTGTCGGTCTCCTCCTCGCGTGGAGCCTGGTGCCACCCGACGAGGCAAAAGCGGACTTCACCGGTTCGACCACAGCGATACAGCAGGCCGGTTGGAAGCATTGGATGCTCGACCATCTCCAACCCGCCGCCGCGATCGTCGCTGCCCTCACACTGTGTGCGCTCTTCGTCGTACTGCTACGTCGCCGGCACGCGCTGGTCGCTGTGCTCCTCCCGCTCGCCGTGGTTGGCCTGGGACTTGCGCTCTGGAGCAGCGCCGCCGCGAATCTGTTCTACGGAGCGGACGCGGGCGTCAAGGGCGCACTGCTCGCCGCGAACCGGGCCTTCTACGACTACCGGATACCGGTCGCCGGTGTGATTCTGGGCGCTTGGTCCGTCGGCAGCGTGGTGTTCCGCCGC
Source organism: Actinomycetes bacterium (assembly GCA_025463875.1). Lineage (GTDB taxonomy): Bacteria > Actinomycetota > Acidimicrobiia > IMCC26256 > PALSA-610 > PALSA-610. The sequence goes on from JAODBI010000259.1 coordinate 4,209, forward strand.
GACTAGCGCGCCTGCGCCTACCGCGAGGCGCCTGAGATTCGGCTCCGCGGGCTCACAACATCCCGGTCATCGAGCGACGAGACAGACGACCGTCCGGCAAACGGCTCGGCCAAACCGATACCGGGCCGGTAGACGATGTCGGGTGCGCGAGGGGGGACTTGAACCCCCACACCCTTTCGGGCACAGGAACCTGAATCCTGCGCGTCTGCCAATTCCGCCACTCGCGCGTAGTGAGCGAGCGATCGTACCAGCCGATCTGCCCGCTTCCCCGAGTGCTCGCGCCCTAGCATCGCACTGATGGGACTGCAGCGGTTCGAGCGCCGGCTTGAGCGGCTGGTCGAAGGCACCTTCTCGAAGGCCTTTCGCGGCGGCGGCCTCCAGCCGGTAGAGATCGGCCGACGCGTCGGCCGAGAGATGGACGCGGGCCGCACGCTCGGCGTGCGGGGCACGGTCGCCCCGAACCGTTTCACCGTCTGGCTCTCGGCGGACGACCTCGAGCGCTTCGCCGGCTTCCACGAAGCACTGGCCCGCGAGCTCGCCGACGCGGCGCGCGAGCACGGTCGCGACGAGGGCTACCACTTCGAGGGCATGATCGAGGTCTCCCTCGTGCTCGCCGAGAACGCGAAGCGCGGCGACCTCCGGATCGACGCCGAGATCGTCGGCGGAGGGCGCGGCACGACCAGCACGCTGGTGTTGCCCGACGGAGGGCGCATCGCGCTCGGTGACGAACCCACTGTCATCGGCCGCATGCCGGAGTGCGCGGTGCCGCTCTCCGACCCGCAGGTCTCGCGCCGCCACGCGGAGATCCGCCGCGACGACTTCGGATTCCGGGTCGTCGACCTCGGATCGACGAACGGCACGCAGGTGAACGGCGTCGTCGTGAAGGACCACCTCCTCGAAGACGGTGACGTCATCGTCATCGGCGCAACCTCGCTTCGGTACCAGGAGTCGTAACGGGCACATGTCCGATTCGATCCTCACGGTTCTGAAGTTCTGCCTGCTCGCCCTGCTCTATCTCTTCTTGTTGCGCGTGGTGCTCATCGTGGCGCGTGAGCTGCGCGGGAGCGGCTCGATTGCGGCACCGGCGCCGCGCGCGCCCGTTGCCGCGCCGGCCCCGCCCGCGCGCGGATCGAAGCGCAAGGAGTGGCGCCTCGTCGTCGTCGCGCCCGAGACCGAGCGTGGCCACTCGTACCCCATCGACGGCGATGCCACCATCGGCCGCGGCGGTGGCTGCGCGGTCGCGCTCGGCTTCGACACGTTCGTCTCGCAGGTGCACGCGCGCGCGATCGATCGTGAGGGCACCCTCTGGGTCGAGGACGCCGGGTCGACCAACGGCACGCTCGTCAACGGCAACCGCATCACCGAGACGACGAAGCTGCGCAAGGGCGACCGCGTGCAGGTCGGCGAGACGGTCCTCGAGGTGCAACGGTGAAGCTCGCGGCCGCGTCGGCCACCGACCAGGGCCTGGTGCGCGCCAACAACGAAGACGCGTTCTTGATCGACGACCAGCGCGCGCTGTTCGCCGTCGCCGACGGGATGGGCGGTCATCGCGGGGGTGAGGTCGCGAGCCACACGGCGATCGAGGCGCTGCGCGCCGCGGTCGCGAACGGCACTCCCCTCCACGACGCGATCACCCGAGCCAACGATGCAGTGCTGGCGCGCGCCGCGGGCGACGACGAGCTCACCGGCATGGGCACCACGCTCACGGCCGTCGTCGCCGTGGGTGGACGACAACTGCTCATCGGTCATGTCGGCGACTCGCGCGCGTACCTGCTGCACGAAGGAACGCTGCACCGGGCCACCGACGATCACAGCCTCGTCGAGGAGCTCGTCCGCGAGGGTCGGCTCACACCGGAGCAGGCCGAAGCCCATCCGCAACGCGCGATCGTGACGCGGGCGCTGGGGGTCGACACCAGCGTCGACGTCGACCTCTACACGATCGACATCGAAGTCGGCGACCGGGTCGTGATCTGTTCCGACGGCCTCACCACAATGGTGCGCGAGCGCGACATCGAACGCCTGGCCCGCACCGAGCCCGATCCGCAACGGCTGGCGGAGGCGCTGGTTTCCGCCGCCAACGCCGCGGGCGGCGAGGACAACACCACCGTGGTCGTGGTCGACGTGCTCGAGGTCGACACCGCGGCGTCCGCGGATCACACCGCGCTCATCCCCGAGCAGGCGCCCGGTGTGGCGACGTCCGCGGTCATCGCGCCGCCCGATCCACCGGAGCCACCGGCACCGAGGGCATCGAGACAACGCGGCTCCCGCGGGCGCTCGGTCCGGGGCGCCATCCTCGTCCTGCTTCCGCTGCTGCTGATCATCGGCGCCGCGACGGCCGCGCTCGGCTGGTACGCGCGCAGCTCGTACTTCGTCGGCGCCTCCGGCAACGAGGTCGTGATCTACAAGGGTGTGCCCGGCGGTGTTCTCGGCTGGAATCCGACCGTCGACGAGCGCACCGGAATCGCGGTGAGCGCGCTGCCCACTCTCGACCGTGACCGCGTGCAGACGAACAGCTCCCGCGGCTCGCATGCGACCGCGCAGAGCTACGTGGAGCGGCTCAGGGTCGCGGCGACGAGCACCACGACGACGACCACGACGAAACCCAAGACGACACCGACGACGAAGAAGAGGTCGACGACTCCCACGACGAAGAAGCGCGTAACGACTCCGACGACCGCGAAGTCGAAGGGGCCGTGATGGCGGTCGCCAGCTTCGCCCGCAGCCGGCGGCGCGCCGAGCTCTCGTTGGGCCTGCTCGTCGTCGCGGTGACGGTGGGTGGCTACATCCTGGTCGCGCTCGCGAACGGCCCGAAGCTCCCGCCCAACGTCGCGATCCTCCTCGCGTGGGTGTTCGGGCTCTACGCGGTCGCCCACCTCGCCGTGCGCCGTTTCGCACCGGCTGCCGACGGCACCCTGCTCCCGATCGCGGCGATGTTGAACGGCATCGGCTTCGTGATGATCGCCCGCCTCGCCGGCGCGGGGCGGGACTACCCGCAACAGGCACGCGCCCAGTCGGTGTGGGTGGCCATCGGCATCGTCGCCTTCGTCGTCACGCTGATCGTCGTGCGGGACGTCCGCATCTTCGAGCGCTACCGGTACATCGCGCTCCTGCTCGGCATCGGGTTCATGTTGTTGCCCCTCGTACCCGTCATCGGCCAGTCCAAGGGTGGTGGTCGGCTCTGGGTCGGACTCGGACCGGTCAACTTCGAGCCGAACGAGGTGTCGAAGGTGTTGCTCGTCGCGTTCTTCGCGGCGTACCTCTCCGAGAAACGTGAGCTGCTGACGCAGGGACGGATCCGCATCGGTCGGTGGTTCGTCCCCTCGCCGCGCGATCTCGGCCCCCTCCTGCTCGCATGGGGAATGTCGCTGCTCGTGCTCGCCTATGAGCAGGACATCGGTACCTCGCTGCTGTTCTTCGGCGTGTTCGCGGCAATGCTCTACATCACGACGCGCCGCGCCGCGTACATCGTCGGGACCGTCGTCCTCCTCGTGGTCGGCGCGCTCGTCGCGTACAAGGCGTTCGGGCACGTGCGCGTGCGCGTCGAGAACTGGACCAATCCGTGGGCACACCCGAATGGGAGCGGCCTGCAACCGATCCAGGGCTGGTACGCACTGGGCTCGGGCGGGGTCGCGGGAACCGGTCTCGGGCTCGGCCGACCATGGCTGGTGCCCCTCGCGTCGACCGACTACATGTTCACGTCGATCGGCGAAGAGCTGGGGCTCGTCGGTTCGATCGGCGTCATCGCGCTGTTCATGTTGTTCGTCGGCAGCGCCTTCCGCATCGCGGTCGACACCGTCCGGCCGTTCAACAAGCTGTTCGCGGCGGGCATCGCCACCATCATCGGCATGCAGACGTTCCTCATCATCGGCGGCGTCACGCGCGTCATCCCGCTGACCGGTATCTCGCTGCCGTTCGTCTCCTACGGCGGATCGTCGTTGATCGCGAACTTTGTGCTGCTCGCGATCCTCATGCGACTCTCCGACGACTCGGCGCGCGCGGAACCTCCGGCCGGCGCACTGGCGGGAGCACCATGAACGACGGCATCCGGCGCGTCGGGATCGCGGTGGTCGTGCTGTTCGTCGGTCTCGTCGCCCAGGTCACCTACCTCCAGGTCGGTCGCAGCTCGCAACTCGCGAACGCGGCCGCGAATCCGCGCAAGCTCTTCGCGGACCTCCGCCGCGATCGTGGACCGATCGAGACGGCCGACGGGACCGTCGTCGCGTTCTCGGCACCGACGACCGACGAGTACAAGCACCAACGTGTGTACCCGAAGGAAACCGCCGCCCTGTTTGCCAACGTGGTCGGGTACCAATCGATCCAGCACGGCACCGTCGGCGTCGAGAACACCTACTCCTCGCAGCTCGACGGACGAACCTTCGACCAGCAGCTGAAGAGCCTCGCCGACGCCTTCGCCAACAAACAGCCGGTCGGCACGGTCGTGTTGACGATGTCGAAGCTCGCCCAGGGCACCGCCGCGTTCGCCTTGCAGGGCAAGCGGGGCAGCGTGGTCGTGCTCGACGTGGCAACCGGCGGCGTTCTCGCCGCATACTCGAATCCGACCTTCGACCCGAACCCGCTGGCGTCGCACGACTCGAAGACGGTCGACGGCGCGTTCGCGCTCCTCACGAAAGACCCCGACAATCCCATGCTGTCGCGGGCGTGGCGCGAGCTCTATCCGCCGGGTTCCACGTTCAAGACCGTCACCGCGTCGATCGCGGTGCAGAACAATATCGACGTCGCCAAAACGTTCCCGGTCCTCGACAAGATCCCGTTGCCGCAGACGAATGGCGTCACACTCGCGAACTTCGGAGGTGAGCACTGCGGCGGAAGTCTGCTCGACGGGTTCATCGTCTCGTGCAACACCACGTTCGCGCAGGTCGGCTTCGACCTCGGCGAGAAGTTCGCGACGGGCATTCAGGGCTTCGGCGTGCAGACCGCACCGCCCCGCGAAGCCGGATCGGGCATCGATCCGCCGATCATCGGGAGCACCGGACCGCTCCCCGGAACGTTCCAGCAGAACCAACCCAAGTTCATGCAGGACGCGATCGGTCAGAACCAGGTGCTCGTACCGCCGATGCAGATGGCGCTCATCGCGGAAGCAATCGCGAACCAGGGCGTGATCCTGCAACCGCACGTGGTCGACTGCGTGCTCGACCCGAACGACAAGGTCGTGTCGCGGGTCGGCGTGCAGCAGTACAAGCGCGCGGTCGACCCGGCGACCGCGGCCACGATGACGCAGTTCATGCTCGGCGTCGTCAACGATCCGCGCGGCACCGGTACCGCGGCCCAGATCCCCGGGGTGCAGGTGGCCGGTAAGACCGGAACCGCGGAGACCGCGCCGGGCCAGAAGCCGCACGCATGGTTCATCGCGTTCGCGCCCGCCGACCACCCGAGATACGCGGTCGCCGTGCTCGTCGAACACGGCGGGTCCGACTCGGCCGAGGTCACCGGCGGCCGCATCGCGGCGCCGATCGCGAAGCAAGTGCTCCAGACCTTGCTGTCCACTGCAGCACCCGCCTCGCCGTGCGGTGGGCAACCGGGCAACCCGTGAGACGACAGATAGGGTTTTCGCCACCATGACGCTGGTCGGTCGGGTCTTTTCGAGCCGCTACGAGATACAGCGCGAGATCGCGCAGGGCGGGATGGCCGAGGTCTATCTCGCGCACGATCAGCTGTTGAACCGGCCGGTCGCGCTGAAGGCGTTGTTCCCCGAGTACGCGCGCGAACCGTCGTTCGTCGAGCGGTTCCGGCGCGAGGCGCAGGCCGCGGCGAACCTCAACCATCCGAACATCGTCGCGATCTACGACTGGGGTCAAGAGGACGGCACGTACTTCATCGTGATGGAGTACGTCGAGGGCCGAGCGCTGCGCGATCTCATTCGCTCGGAGGGGCCGCTCGATCCCAATCAAGCCGCGGAGATCACCGCCGAGATCGCGTCGGCGCTCGGGTTCGCGCACCGCAACGGGGTCGTGCACCGCGACGTGAAGCCGGGAAACGTCCTGTTGACGCGATCCGGCACCGTGAAGGTCACCGATTTCGGCATCGCGCGCGCCGGTGCGAGCGACGGCCTCACCCAGACCGGTTCGGTCATGGGAACGGCCACCTACTTCTCGCCCGAACAGGCGCAGGGCCTTCCCGTCGACGGCCGCAGCGACGTGTACGCGCTCGGGGTAGTGCTGTACGAGATGGTCACCGGGGTCGCGCCCTTCACCGGTGACTCGCCCGTCGCGGTCGCGTACAAGCACGTGCGCGAGGAAGTCGTGCTGCCGTCGGAACGCAACCCCGACATTCCGCCCGACCTCGAGCACATCATCGTCACCGCGCTCGCCAAGGCGCCCGAAAATCGTTATCAGACCGCCGACGACATGCGCTCCGACATCCTGCGCTTCCGCCGCGGTCGGCCCGTCGTCGGCGCGCCGTTGGCGGCCCTCGCCGTCGATCACCCCACGCCCGCCGCCACCGAAGCGGTCCGCACGACATCCGGCGTCGGCGCCGGCGCGGCGGCGGCCGCGTACGGCGCAACCGTCGTGACGCCCCGGGTCGACGACCGCGGGCGCATCACCGGCACCACACCCATACCGCGCAAGCGGCGCAACACCGCGCTCGTATGGATCCTCACGCTCCTCGGGCTCGCGGCCGTCGTCGGCGCGATCTTGTTCGCCGCGGTCAAGCTCGGGGGGTCGCAAGCGACGGTCACGGTCCCCAACGAGGTCACCAAGAAGGTCGACGTCGCGCAACAGGACCTCACGAACAATCACCTCCGCCCCAGCGTGCAACGTGTGAACAACGCGACGGTTCCTGTCGACGTCGTCGTGCGCCAGGATCCGGCCGCGGGCAAGAGCCTGTCGCGTGGCTCGACGGTCACACTCTTCGTCAGCAGCGGTACTGCGACGAAGCAGATCCCCTTCGACATCACCACCGGTCGCACCGCGGAGGACGTGAAGTCCGAGCTGACCGCGCTGGGCTTCGTGGTGAAGCAACAGGACGTGTCGAACGGCGCTCCGGTCGGCAACGTGTTCGACAGCTTGCCGAAGCCCGGAATCAACGCGCCCGTCGGATCCGACGTGACGATCCTCGTGTCCTCCGGACCCGCGCCAGTGCCCGTGCCCCGCGTGAAGGGACTCACGCAGGACGAGGCCGCCCGGCAACTCGAACAGGCCGGTTTCACCAATCTCAATCCCGTTCAGGAAGCGAGCGACACGGTGAACACCGGGCAGGTCATCCGCACCGACCCGCCCGCGGGTCAAACGGTGCCGCTCGACACCAGGATCAACATCTACGTGTCGACCGGCAAGCAGAAGGTGCAGGTGCCGGGTGAGATCGGCAAGACCGAAGCCGATGCCCGCGCCGATCTGGAGGCGAAGGGGTTCACGGTCTCCACGCTCAATCGGATCGACGACGCCAACGTCGGCAAGGTCGTCGACCAGAACCCGAACGGCGGCACCCAGGTCGACCCGAACACCTCCGTGGTGCTCACGATCGGCATCCCGTCGTCGACACCGACGAGCACGACGTCGACGACCGCGAGCACGGGTACCACCTGATCGTGATCGCCCGCGCGCTCGCCGGCTGGTACCGCGAGTTCGGGCGCCACACGTTGGCGTGGCGCGCGACGCGCGATCGCTGGACGGTGCTGGTGTCCGAGGTGATGCTCCACCAGACGCAGGTACCGCGCGTCGCCGCGGTGTTCGACGGGTTCATGGCGGAGTTCCCGACTCCGGAGGCGATGGCCGCCGCCGGTCCCGGCGCGGTGATCAGCGCATGGGGACGGCTCGGCTACCCACGCCGGGCCCGCCGGCTCTGGGAATCGGCGGAGATGATCGCCCGCGACGGTTGGCCGGCCGATCTGACCGAGCTACCCGGTGTCGGTCGCTACACCGCGGCTGCGCTCGCGGCGCAGGTCGACGGCGACGACCGCGTCGGCATCGAGGTCAACGACCGCCGCGTAAGCGAGCGCGTGCGGGGAACGCGACTCACGG
>JAODBI010000287.1 GCA_025463875.1 Actinomycetes bacterium
AGATTCATCGCGAGTTGCACCTCAACGGGTATGCGATTGCGTCGCGTCAGCCGGTGAAGCGTCTTGCGGATGCGTTGGGTTACGAGTCGGTCAAGGGTCGTGCGGAGCGGGTGGAGCGGGGCGTGTACCGGTTGGGTCGACTCAACCCGGGCGAACGGCGCCGCATCGGCCGCAACCCCATCGCACCCGCATCACCACCGCCGCCGACAACGGGGACCGACACGATGGGCCCCTCGCCGGCACGGACGCCGCGTGCGACCCCCGGTTCCGGTCGCGACGGGTTTCGATCACTCGTCCGAGGTCGGCGGCACGGTCCGCGGCAACGCCGGCTTCTTCTCCTCGTGCCCACCGAACTGCTTGCGCAGCGCCGAGAGCAGCTTGTTCGTGTAGTCGGCGGCGCCCTGCGACGTGAAGCGATTCATGACTGCGGTCGCGATCACGGGCGCGGGCACGCCTTGGTCGATCGCGGCCATGAGCGTCCAGCGGCCTTCGCCGGAGTCGCTCACGCGGCCGCCGAACTCCACGAGGTTGGGCGAAGCCTGGAGCGCCTCCGCCGTCAGATCGAGCAGCCACGAAGCGATCACGCTGCCCCGCCGCCACACCTCGGCGACGTTCGGGATGTCGATGTCGTACTGATACAGCTCGGGGTGGGCGAGCGGCGCGGTCTCCGCGTCGGCCGAGCGCTCCTGGGAACCGACGTTGGCGTGGTGCAGAATCGTCAGCCCCTCCGCGTACGCGGCCATCAACCCGTACTCGATGCCGTTGTGCACCATCTTCACGAAGTGCCCGGCGCCGGTCGGGCCGCAGTGCAGGTAACCCATCTCTTCGGGGGTCGGATCGCCCGTGCGGCCCGGCGTGCGAGCGATCGTCCCCGCGCCCGGTGCCAGTGCCCGGAAGATCGGATCGAGTCTCTTCACGGCCGCATCAGGGCCGCCGATCATCAGGCAGAAGCCGCGATCCAGACCGAACACGCCGCCGCTCGTCCCGCAGTCGATGTAGTCGATTCCGCGCGGCGCCAACTCCGCCGCCCGCGAGATGTCGTCGACGTAATGCGAATTGCCACCGTCGATGATCGCGTCACCGCGCTCGAGGTAGCCCGCGACTTCCTCGACCACCGCACCCGTGACCCCTGCGGGAACCATGAGCCACACCGGCCGCGGCGGCGTCAGCTTCGCGACCAGATCTGCAGTCGACGTCGCGCCGACCGCGCCCACCTTGGCGAGCGCGTCCACGGCGGCGGTGTTGTGGTCGTACACGACGCACTCGTGCCCGGCCGCCATGGCCCGAAGCACGAGGTTGCCGCCCATGCGGCCGAGGCCGATCATTCCGAGCTGCAACTCAACCCCTCTCGGTTGGGACGGCGGGGACGGCGCGAACGGCGGGAGCGGCGGCAACGGCCGCAACGTGTTCGTCGGCCGCAAGTGCCGCGCCCACGATGCCCGCAAGGTTGCCGAGCCGCGCGATCTGCACCGGACAGCCCGGGTCGAGGCGATCGAGGAACTTGTCGGCGTGCTTGGCCATGCCGCCGCCGATCACTATGAGCTCCGGCCACATGATCTCGTGGAGATGCTTGAGGTAACGATCGAGGCGTTCGGCCCATCGCTTCCACGACAGGTCTTCTCCCACGCGCGTCGCGTCCGAAACCCAGTCGTCGGCGAGATGGCCGTCGACGAACATGTGGCCGAGCTCCGAGTTCGGGACGAGCGCGCCGTCATTGAGCACCGCGGTCCCGACTCCCGTCCCGATCGTCACCATCAAAACGACGCCGCGAACGTCGCGCGCCGCGCCGAAACGCGCCTCGGCGAACCCGGCCGCGTCGGCGTCGTTCAGCACGACGCACGGACGACCGGTGGCGCGTGCGAACACGGTCGACGCGTGCACACCCACCCAGCTCGGGTCGATGTGCGCGGCCGTGCGAAGGACCCCATCGGTCACGACTCCGGGGAGGGTGCACCCGACCGGCCCGGTGCCCGGAAGCTTCTGAACCAGGCCGGCGACCGCGGCCGCCACCGCGTCCGGGGTGGCGGGTTGCGGCGTCTCGACCCGTATACGTCCCGTTGCCTGTCCGTTGCTCAGGTCGACGATGGCCGCCTTCACACCGCTGCCACCGACATCGACACCCACGAGCGTTTTCGCGCCGGTCTGCATCGTCATCCGCGATGAACCTAGTTCCTCACGGGCTAGTTTCCGGGCAGTGGCGTCTCTCGAGGACTACGCACTCCTGGGTGACCGCCGCGGCGCCGCGCTGGTGTCGCGCGCCGGCTCCGTCGACTGGTGGTGTGCACCCCGCTTCGACGCCCCCGCCTGTTTCGCGGCGCTGATCGGGACGCCCCACAACGGCCGCTTCTCCATCACGCCGAAAACCGCCGCATCGTCCACCGCCGCACCACCGACCATCGACACGACCCGCCGCTACCGCCCGGGAACGATGGTCCTCGAGACCGAGCACACCACGAGCACGGGCCGCGTACGAGTCGTCGACTGCCTCGCGACCGGCCACTCCCGCCCCATCCTCGTCCGCCTCGTCGAGGGCCTGGAAGGTCAGGTCGACATGGACGTCGAGCTCATCGTGCGGTTCGACTACGGATCGATCGTCCCGTGGGTGCGCCAGGTCGAAGGTCGTTGGCACGCGATCGCCGGTCCCGACGGCCTCGAGCTCGTCACCCCGGTGCGCCTCCGAGGTCACGGAGTCACCTCCGTCGCCCAGTTCACCGTCGCGGCCGGCGAGCAGGTCCCGTTCGTGCTCGGCTGGTTCCCGTCCAGTGAGCCGCGGCGCATCCCCGACGACGCGGTCGCGCTCATCAACGACACGACCGCGCACTGGGAGCGCTGGTCGGCACGCTGCATCTACTCGGGCGAGTGGCGCGAGCCCGTGCTGCGCTCGCTGCTCACGCTGGAAGCACTGACCTTCGAGCCGACGGGCGGCATCGTCGCGGCCCCGACCACGTCGGTTCCCGAGACGATCGGTGGCTCGCGCAACTGGGATTACCGGTACTGCTGGATGCGCGACGCGACTCTCACCCTCGAGGCCTTTCTCATCGGCGGCTACCAACAGGAGGCGTTGCGGTGGCGCGAGTGGCTGCTGCGCGCCGCGGCCGGCGATCCCGCCACACTGCAGACGATGTACGGCGTCGCGGGCGAACGCCGACTCACCGAGATCGAGCTCGACTGGCTCGTCGGATACGAAGGATCACGACCGGTACGCATTGGGAACGGCGCGCACTCGCAGCTCCAGCTCGACGTCTACGGCGAGCTCCTCGATGTCCTGTGGCAGGCAGCCCGCATGGGAACGCCGCCCAGCGAGAACACCTGGGCGCTCGCGCTGCTGCTGCTCTCGGTGCTCGAAGAGCGTTGGCACGAGCCCGACGAAGGCATCTGGGAGGTGCGGGGCGGCCGGCGCCACTTCACGCACTCCAAGGTCCTGTGCTGGGTCGCGTTCGACCGCGCGATCGCGATGGTCGAGCAAGGCCGTTACGACGGGCCCGCCGAGCGGTGGCGGGAGATCCGGACCCAGATCCACGCAGAGGTATGCGCGAAGGGCTACAACGAACAGCGCCAAGCGTTCACCCAGTGCTTCGACTCCGAGGAGCTGGATGCCTCGGTACTCATGATCCCGCTCGTGGGCTTCCTTCCCGGCGACGACTCCCGCGTCGTGTCGACGCTCGATGCCATCAACCGCGAGCTCACCGTCGACGGATTCGTCCGGCGCTACGACCCGGCGGACCAGCGTCTCGACGGCATCGGTGAACCCGAGGGCGTCTTCCTCCCGTGCACGTTCTGGATGATCGAGGCCCTCGTGCTCGCCGGCCGCCGTGACGACGCGCGCGCGCTGTTCGAACGCATGCTCGCGCTCGCCAACGACCTCGGGCTCTACTCCGAGGAGTACGACGTCGACGCGCAACGCCTGCTCGGGAATTTCCCGCAGGCGTACACGCACCTCGCACTCGTCGCCGCCGCGCACACGCTCGAGCCCGAGGGGTCACCCAACCGACTCCGGCGCCGGGACGTCGGACCCGGCGCCGAAACGCGCTGACGTAATCTGCGGCCATGGCGTTGGTCACGAACATCGTGAAGTCATCGTCCGCGCAGCGACTGCTACTCCTCGTGCACGGCTACGGCGCCGACGAGCAGGACCTCGGCGGTCTGCTTCCCTATCTCGATCCGGACGGGAACTTCGCGGCGGTCATGCCGCGCGCTCCGATGCCGGCTCCCGGCGCGCCGGGGTACATGTGGTACGACATGACCGGCGGTGGCGACGGCGAGGTCAGCGCGCAGTTCCTCGGCGCCCTCGCCGAGCTCGACGCACTGGTCGACGAGCAATGCGAACAGCTCGGACTCGATCGCTCCGAAGCCATCTTCGCGGGCTTCTCCCAGGGCGCCGGTCTCGCGCTCGCCCTCGGGCTCTTCACCTCACCCGACCCGGAGCGCGTGCCCGTCCGTCCGGCGGGTGTCCTGGCGATGAGTCCCGCGGCGATGACCGGTCCCGTCGACGAGCATGCGCGCGACGTACCGGTGCTCGTGCAGCACGGCACCGACGATCCGCTGATCCCGGTGCAGCGGTCGCGCGACCTCGCCCGTGATCTGCGCGGGTTCGGCGTCCCGACCGTGTACCGCGAGTACCCGATGGCGCACCAGGTCGCGATCGAAGGCCTACGGGACGCCCGGGCGTGGCTCGGCCAGGTCCTCGCGGGCGAGCGTCCCGACGAGCCCATCCCCGACGACCCGGTCGAGCTCGTCCCGTCCGTCACCACCGCGCAGTTCGAGCGCGAGGTCCTGCACAGCGACCTGCCGGTGATCGTCGACTTCTGGGCCCCGTGGTGTCAGCCGTGCCGCCAGGTCTCGCCGATCGTCGAGACGATCGCGGGTATGCGCCCGTCGTCGTACAAGGTCGTCAAGGTCAACATCGACGACGAGCCGAAGCTCGCCCAGGAGTACGGGGTGCAGAGCATTCCGATGATCGGCCTGTTCCGCAACGGTCGACTCGAGCGGGCGTCGCTCGGCCTGAAGTCCCGGCCTCAGATCGAGGCCGAGCTCGGCATGCTCGTCATCCCGTAACCCGAACCCGAACCCGGCATCCATGCTCAGCGGCGTTTGATGGCGTCGGAGACGTCGCGCAGGGTCGCGCCGATCGCATCCGCGATGGACGATCCCGCGGTCTTCAGCTCGTCTCGCATCGCCGGGTCGCGCAGCGTCTCGCCGATCGTCGTGAACCCGGCGTCGAGCGCGTCGCCGAGCTGGCGGAGCGCGTCGTTGACCTTGTCCCGCTCGTCCGCGCCGAACGCGGCGTTGGCGTCGAACCGATCCTTCAGGTGCCGGCCGATCTCACCGAAGCGCTCGCCGACGTCGTCCCACTTGTCCTTGGCCTCGGCCATGTCGGTCCCCCGAAGGACGAGCTACGGGCGAGAACCCGTCGATACCAGGTCGGGTCGGTAGATCGAGGAGTAGCGGACGAAGGCGCCGGTATGGGGAGCTTCGATCATCGTGCCGCCGCCGATGTAGAGCCCGACATGGTGGTTCGACGGGCCGGACGACCCGAAGAACACGAGGTCTCCGGGTTGCAGATTCGGGATCGGCACCTTGGGGAACGAGGCCCACTGCGATTGCGATCCGTGCGACATCGAGACGCCGCCCTGGGCCCACGCCATCATCGTGAGTCCCGAGCAGTCGAACGCGCCGGGTCCGGCGCCCGCGTAGACGTACGGCTTGCCGATCTGGGCGCGGGCGTACGCGATGGCGGCCGACGCACCTGAGCTCGGCGCGGGGATGCTCCCCGGGTTGATGCCGGTGTCAGCAGGGTTGGTCGAGAAGTTGCTCGAGCTGCCGCCGCCACCGGAGGTCGCCTGCGCGGCCGCGGCCTGCTGCGCGGCTTGCGCCTGGATGCGCGCCCGCTCGGCAGCGGCCTGGGCCGCGATCCGATCGGTCTCGATCTTGCGCGCGAGCGAGACGATGTCGCTCTTCGTCGAGGCGAGCAGCGACGACATCTTCGAGCTGATCTTCTCGACCTCGCGGTGCGCCGCTTCGGCCGCGTCCTGACGCTTCTGGGCGTCGGCCTTCTGCTGCTGGAGCGCAGTTTCCTGACGCCGCAGCTGCTCGTCGAGCACGCGGAGCTGGTCGATCATCTTGTTGTCGGTCTCGGCCGCCGCCGCGCCGTACTTGGCGCGCGAGCCGAGCTCCTGCACGTTGGTGGCGTCGATCCCGAGCGGGTCACCGCTGCCGGCACCGATGTAGAGCCGTGCGGCCCGACCGCCGAGGCGGCGGCGCAATCCGGAGACCTGCGCGCGCGCCGACGCGATGCCCTGCTCCGCGGAGACGATCTGACGGTTCGCGTCGGCGACCGCGGCCTGCGCCTGCAGGTACTGCTCGTCGAGGACATCGGCGCGTTGACTGTTCGCCTCGATCGTCGCTTCGAGTTGTTTCGCCTGAGCGGTTTTGGAGGCGAGATCGCTCTGGGGCGTGGCTCCGGCGGGGCTTGCGATCGCCGTGACGCTCAGGGCCAGTCCGAGCGCAAGGCCCAGGGTGAGGTGCCGGGCACCGAAAATCCCGGCACCGCGGTGGGACACATTCCGCCGCGACATGAGAGGCGACTCTAGACAACAAGGCCCGTCAATCGTCACATCCTGGAAGAAACCCCTGGTCAGAGCCGCGCGACGCCAGGGTAAATCCGCAGGAGGATGACCGACGACCGCGGGCTCAGCTAGCGATCGGCCAGCCCGGAGTCGGGGAGGGATCGCCCCGGCCCGAGACGATCGGCGCCGTCCAGTGCTCGTGGCGTGCGATCTCGTTGGCGACCTTCTGCCACTCGGTCGGGCTCCAGCCTTGCGCGCTACCGACGAGCGTCGTGTCCTGTCGGAGGTGCACGAATGCCGGAAGGCGTTCGAGTCCGAGGCTGTCGACGAACGCCCGCTCCGGGTCGCACCACACGAGCCAGTTGTCGATTTCGCTCCCGACGATGCGCTTGGCGATCGCGGGTGTCGTGGGAACGCAGATGATCGTCCGCACGTCGCTGTCGCCGAAGGTCGCGAAGATGCGCTCGATGATCGGGACGAAGCCCGCGCCCTCCGGTCGGTCGGGCAGCACCACGATCGCGAGATTGAAAACGGTCGCCCAGTCGTCGAGCGTCCGCGTCCGGCCCGCGTAGCTCGTGATCGGCAGCAGGGGATCCGGATTCTTCGCCACGGTGAGAACGTAGTCGGCGCCCGTGCCTGGCCCGTGAACGATAGGCGCGAGCGACCCGAAATTCGTCTTAGGCTCGCCGCTCATGGGAACGACGGTCAGGTTCGCGAGCAACGGTGACAGGGCGGAGGGCTATCTCGCACTCCCGGGTTCGGGTTCGGGTACCGGCGTGATGGTCGTGCAGGAGTGGTGGGGCCTCGTCCCGCAGATCCAACAGGTCTGCGACCGGCTGGCCGGTGAAGGGTTCGTCGCCTTCGCGCCCGACCTCTATCGCGGCGACATCGCCGAGCACACCGAGATGGACAAGGCCGCGCACCTGATGAATACGTTGCCGATGGATCGCGCCGCGCGCGACATGGGTGGCGCGGTCGACTTCCTCCTCGCCCACGAGGCGGTGCGCGGCGACAAGGTCGGCGTCGTCGGCTTCTGCATGGGCGGCATGCTCGCGCTGGTCGTGGCCGCGCAGCAGGGCGACAAGATCGCGGCGGTGGTGCCGTTCTACGGCGCACCCCTGGGCGACGACGGCCCCGACTGGTCCGTGCTCACCGCGGCGGTCCGGGGCCACTACGCGGGCGACGACGCGTTCTTCCCGGCCGACGCCGTACTGGCGCTCGAGTCCCGGCTGCAGGAGATGGGCAAGGACGTGCAATTCGAGATGCACGAGGGCGCCGGGCACGCGTTCACGAACGACGCCGACGTCTTCGGCACCTACGACGCCGAGCTGTCGGCGAAGACGTGGAAGGCAACCCTCGAGTTCCTCCACGGGCGCCTGGGCTGAGCGCCCCGCGCCCGGGCGGCCGCCGACGCCGGCCGACGCAGGATCAGGCGCCGAGCGCTCGCAGCATCGCGGGCGGGATCTCGTCGCGGCCCTGGGCGAGCAGCTGCGCTCGCTCGATGTTGATGGTGTCGCGCGGTTCGCGCTCGGGCCAGCTGTCCCACGGACCGGGCGGGATCGAGCCGGCGACGCAGTAACGGAGGTACTGCTGGAGCTCGCGCACCTCGGCCTCGCCGCCGATCGGGCCGTGCCCCGGCACGATCGTCTCCGCGAGGTCGGCGACCGCGTCGAGCACGTCCGCCCACGTCTTGCAGTTGCCCTGGAACGCGAGCGGCGTCACCCCGAAGAAGCAGAGGTCGCCCGCGAACAAGACGTCGACGTCGGCGACGAGCGCCATGACGTCTCCCTCGGTGTGACCCGTCGCGGGCAGCACCTCGATGCGCGGGGTGAGCTCGGCGACGTCGGTGACGAGGTGGGTGACCGGTCGGGTGCCGAGCTCGGCGAGCTCGTCGAACTCCTTGGTGAACGCGGGCATGAACGACTTGTACGCGGCCACCGGCATCTCGCCGTCGAGCAGCTCGCTCGTCTGTTGCGAGCCGATGACCGACGCCATCGGGAAGGCGCGCGTCCCGCCGACATGATCGACGTGGGCGTGGGTGAGCACCAACCGCCGGACCGGTCGGCCGAGCTTCTCAACGGCGGCCGCGAACGGCTCCCACTGCGACCTGACCATGAGCGTGTCGATCACCGTCAGGCCGTCGTCGTCGGCGATCACCCCGGCATTGCTGACACCCGATTCGCCACCGGGTTGGAGCCAGACCCATACCTCTTCCGCGATCTCGTGCAGGGTGCGGGTTGGGATCGACACCATGCGATCACGGTACCCTTCGCCCATGTCAGAACGCAGTCGTTACCTGCCTCGCCGCTCGTGTCTGTCGATCCCGGGCTCGTCCGAGAAGATGCTCGCCAAGGGTCCGAATCTCGGCGCCGACATGGTCTTCCTCGACCTCGAGGACGCGGTCGCACCGCTCGAGAAGCCGGCCGCGCGCGACAAGATCATCAACGCGATCAACACCCTCGACTGGGGCGACACGGTCCTGTGCGTGCGCGTGAACGCGTGGGACACGGAGTGGACGTACCGCGACGTGATCGCGATCGTCGAAGGCGCGTCGGAACGGCTCGACGAGCTCATGCTCCCGAAGGTCGAGAACGCGGCGCAGGTGCAGGCGCTCGACATGTTGTTGACACAGATCGAGAAGGCGACGGGCCGGCAGTCGCGCGTCGGCATCGAGGCCCAGATCGAGACGGCGCGCGGCCTGATCAACGTCGACGAGATCTGCGCGGCGTCCGATCGGCTCGAGACCATCATCTTCGGGCCGGCCGACTTCGCGGCGTCCACGGAGATGCCCGTGCTCACCGGGGGCGTCCAGATCCCCGAGTACCCGGGTGACCACTTCCACTACGTGTTCTCCCGCATCCTCATGGCGGGGCGCGCCAACGGGCTGCAGGTGATCGACGGTCCGTTCCTCAAGATCCGCGAGCTCGACCAGTTGCGCGACTACACGATGCGGCCGCGCATTCTCGGCTTCGACGGTAAGTGGGCGCTGCACCCCGACCAGGTCAAGGTCATCAACGAGGTGTTCACGCCCACCCAGGAGCAGTACGACCGCGCCTTCGACATCCTCGACGCCTACGAGAAGGCCACGACCGAGGGCGACCGCAAGGGCGCGGTGATGTTCGGCGACGAGATGATCGACGAGGCCAGCCGGAAGATGGCGAACAAGTTCGTCATGCGCGGCGAGCGGGCCGGAATGACGAGAAGCGCCGGCTGAATCGCCGGTAACGTGCACGCCGTGAACACGAGTCCTCTCCGCCGTCGAATGCCGGGCCTCCTGACGTTCTGATCGCGCGGGAGCACGTCCTTCGGACCGGATCCCGCCTGGGACCCGGAGGACTCGGTGGACTCGCTGCTCGTCTCTACTGCAATCCCGTTCGTGAACGGGGCGCCGCATCTCGGTCACGCGCTCGAATACGTGCAGACCGACGTGCTCGCCCGCCATGCGCGCGCTCGGGGCCGGTGCGCGTACCTGCTGACCGGTACCGACGAGCACGCGGTCAAGAACGTGCGGGCCGCGGCCGCCGCGGGCCTCCCGGTCGGCGACTTCGTCGCCGTGAACGCGCGGAGTTTCCGGCGTCTCGCCGACGCGCTCAACGTCTCGTACGACGACTTCCTCCGGACGAGCGCGGACGCGCGCCACCGGCCCGTGGTCGAGGAGCTGTGGCGCCGCGCCGCGGCGAGCGGTGACCTGTACCGCTCGCGGTACGAGGCCTGGTACTGCACAGGATGCGAGGAGTTCCGAGATCCGCCGTGTCCTGAGCACGACGCACCGCTCGAACGCGTGGTCGAGAAGAATTGGTTCTTCCGGTTGTCGCGCTACGGCCCGCGGATCCGCGCCGCGATCGCCGACGGCCGGCTTCGTATCGAACCGCCGGAGCGCCGCAACGAGGTGCTGGGTTTCCTCGCGGGCGAGGTGCGCGACCTCAGCGTGTCGCGGCCGCGATCACGCGTCGGCGACTGGGGCATCCCCGTACCCGACGATGCCGACCAACTCGTCTACGTGTGGTTCGACGCGCTGGCGAACTACGTCAGCGCGCCGGGCTTCGAGCGCTGGGGCACGGCGACGACGCGGCGGCACGTGATCGGCAAGGGCATCCTGCGTTTCCACGCGGTGATCTGGCCCGCGATCCTGTTGTCGGCCGGCGTTCGCTTGCCCGACGAGATCTTCGTGCACGACTACGTCACCGCGGCCGGCCGCAAGATCGGGAAGTCGCTCGGGAACGCCGTCGATCCCTCGGCATTGATCGAGCGTTACGGCGCCGACGCGCTGCGGTGGTGGCTGGCGCGGGAGGTTCCGCGGGTCGGCGAGACCGACTTCTCCGAGGCGCGGCTGATCGCGGCTTCGGATCGTGATCTCGCGCACGGCGTCGGGAACCTGGTGCAACGAGTGGCGGCGCTCGCGGCGCGCGACGGGGTGCGAGGCGCGATCCCGGCCGACGACGCGTGGCCGCTGCTGGTCGCCTGTTCGCAGACATCCGTGCACGTCGACGCCGCGCTCGAGGTGTTCGATCTCAAGCGCGCGTGCGAGGCGATCCTCGCGTTGGTCGGCGAGACCAACCGGTACGTCGAACGGGCGAGACCGTGGTCGCTCGGCGCGGCAGATGCCCGGCCCGTGGTCGCGGCCGCGTTGCACGCGACGACGCACGTCGTCGAGGAGGTCGCCCCGTTCGTGCCGGACCTGGCGACCCGGGCCCGCGCCCGGCTCGCCACACTCCGACCCGCCCCGCCCCTCGTCCCCCGCCTCGCCTAAACCCCGCGAATTCCCTGCCAACAGTGGGCAGGAAAACATGCGCCACGCGCCGTTTTTCCTGCCCACAGTGGGCAGGGTTCAGGACCGGGCGAGGGCGTTTTCGGCGAGGCGACGGGCGATGACGCGCAGGCAGAGCGTCTCGTCCGCGCCTTCGAAGATCGACAGCACCCGGGCGTCGACGAAGAAGCG
>JAODBI010000311.1 GCA_025463875.1 Actinomycetes bacterium
TTGTCTCCAGCAGAAAGCGAATTCCGGGCCCCGCCACGGGCGGAGGCTACGCACGATCGTGACCACACGATTCAGAACGTATGTTCGGACGTGTTGAGACTTGATAGTTGCCCGGCAAGCCAAGGACCACGAACGTTGCCTGCTACATCGTCAGATGCCAATCTCGGCAAGCAGGGCGCGCGCGTCGCGCAGGTCGCGAGTGTCGAAACCTTCGGTGAATGACGAGTAGATGGAGTTCAGGCAGTCCCGCGCCTCGTTTCGTCGCTGCCGGCTGAGCAACAGTCGCGCTAGGCCGACCGTGGCGCGTAACTCGAACCACTTCGATTCCTGGGCCCGGGCGATTTCCACCGCCTGGCGGAACTCGTCCTCGGCGGCTTTGTCGCGCACGCCCTCCGATGGCCGGTCGTCGGCCAGGATGATCTCGGCCTTCACGCGGTGCAGGGGGGCATCGTAATAGTGCTGACGGGTCGAGCAGCCGAGGTCGAGGCCGGCGTCGATCATCGCCAGCGCATCGTCGTACAGACCCTGCGCGCGATAAGAGTCCGCGACCCACATGCACGCGGACGGCGCCATCAACAAGGTGCCAGTCGACGCCAAGGCACCGGTTCCTTCCAAGATCACGTCGAGATCGTTCAGCGCGACGCCGCGGAACGCCGTCGCTCCACCGGACATGGCCGGAAAGCCCTGCTCGTCGCAGTAGCGCCGCACATCGGCTGCCTCGTCCGCCAGCGTCTCGTCCAACCGATCGTTCAGTAGCGCCAGGCGCCATAAGCGCGCCTGCGCGACGCTGTACGGCCAGTCGAGGGAGTTGGCGAGGCGCACGGCTTCGTCACAACGCGCGAGGCCTTGTTCCGGGAAGCCGCGATGGAGCAAGGTCCAGCCCGAGGTCGCCAGCGCGGACACGCCAGTGTCGTCGCCGACGATCGCGACCAGATCCTGATGGTGTTGCG
The DNA here is from genome assembly GCA_025463875.1 of Actinomycetes bacterium. Classification (GTDB taxonomy): domain Bacteria; phylum Actinomycetota; class Acidimicrobiia; order IMCC26256; family PALSA-610; genus PALSA-610. The sequence goes on from JAODBI010000311.1 coordinate 951, forward strand.
CGCGGTCGTACAGCGCGACCGCGCGGTTGGCTGCCTCGAGGCCCTCGCGGAACCGACCTTGGAAGAACACCGTCAAGGCGTAGGTGCCCAGCGCCGCCACCATGTGCGCGACCGCCCCGGCGCGTTCGGCGATGACGAATCCTTCGACGACCAACCTCTCACCAACTTCGAAGTCGGTCGACGTATACGCCGCCAGCCCGAGAGCAATGACGGCTGCCGCGTGACTCCGTGCATTGTCACACGCTTGCGCGAGTGTGCGCACACGCTCCAATGCCGCGATCGCTTCCGGCACTGAGTAGCCGCGGGCCTGGAACAGCTCGACCACAAGTGTTTGCTGCAATGGGAGCTCGCGCCGATCGCGCTCAATGCTCTCCGGCTCGGCGGCCAAGAGGACGAGCGCCCGATGCAGATGCAGCAGCGCCTCGTCGTGCGCGGAGCGCGCGCTTGCGTGCTTGGACGCCTCCTCGTACAACTCGATCGCGTCGTCGACCATGCCGCCCGCTTCGGCGTGGCGTGCTGCGAGCTCGGGTTGCCCGACGATTCGCTCCGAGAAGCGCGCGCGCAGGACGTGCACAACGCTCCTGTGGACCTGGCGCCTGGCCGTTCGTAACAACGAGTTGCTCGCGGCGTCCTGTACGAGCGCATGTTTGAACACGTATGTGCCCGACGAAGGCGACCGCCGAACAACAAGTCCCGCGTCGGTGAGCCGCACGAGCGCGTTGTCGAGCGCGTCATCGTCGCGATTTCCGTAGGCATCGGTGATCACGAGGCGGAGCATCTCCCGGGTGAATTCGCGTCCGATGACCGCAGCCACCTGGGCGAATTCCTTGGCCTCACCGAGCCGATCGAGTCGGGCGAGCAGCGAGCTCTGCAAGGTCGACGGGATCGACCACACGGTCGGCTCGAGCGTCGCGGCGTGTGTGCTCTCCTCGAGCACCATCTGGCTCAGCTCCTCGAGGAACAAAGGATTGCCCCCCGCGCGCTCGACGATGCGCTCCCGCAGCTCGCCGTCGACTGCGGAGCGATCGAGCAAGGCGTTCACGAGCTCCGTCGCATCTCCTTCGGACATGCGGTCGAGGCTTATGTTGTGGACACGATCAAGGGAAGCCCACGCCGGCACGAACTCGGGCCGCGACGTGGTGACGAGCAGGATGCGAGCGTTTCCGATCCGCTCTACGACGCGGCCCAAGAGCTCGAGGCTCGAAGGGTCGCACCAGTGCAGGTCCTCGACCAGCAACACCACGGGTTCGTGGAGACTGCGCGCCACGAGCCATTCGACCAGGAGGTCGATCGTTCGCCGTCGGCGCGCCTCGGGACTCAGCCCGCCCAGCGCGTCCCAGCTCGGATGCGGGAGGGCCAACAGCGAGGTGATCAGCGCCAGCGATTCCTCGTTTGCAAGACCCACGGCCCGGAGGCCCTGCTCGACCAACCGGACTCGATCGGTGGGCATGTCCCTCGCTGCGAATCCGAGTGACTGTTCCACCAGCTCGATGATCGGGTGGAACGCGGTGTTGCGTACGTAGGGTGTGCACGAACCGGCGAGCCATCGGTGCGGTTCCGCGGCGACGCGATCGCGCAGCACGAGCGCGAGGCGCGATTTCCCGATACCGGGCTCACCGCAGAGATGCAACGCTTGGCCATCGCCGCGAACCGCGGCGGTCCATCCGTCGACCAGCACCTTGCGCTCTCGGTCGCGGCCGACAAGCGGCGAGAGCCCGCGCACGCTTCTCGCCTCCAGTCGACTGCGCACCGCACTGGGGCGCAGCACCCGATACGTCGTCATCGGCTGGACGAGGCCCTTGATCGCATGGGCGCCGGAGTCTTCGACGACGAACCAGCCCGCCACCAAACGGTGCGTGGCCGCACTCACCATCACTTCACCGGGCTCGGCGATGGCCTGCACCCTCGCCGCGACGTTCGGCGTCTCGCCCAACACCACCGTGTCTTGCCTGCCGCCGGCGCCGACGGTACGCACCACGGACGGCCCGCTGTGAAGTCCCACCCGCACCGACAGGTTGCGACCCAGCGCGTCGACCACGTGCACGATCTCCAAGGCCGCGCGCACCGCCTGGTCGGCCGAGTCTTCTTGCGCCTCGGGATACCCGAACAACACGAGGAGTCCGTCACCGAGCAGTTGGGCGACGTAACCACCACAGGCCGTCACGACCTCGGTAACGGCCTCGTGGTAGACGCGGAGTGCTTCGCCGTAGTCCTCCGAATCGAGCCGGGTCGACAGTTCCGTCGAACCAACGAGATCGCAGAACAGCACCGTGAGATCTCGGCGGTCGTCGCCCGCGCCCGGCTGCTCGCTCACAGCTGTCAGGACATCACCGTCGCGGATGGCTACCAGTCGGACCTCGACGAGCTCCTCGACGAGGTCGTCCAAGGTCTTGTCGTCGAGGTCGAGCTCGCGTCGCAACGCGCGGACCGACACCCGACCCTCTTGGCGGAGCAACGTGGCCGCCTGGCGCACGGTGTCGAGGAATCCCACCCTGTCTCCGTTTCGTCGTGATGACGGCGCGAGCCCGCGCTCGCGCCGTCTTCACCGACCTCGAATGGCTAACCCTTCCTCACGCCAGTCGGCGGATGAGTCGCTGGGACGCGGTCCCGGGAATGAACAACTCACCACCCTGATCGATCCGCTCGATGTACGTCGGATCGCTCGACATCGCCGCGTCGGCCGCGTCGGCTTGTTCGAGCGTATCGGCCAGGCTGATCCACGCGAGCGTCGCGAACGGGCCGTAGATCCCGCGCACCAGCGAGCCATCCAGGCCCGTCAGCTTTGACGCATAGTGCATGATGTCGACGCCCCACGCCATCGCTTCGGTGATCCTGCCGGGCGCACACTGCGCGGTGACGATGGCCACGTACTGAGGGATCTCGTCACCCGTTCCCGACATCGCGACGAACTGACCGATGGTGTCTTCCATCGAACCCGTGAAGAGGTGCGCGTTCTCCTTCACCCGCTTTTGGAAGCCGGGGTCGGCTGCAAGCGCGTCCTGCGCCGCACCCATCGCCGCCTGGGAGTCGACGCGAGCGCTCCAGGAGACCGTGCCGACCGGTGCGCCGTACACACTGCCCCAGGCGATCACTTCCAGCCCGGTCTTCTTCGAGACATATTTCGCGACGTCAGGCGCGTAGGCCAGTCCGTCCTGGAAGTTCTCCGGAGCCAGCGTCGCCACCCGAGTGAACAGGTTCATAGGTCATCTCCCCGATTCGAGTCGGCTGCGCCGACACTGCGAAGACCATCCGACTCTGGTGTTACAGCCGCGCATCACTTTTCGGACGGCGGCTAGGGTGCGCTCGGCGGGGAGCGATCCGGATGCAGTTCGACGTGCTGGGCCCACTCCGCGTGGTGGGCGTCGACGGGACTCAGATCAACATGAGCAGCGTCGCGCAGCGTCGCCTCATCAGCGTGTTCGTCTTGCGGGCGGGCACGATCGTGACGACCGACTTTCTCGAGGAACATCTCGGACTCTCATCGGGCGCGCTGCGCACGTCGGTCAGCCGGCTTCGCCGGAGTGTCGGGTTCGACCTGCTCGTCACCGCCCCACCCGGATACCAACTGCAGACCGACAACATCGATGCTGCGCGATTCGAAGACCTCCTCACCCGCGCTCGCGTCGCTACCGATGTCACGATCGCGCGCGCTGCGCTCGAAGAGGCACTTGCCCTGTGGCGGGGCGACGCCTATGCCGAGTTCGCACACGAGGATTGGGCGATCGCAGACGCGCGACGCCTCGCCGAGCTGCGCGTCGGCGCAATCGAAGACCTCGCCGAGCTCCTCCTCGCCGCGCGCGAGTGGACCGCCGCTCTCGCAACGGTCCAACCGCTCATCGAAACCGAACCGTTCCGCGATCGGCCACGCGGACTCTTGATGCGCGCCCTCGCCGACTCCGGACGGCGCACCGACGCGCTCCGCGCGTTCCAGGCCTATCGCACGTACCTCATCGACGAGATCGGGACCGAGCCGTCGGCAGCAATCGTCGCGCTCGACCGCGACATCGCAAGCTGCGGCGCGAGCCAATTCTCGCAACTCTCGCACAACCTGCCCGCGCCGGTGAGCTCGTTCATCGGTCGTGACGTCGAGCGAGCCGCGGTGGCGAAGTTCGTCGGCGAGCATCGGTTGGTCACGCTCACCGGAACGGGTGGTTGCGGCAAGACTCGGCTCGCGCTCCGCGCGGCCACCGACCTCGTAGATTCGCATCGAGGAGGTACGTGGTGGGTCGAGCTCGCTTCCGCGACCGCTCCGGGCGAGGTCGCCGAACGCGTCGCCTTCGCCACCGGTTTCATCCCCGGCGCAGGCCTCGACGTGACCGCACAGATCGTTCGCCACCTGCGTGATGCGGGCCCGGTGCTCCTCGTACTGGACAACGCCGAACACCTCTTGGACGCCGTGGCCCAGCTCGCCCTCGCGATGTTGTCGGGATGTGCGGACGCGCGAGTGTTGGTAACGAGCCGCGAGCCGCTCGACATGCCGGGCGAGTTGATCTGGCGCGTCCCGTCCATGGCAGTTCCCGAGCCGGACGAACCCGTCGGCATGGAATTCCTCGAGTCGTTCGACGCCACTCGACTGTTCCTCGAGCGCGCGCGGCTTGCCGAACCCGACCTGATCGTGGATGACACAACCGTCCCGGCCATCGTGTCGATCTGCGCACGCCTCGATGGTCTCCCCCTCGCGCTGGAGCTCGCGGCAGCTCGTGTTCGCTCGATGTCGCTCGACCACCTCGCTTCCGGCCTCGACGACTCATTCCGTCTCCTCACGGTCGGGTTCCGCACAGTGATCGCGCGGCATCAGACGTTGCAGGCTTCGATCGCGTGGAGTATCGACCTCCTCGAAGATCTCGAGCGCGCGGTCCTGGAACGTCTGGCCGTGTTCCGTTCATCGTTCACCGCGGATGCCGCCCGGAACGTGGCCGCCGACGATGCCGTCGATGCCGCGGCCGTCATCAACGCGTTGGGACACCTCGTCGACAAGAGCCTCGCCCAGCTCGACAACACGACCGGTCGGTACCGGATCCTCGAGACCATCCGGCAGTTCTGCCTGGAGCCGCTCCGCGGAACTGCGGAGCTCGACGCCACGCGGGCCCGTCATGCGAACCACTACGCGCAATGGTGCACCGAAGTCGGAGACGGCCACCACGGGATCGAGCGCGGGCCCATCCTGCTGGAGATGCCCGACGTCGTCGCGGCGATGGAATGGTCACGAGAGCGCTCAGCCGTGCACGCGCTGCGGATGTGTGCCGGACTCGCGAGCATGCGTACGACGCTCGGCCACTACGGCAACCTCGTGGAGACCTGGGACTGGCTCCTCGCGTTCGATCGCGACGGTGACCTTGCCGCCGAGTGGGCCACGGCCGTCGCCGCGCTCATGGCGTCGGCGACCGGCGCACGCGTCGACTTGTCCGGCCTCGTGGCCGACGTCGAGCCACGCCTTCCCGTCGCCAACATACGTGCAAGAGGCTGGCTTGCCCGGGGCAACGCGATGGTTCCCGCGTACCGCGGGGACCTTGCACCGATGATCGCCTACGCCGAGGCGATCGTCGCCGCACAAGACGATGTAGAGATCTCGATCTACGCAGGATTCACCGCGTACATGCTCTCGCTCATGGGGCGCCTCGGAGAGGCGGAGCGCTGGATCGACGCGCAGCGCGAGATGGCCCGCCGCCAGCGGGCGCCATTCACGGTGGACACAGTGGGGAACGGCTACGCGGCGGCGATAGTGATCGCAACGCATCGCGGACAGAGCGCCACAGTCACCCGCTACGCCTCCGCCGCGAGCCCGAAGGATCCTGCGTTCTCGATGACAGCGGCCGCCGCGCTCGCGCAGGCGGCACTGATGACCGGCGACCGCGCGCTTCTCGATGACGCCCTCCGATGGTCGAAGAAGGGAACGATCCCGCTCCTGCGGTTCCTCATCGCCTCGATCGACCTCACTGACGCCATGTTCGAAGGAGATCTCGAGGCCGCGGCCAATGCCGCCGAGCGATACTGGGATGAGGCCGCGCCCGTACCGGTGAGTCGAGTCGCTCTGCTCTCGACGCTGAACGTTCCTTTGCTCGAAGCGGGACGACTTGCGGCAGCCGAGCGGATCACAGACGATTCAGCGGCGCTGGTCCGTGCCATGCCCGACGCACCGCTCGGCACCGCACTGATCCACCAGAGTCGGGCGCAGCAGGCAGTGTGCGCGGGGCGCGACGACGAGGCGGAGGCACAAGCCCGTGTGCTGCTGGACGTCGCGTGCGAACACGGCTACGTGCTGATGATCGTCGATGCGCTCGAAGTCCTCGCGGTGCTTGCCGGCCGCGCCGGCGCTCCCGATGTCGCGTCGTGTCTCCTCGACGCGGCGATCACTGAGCGCGAGCGGCTCGGCTATCGGTTCGTCATGCTCGCCCGGGCCAAGTATGACGACCTCGTCGCGACGACGTCACGACCGACGGAACCGTTCACGATCGCGGCGGCCGTCGAGTACGCACGACATTCAGTCTGAGTGCCGCGAGAAGGCAACCTCCTCGATCCCGGCCTGCTGCGTCGCGCCGCAAGATGAGCCTCGCCAAGGCCGTCAGGGACGCGCTGCGACGTCGTCGCACCGGCGCGTACCCGCGGCGGAAAGCAACGCGACCCGCTCCACCAAGGGGCGGTACGGTCCGACGAGCTTCGAGTTCCAGCGTCTCGAGGCAGCAAGGACCACAGGATGTCGAGGAACATCGCGGCGTGCGACTCGCGGTGCGCACGTGGCGACGCGACCTTCGGGTTCGTCGCCCGAGGTTCATCCTGGCCCCCAGCCATACTCCGTACGAATACGCAACTAATGGTTGCGCGTCGCCGGACGACGTGCAATGATTGGTTGCACGTCCGGGGAAGCGCTCCGGGCTCGAACAAGGAGAGATCCATGACCACAAGTTCATCTTCCGCACCGCACGACACCACGGCCGCCGACGACTACACCTACGGAATGCAGGTGCACGTTCCCGTGCCGCAGGTCATCGAGGCCGTCACCGACGACACCGTGATCGGCCGCTGGTGGACCGCCGTGACCCGGTCCGAGCGTCACGGCGACGAGGTGCAACTCTTCATGGGCGGCGACGGTCCCGCCGTGGTCGTCACGGTGGAGCACGTTCCGGGGACAAACGAAGTCACCTGGTTGGTGACGGACTGTCCGGTCATGGCCGACTGGGTCGGGACCAGGCCGTCGTTCTCGGTGCGGCCCAACGCCGACGGGACCTGCGCCATCGAGTTCCGCCACATCGGACTGGGGCCCGCGCTGGAGTGCTTCGACCAGTGCCGCGCTGGCTGGAACCACTTCATGCCCAGCCTGCACCAGTTCCTCGAGACCGGTATCGGCCGTCTCAACGAGCCGCGCGACCCGTCGGCCTGACATTGACGAACCGATCACCCGCCTTGCATCGGGTTCAGCGTTGCCGGGCACACGAACGTCACTGGCGACGCTGAACCCGACCGCCGAACGAGACTGGCAGCGATGAGCACCTACACGATCGAACGCGACATCGAGATCGAAGCCCCGATAGACGTCGTGTGGCGCACGATCACCGAACCCGAACTGATCCGCACCTGGTTCAGCGATACCGCAGACGTCGAAGCGCGACCCGGCGCGGTCGGCTCGCTGACGTTCCGGGCAGATACGGACACACCCAACGTCGTCAACATCACGGTCGTCGCCGCCGATCGTCCGCACCGTTTCTCGTATCGCTGGGTATATCCGCCCGGCGAGCTCGCGGCGGAAGCCAACTCGACACTCGTCACCTTCACACTGGTTGCGGACGGCGACGAACGGACCCGACTACGCGTCGTCGAATCCGGCCTCGACCAGATGGACCTGACCGACGACGAGAAGCAGAAGTTCCTGGAACAGCACCGTCACGGTTGGCAGGTCCAGGGAGACCGCTTGCGGGCCCTCTTTGCCTCGGGGCATTCATCGTCACCATGAACCACTCATCCGACGATGACGACCTCTGGGAAGCGATGGCGGATCCGACTCGCCGCAAACTGCTCGACCTCCTCGTTGCGCGCGGTCAGGCCACGGCGACAACCCTCACCGCGGACATGCCCGTCAGCCGCCAAGCGATCTCCAAACATCTCCTGCTCCTCCAACGAGTCGGACTGATCGACTCCCACCGCCAAGGCCGCGAGGTCCGCTACGAGGTCCGCGAACAACGCCTCGCCGAAGCAACCGGCGCATTGTCCGAGGTCGCCAACCGCTGGGACCACCGACTCCGGGCGATCAAACAACTCGCCGAACAATCGCACGCCGCTGGTCGCTCGACGAGCGCGCACGCCGATGGAGATCGCGGTGCCCACGAGATCTGACGCGCGTGCCGGCGTCTGAGCGACATAGAAGGATTCGTCAGATGATCGTACGAATATCCAAGGGAACGTTTCCCGCTTGCGCGCCTAGACGAGGTCGACCGCTCCCGGCGCATGGCGAGGCAGCGTTACGGGCTGCCCTCGAAGCGATACCGGGACTCATCCACTACTTCGTCGGGATCGATCGAGCCAGGGTCAGGTCACCAACGTGAGCGCATGGGACTCGATGGAACATGCGCACGCCATGACACACCTGCAGGCGATGCTCGCGCAGCGTCCAATGCTTGAGGCCGGGGGGGCGTGGCGTTCGAAACCATCACGAACCACGATGCGCTGTGGACGATTACGCCTTAGCCGGAATTCGAGTCCGGCGCGGCCAGATCGGACTCAGCGTTCCGTGGACGGCGAGCTTCCGTCTCAAGCAGAGTGCCTACCTTCGGGTTGTTCGGCACCACGAAAGCGACACGATCCGCTGCAAAATCGCGAACGATGTGCACGGCACCATTTTCGGCACCACTCGTGCTCCGAACACCCGAAATGCTGCAGGCCCGGCGCTTTCGCACCGGGCCTGACGTGCAACTTCAAATGGTGGCGGGGGCAGGATTTGAACCTGCGACCTTCGGGTTATGAGCCGGCCCAGTGTCGTACCGTCTCGTCCCGTCCACTGCCGTGCGGTACGGCTGACGAGCCGGTTCGCGCGACGTTCGTGACGTCTAGTCCCGTCGTGTCCCGTCCAGTACCGCGCTGAACGGCACCATTCACGGCACCACGCGCGATGCAAAACGGCACAGCGCGCCGCGTGGTGTTCCGCGTTCAGTGCCAGACCCGGCTGGCGCGAAGCTCAGAGCATCGACTACTCGGATGACGCAGTTGACGCCGCTCACGTTGCCTCCAACAAGTGCGTGACTCTTCCCCGGATGAACGAGAGCCCATGCGCGAGACGCATCACGCACTCGGCCAGGTCGACAGCACGAACTCGACCGTCCGGGACAACACTTCCCGGCCAACCCCGCTGTTGGCCTGGACTGAGAACCCGTAGCTCAAAGCGACGACGTAGCTGGCCAGGGCCCGTGTATCGACGTCGGCAGGCAAATCGCCGTCCAGTTGCGCGCGGTCGAATCGCTCACGGAAGGCGTCCACCCCAGCCATACGCCGCGCCGCGAGGTCGGAACGGACGGCCGCTGACGCGTCGCTACAGGTCAAGGCGGACTGCACCGCCATGCACCCCGACGGACGGTCCGATGACGTGAACGCCTCCACGGAGCCTCGAAGGAAGGCCTCCGCGACTTCCCGGGCGGTCGGTTGCGCCCGCGCCTTCGCCACGAACGCTCCGGGGCCGGCCAGATAGCGCTCCAACGCCGCGGTGAACAGCGCCTCCTTGTTGCCGAACGCCGCGTAGACGCTGCGCCGGTTGATACCCATCGCCTCGGTGAGCTCGCTCATCGAAGTGCCATCGAAGCCGTGTTCCCAGAACAGCCTCATCGCGACGTCGAGGACTTCCTCCTCGTCGAACTCTCGTGGTCTGCCTCGCTCTGCCATCCTCGAACCTCCTTGCCGGAACAGCGAACCTCCCGATATGGTAACCGAACGATTCGGTAAGGAGACTCCCCGGGGTTCCGCAGCGGGACCCGGCGAGCGATGCTTCGGGCTGACGTAGGGCACGAAGGGACATCGCCGTTCATTACGTAAACGAACCATTCGATACGTAAGGAGCGTCATGACGCAAACAGCAAGACTCGACGACGTCGCCCGGGCCCCGCTCGCAGGCCGGCGAGCGCTGGTCACCGGGGGTTCTCGGGGGATCGGCGCCGGCATTGTTCGGCGGCTCGCAGCCGATGGCGCCGCCGTAGCGTTCACCTACCGAGAGGCCAAGGGCCCCGCGAACGACCTTGAGCAGGAGATCATCGGCTCCGGCGGCCAGGCCTTGGCGCTTCAAGCCGACAGTGAGGATCCCGAAGCGGTCCGCGCAGCGATATCGAAGACCGACGACCGGTTCGGTGGCCTCGAAGTCATTGTGAACAACGCCGGCACCTCACATCTCGCCCCGATCGAGGATTTCCCGCCGGAAGAATATGACCGGCTTCTCGCGGTCAACGTCCGGGCGATCTTCGTCGCAATCCAGGCCGCCGTACCGCGTCTCGGTGCGCGCGGGCGGATCATCAACATCGGCAGCGCGATGGCCGACCGCGTCCCGATCAGCGGTATCAGCGTCTACTCGCTCACGAAGGCCGCGGTCGCTGGGCTGACTCGCGGCCTCGCCCGTGAACTCGGACCCCGCGGTATCACCGTCAACACCATCCAGCCGGGTCCGGTGGCGACCGACATGAATCCCGACTCCGGGGAGTTCGCCGACGCCATGCGGTCGTTGACTGCGGTCGGCCACTACGGCCAGCCCCACGACATCGCCGATGCCGTGGCTTTTCTGGCGCGGGACGAGGCCCGGTTCGTCACCGGCACGACCTGGAACGTCGACGGCGGCTTTGCCCTCTGAGCCTCCACACCACCCATCTTTCTCGGCGAACTGCCGATCCGAACTCGAAAGGACCACAACACCATGACCCAGAAGAACCTCAACC